>UQLQ01000020.1 GCA_900541905.1 uncultured Oscillospiraceae bacterium
TGTACTTGTTAGGTTTGGCATATTTGCTTCTGTGATGGATACTCTCTCCAGCCTGCTTTGTCCTGCCAGCATTTCTTCCATGCTCGTTACTCCGCTTAATCCGCTCCACCCTTTTAATTCGGTTATTTGGTCATCTCTTCCCAATACACTCCATCCTTGTGAAAGGCCGGATAAATCCTGCACTGTATTATTCAAATTCCAATTATTTATAGAAACATTTGCTCTAAAATTGGTACGGCTATCATACCATGGCACTTCCAATTGATTGTCTGCATTTGTTAAAACATCATCTACTGTTACTTCCCAGTTATCTGCCAGTAATGTAAACGGATTGTTGGGATAAGTATCACCCCAAAATGCAGTAGTCAAATCATATGCTCCTCCATTGTTAGCCACTTTTTCATTACATCCATCTAGAACCCAGCCGGAAATATCTAATAATTCTAAAGAGGTACAACCATCAAATGTGAAATAAAAGAACATCTTTTTAAAACCGGACTTAATATTCGGTATTCTAACCTCTTTTACATTGGTACAATCGGAAAAAGTACCATATAGACTATCTAACGAATGAATCTCTGTCCATCCGCTTAAATCTATCACTTCTAAATTTGTGCAACCTGAAAAAGCTTGTTGTAAATCCAATAAAGAAGGAACACTCCAGCCATCTAAACTAAATTTCTGTAAGTTTTCACAACCATAAAATAACCATGGCAAATTAACAATTTTAGTAGGATTCCAACATTCTAAATTCGCAGATTGCAGATTAATGCAATTATAGAATACAGCAGATCCTTCTGTCGCATTTGGCAGCACCCAAGATTCAATACCTGTATCGGCCAGAGATGTTAAACCTTCACATTGATAAAATGCATAACTGATATCTGTAAAATTTCTTGTATTGGTTTCATCCCAGTTTAAACGTACATTACTTAAACTGGTACATCCTTGAAACAATCTGCTTATATTTTTTACATTGGACGTATTCCATGCACTTAAATCAACGTTATCAATAGAAGAACAGTTTGTGAATAATCTGGATATATTTGTTACATTTTGTGTACTTAGTTGCTCTATACCAAGTACCGTAGTTAAATTGGTACAGCCATAAAATAATGCGTCCATAGTGGTAGTTTCAGATGTATCGAAATTACCTGCAAAATCTATCTTTGTAATGTTTGCATTCCAACCTGTTCCTAATGTGCTGGTATCAGAATTGTATTGTGCAAACAAAGCACGAATATCAGAGGGTGCTTTTACTCCGCCTTCTGCACTGATATACATATCAAAGCCTTGTTGATCATTTTTCACTAAATAGGCAATAACAGAGTTTCCTTCTTCTGCAATATTACGTGCATAGACAATATCGGTTCTGTCCTTTACAGTTACTTTTCTGGAGTCCTCCGCAGAGGCATTGTCCATATAGTCTAATAATTCATCTCGAAAGGTAACAGAATGTACTTTGTCGCCTACCAGCTCTCCATTGACAATTACATTGCTGAAATTCAATACTTGGTTTAAACCTGCTGTTTCCATAATTTGATTGCCTTTGGAAGGTGCTTTTTCAACTTGACCAACTTCCAAATATACATCCGGCTGTCCCCAGACTGGTTTCAACGTAATGTTCTCATCCGGCATTACAATACTTTCACCTGCCAAATAACGTGTGCCTGCATATTTTCCGTCCGTAACAATCCAGCCACCAAATGTGTATTTTTCTTTTGATATATCGGAGGCATTGGCAAGTGTTACAATTGCACCTGAAGCTGCAGATTGATCTAAAGGTGCTGTACCTGTTACGTTATCTCCCAGTTCATAATGAATGGTGAGGTCAGATTTATTTAGAATAACTTCAGGAAATGTAACACTTCCATTTGAAGTCGTTTCATCAGTTAAGCCTGTATAATAAGTTGTAGAAAAAGATTGTCCTTCAAATACGCATTCCGGACCCATTACATCAGGATTTAACATAACCTTTAATTTTACCTGTAGAATATCACCTGCATTAAAATCATCGGTTTTAATGGTAACTCCCTGTTTATCCTGGTGAACAGCAGCATTTGTGCTTCCATACACCAGCGTTACTTTAATCGGTTCCGCGCTTGCCTCTGTAATTTCTTTTATCATCGTTTGATTTTGTGCAAGATTTAACTCCATTGTTCCTTCATGATGATCAAATAATGCTTTACTAAAAGACACCAATAGTTCATTGGCATAGAATTCTTCCAATGCCTTTGCTTCATCAGCAAATTGTTCCAAGACACTGCTTACAGTTGTGCTGTATTGATAAGTAACCAAAGCATCGTTTTCTTCCAAGATGTTGTCAAGTTCAGATAGTTTATTGTTAAGTTCATTTTCTTTATTTACAGAAGAACCCAGTGCCCATAAGACTACGGTTGGGTGATGATTCATATCTTTTGCTTCTTTGACTGCTTCTATTGCTTTATCCACTGCCAACAATTCATCTGCGTTTCCGCCAATTTGGCTTAAAGAAGTATTGGCATCATACTCTGCCGCAGTTTCAAGCCAATCAGTTTCGTTAATTTGATTTCCTCCATATGTAATGATTTTAACAGGATTAGAGCCATATGCATACACCATGTCACTGGATTTTCCACTCCAACCTGCAATGACCGATCCTGCTTCTTGTGTTGATTGCTTACCTGTATCTGACGAGTCTACCAAAAAGATGACATTCACCGGCTCTTTCGGTTCAGCATGAATCAGGTAGGTAATTTCTGCCTCAGTTCGTTCTTCGTTTAAATACTCTACTGAAACAGAACCTGCCTCCTCATTTCCTGAAGCTCTGTTTGATACTGCACTTACTATATTCATAAAATGGAAAGGTAATAAAGTGAGTATCAGCAATGCACATAAACATACTGCCAGTATACTTTTGGATTTTTTACACACGTTCACTTTGTTAAACACTCCTTTTCATATATCAGGCTTAACCGTATTAATATATGTAATCCTACAAAAAGCAAAATGGAATTCATGGACATCTTCTAAAATCTCTTTTTATTTTCTTGGTGATATCATTATCCTCTGATGGAACCAAAAGCAGACATTAAGTAGACTTTTAATAATAGATATGGTAGAATGTCGAAAAGGCTTAACTGCGTTAGTCATTTTCCATTTTATGGTGATTATCCGGTGAGAAATAAAGTCTACCTTTTTTTCCAAATAAGAGGATTCTTAATAGATTTTGTTTTTATAATATAAATTCTTTTTAAAAGTTCATTGATTAATACTGAAACAAATTAGAACAATTTACAATATTATACTAATCTGTTCATAATTCAGTCACACCTTATTGAAAAGAAACGAGTATACTATAAATGTAGTCAAGAGATAACGTTGCTACATGCTCATTGATTTCCCCCACTTAATCAATGAAATAAATGCTAACAAAAAGGCATACCGAATCGAAAGATTCGGCCTTTTTGTTTTTACAGCATAATTTTTACAAATAAAAAACAGGCACTTTTAAAGTGCCTGTTTTTTATTTTGCTACAATATTGACCAGCTTACCCGGTACATAAATTTCTTTTACAATTTGCTTATCTGCAAGTTCTGCTGCTACTTTCCCATCTGCTTTTGCAGCTGCAATTGCGCTTTCAGCATCAATATCTGCAGCAACCTCTAATCTGCAACGAATTTTTCCGCATACCTGAACCGCAATTTCAATGGTTTTATCCACACATTTACTCTCATCATATTCAGGCCATTGCTGCTGACAAACCATACCATCGCCGAGCTTAGAATGCTCCCATACCTCTTCACAAATATGGGGAGCAAACATATTTAACAATACGGTAAATAATCTTAATTCACCTTTGGTTACAGAGCCTATATCATAAATATCATTTAACAAAGCCATTAATGTCGCAATTGCTGTATTGAATTTTAATGTTTCAATATCTTCGCCAATCTTTTTGATGGCTCTATGGAAAGAAGCTTCCAATTTAGGACTAAGCGCTTCCTCTGATGTCATGATGTCTTGCAAATTCCAAAAGCGTTCCAGAAAACGTCTGCATCCTTTGATACTTGCCGTACTCCAAGGAGCTGCTTTTTCAAAGTCGCCTATAAACATCTCATATAAACGCATGGTATCTGCGCCATATTCTTGTATAATGTCATCCGGATTCACTACATTACCGCGAGATTTGCTCATCTTTTCGCCGTTTTCACCCAAAATCATACCATGACTGGTACGTTTTGCGTATGGTTCTTTGGTTGGTGCAATTCCAATATCATAAAGGAATTTATTCCAAAAACGGCTGTACAGTAAATGCAAAGTGGTATGTTCCATTCCTCCGTTATACCAATCCACGGGTGCCCAATACTGTAATGCTTCGGTGCTTGCCAAAGCATTGTGATTGTGCGGATCCATATAACGCAGAAAATACCAGGAAGAACCTGCCCATTGAGGCATGGTATCTGTTTCACGCTTTGCAGGACCACCGCATTTTGGACAAGTGGTATTGACCCAATCTGTCATTTTTGCAAGAGGAGATTCTCCGTTATCTGTTGGTTCGTAAGAATCCACATCAGGCAATTCCAATGGTAATTGCTCCTGAGGAACCGCAACTTGTCCACATTTATCGCAATGTACAATCGGAATTGGTTCACCCCAATAGCGCTGACGTGAGAATACCCAATCGCGCAGTTTAAAGTTTACCTTTGTATGTCCGATGCCTTTTTCTTCCAAGTATGCTGTAATTTTTTTCTTTGCTTCCTCAACGGTTAAGCCGTTTAAAATATCTGAATTTACCATAGTACCGTTTTGATTCTCGGTAAATGCCTCTTTTTGTACGTCGCCGCCTTTTACAACCTCAACAATCGGAAGATTGAATTTTTTCGCAAACTCCCAGTCACGTGCATCATGACCCGGAACAGCCATAATGGCGCCTGTACCGTAAGAGACCAGAACATAATCGGAAACAAAAATCGGAATTTCTTTTTGCGTCAAAGGATTGATACCTTTTACTCCCTTTAATTCCACACCTGTTTTTTCTTTGGCAACTTCTGTACGTTCAAAATCAGATTTTTTCGCTGCCGCCTCCTGATAAGCACGGATTTCATCCATGTTGGAAAGTTTATCTTTCCAAGTTTCAATCAAAGGATGTTCCGGAGAGATAACCATATATGTAACGCCATACATCGTATCCGGACGAGTGGTATAAATCTCTACCGTGTCGCCTGCTGTGGTAGCAAATTTGGCTTGTACACCTGTGGAACGGCCAATCCAGTTTCTTTGCTGTGCTTTTACACGCTCAGGGTAATCTACCAAATCCAAGTCATCAATCAAACGCTGTGCATATTCTGTAATTTTCAGCATCCATTGAGATTTTGTCTTACGCACAACCTCACTTCCACAGCGTTCACAGCCACCGTTTACTACCTCTTCATTTGCAAGCACACACTTGCAAGAAGTACACCAGTTTACCGCCATTTCTTTTTTATAAGCAAGACCGTGCTGAAATAACTGAAGGAAAATCCATTGCGTCCATTTATAATATTCCGGGTCCGTGGTGTTAATTTCACGAGACCAGTCAAAAGAAATGCCCAAAGAAATCAATTGCTGTTTAAAACGCGCAATATTCTGTTCTGTTACAATTTTGGGATGTACATGATGTTTGATTGCGAAGTTTTCGGTAGGCAAACCGAATGCATCCCAGCCAATTGGATAAAGTACATTATAGCCCTGCATACGGCGCTTTCTTGCAATAATATCAATTGCAGTATAAGAACGCGGATGTCCCACATGCAGCCCTTGTCCGGACGGATAAGGAAATTCAATCAGTGCGTAATATTTCTCTTTGTCTGACTGATTGGAAGCATGAAAAACTCCTGCTTCTTCCCACTTTTTATGCCATTTTTCTTCTAATGGTTGATGTTCGTACTTCACAGAATTTCCCCCTAATTTAAAAAGCTCATATCAATAGATTCTCCGTCCTGCCATAAACGGTCAAGGTCATAAAATTCGCGAGATTCCGGTGTAAAGATATGAACAATTACACTATTGTAATCCATTAACACCCAGGAATTTGCTCTGTAACCCTCCATATGGTCAGGCATAATACCTACTGACTTTAGACCAACTTCCAATTCATCCGCCAATGCATTTACATGGGTATTGCTGGTACCGGTTGCAAATACAAAATAATCTGTCAGGGAAGAAATATCTTCAATTTTTACAATTTTAATTTCTTCTGCTTTTTTGTTATTTAAATATTTTGCCGCTTCTTTTGCTAATTCTAAAGATGTCATGCACTTCCACCATTTCTCCGGCAAATATATAGGTTTGGCAGCAATTTTCCTTTGCCGGATAGAAAATTGCATTCATTCAGATCCCTTTTAAATCGGAGCAACACTCCATCAAGCTTACCTGAAGCTTTTAAGTGATTTTGCAACTGCGATGGGAACATTCGCTCCTCACCATTTCAACGAGAGCTTACAGCTTTCGCCAAAATGATGAAGGGTACTCGCCGCTTTAGATGCGGGTAATATCATCGTATCGGTTATAACTCGAAGTGTTTAATTGCCCAGTTATATGCCGCTACACTGTCAGGATGTACGGTTTTATGCGCAGATGTTAAATCCTGAATGGAAAATATTAATCCTTCCAGTACAGCTTTATCAAGACTGTCTCTTGCTAAATCCCGTAATTTTTCTACACCTTCGTAGTCACGGTCCATTGAAATAAAGTCTGCTACAAACAATACTTTATCCAACTGAGTCATATGAGCACGTGCAGTTGTATGGTACAGGACTGCGTTAAGCATTTCTTCATCTTCGATATGCAGCACTTGTTTCATATATAAATAGCCACATTTTGCATGCCAAAGCTTTGGTGCATCGCGCTCTTCATCAGTGAGTATTATACCAGAGTCCTCCATCATTTTCAATTGTTCTTCTTTTGGAAGCTCTTTCATAATATCGTGTAAAATTCCGACTGTTTCCGCCTTTTTTTCATCTACGCCATATCTGCTTGCCAATGCAATACATTCTTCCGCAACATAAACAGAATGACGAAAACGTTTATCGGACAAAAACGGACGGATAATCTCTTTATATTGTTTTGAATCCATAGACTTACTCCTTATATAAATCATACTGCTTCATATAGTCCATAACCGCGGCAGGAACCAAATGGGAAATATCTTCCCCTTTCCTCCATGCAGTTCTGACCAACGTAGATGAAATGGGTAAAAAATCAATATTAGCCAATATGGTATTGGCGCCGTGCGTTTTCAGAATTTGAGCGTATTGTTCCATTTTTTCCATTCCCTCTATACTGCGGGGAGCAGAACAAATGGTTGCCAATTGGAAAATACGGTCAGGATTGTTCCATGTCAGCAGAGATAGAAACATATCCTCCCCTGTAATAAAATATAGTATATCGTTGGGAAATTTATGTTTTAACGTTTCCAAAGTCAATACCGTATAGCTGGGAGTTTCTCTTTTCACTTCCATATCGGAGACTTCATAACCAAATTCTTCTGCCGCCAGCCTGCACATACGCACACGATGTTCTGCACTTGCCAACTGTTCTTCTCCTTTGTGCGTAGGTATTTTGGTCGGAATGAAAATAACACGGTCAAATCCGATTTTTTCAGAAAATCGTTTGACCAAATGTAAATGACCGTTATGAATTGGATTAAACGTACCGCCCAAAATTGCAATTTTCTGCATCACAGCACATCACGACCAATCTATGATTTTTTCTTGGATTTCGGCAAAACAATTTTCGGGTCTTGCTGATTTTTACGGTACAAAATAAACTTTGTACCAATCACCTGAATCACATCAGATTTTGTTTTTTCTGCAATTTCTTCTGCTGTATCGCGCGGAGAATGCGGCGCTGTCTCCAGCACTTTTCCTTTAATCAATTCTCTTGCTTTCAACGCATCATTTGCTTGCTTTACAATGTCGTCGCTAATGCCGCCTTTTCCAACCATCAAAATGGTTTCGATAGAATTTGCCATAGCACGCAAATAAGCGCGTTGTTTACTTGTTAGCATGGTATGCTCCTTTATCAATTATTCAAATACTCTTGTAATTTTTGAGAAAACAGCATAAGAGCTTTTCCTCTGTGGCTGATACGGTCTTTTTCCTCATCGGACAACTGACCAAAAGATTGTTCTCCCACCAAAAAGATTGGGTCATAACCAAATCCGCCGTCACCTGTCAGTTCAAATGCGATATTTCCTTCACAAGCTCCTTCTGCGGTAATACAATCTCCGTTTGGAAATACACAGCAAATGGAACACACGAAACGCGCAGTCCGTTTTTCTTTTGGTACGTCTTTTAATTCGCACAACAATTTCTCCATTTTTTGCAGGTCTGTCGCATGCTCACCTGCATATCTGGCCGAATAGATTCCTGGGGCACCGTTTAAGGCGTCTACTGCCAATCCTGAATCATCCGCAATGGCAGGTAATCCCGTTTCTTTGCATGCGGCGCTTGCTTTTAAATATGCATTGTCTGCAAACGTTGTTCCAGTTTCGTCTACTTCCTGTAACTGCGCGGTGGAAACCTCAACCCCGAGCGGATTTAAAATGCGCTCCATTTCCGCCAGTTTCTTTTTGTTATGGGTTGCTATGATAAATTTCATAAACATTAATCCTTATAAAAATCGTCAAAATCCTCGTCTTCTTCATCCTCATCTGCCTCCGGTTCGTCATCGTTTCTTTTTTCAAATAACGCTGCAGCGAATGCATGAGCATCAAATGGTTGAAGGTCTTGTATTTTTTCACCTACACCAATGAATTTTACAGGCAACTGCAATTCTTCACGAATGGCAAGCACCACACCGCCTTTTGCGGTACCGTCCAATTTTGTCAGCACAATACCTGAAATACCGGCGGCATTTTTAAACTCTCTTGCCTGATTGACTGCATTTTGTCCTGTGGTTGCATCCAAGACAAGCAATACCTCTTTATCGCTGTCGGGAAGCTCTCTGTCAATGATACGGCTGATTTTTGCCAATTCATCCATTAGATTCTTCTTATTGTGCAGTCGGCCTGCCGTATCGCAAATAATCACATCTGCTCCAACTGATTTTGCTTTTGCAATGGTGTCAAATACAACGGAAGCGGGGTCGGAACCTTCGTCACGTTTTACCATTTCCACTTGTGCACGGTTTGCCCAAACCTCCAACTGCTCAATAGCAGCGGCACGGAATGTATCGGCAGCACCCAAAATGACTTTTTTTCCTTCTTTTTGCAGGCGCAGCGCCATTTTACCAATGGTTGTGGTTTTACCCACACCGTTTACGCCAATCACTAATATAATAGATGGTTTTGTCTGAATATGCAACTCCTCATCGCCACGAATCATTTCTGCGACAATGTCTTGTATCATACCCATAATCAACTGCGGGTCGGTGACGCCTTCTTCTTTCACACGTGTTCTTAACTCAGCACAAATTTTTTCAGCTGTGGGCATACCCACGTCTCCCATTACCAGAAGCTCTTCCAACTCTTCAAACAATTCCTCATCAATTTTTGTAAAGGAATTAAGCATAGAGCCAATTGAGCCTGAAATGCTCTCTCTCGTTTTCTTTAACCCTTGTTTGATTTTATTAAAAAATCCCATAAGCTCATCTCCTTCTGATTCAAATTAGTATTATAAACCTAATTTTTCTTCAATTTCGCTTACATCCAGCTCTAACAATTTCGATACACCTTGATCCTGCATGGTAACGCCGTATAAGACATCCGCCTCTTCCATGGTGCCTCGGCGGTGTGTAATGGTAACAAACTGTGTATTATCATTCATTTTGCGCAAATAAGAAGCAAACCGCGATACGTTTACATCATCCAGTGCCGCTTCTATTTCATCCAAAATACAAAATGGCGGAGGGCTTACTTTCATAATGGCAAAATACAGCGCAATGGCAACTAGGGCTTTTTCGCCGCCGGACAGCAATTCAATATTGGTCACGATTTTGCCCGGAGGATGTACCATAATACCAATGCCGCTTTCCAATACATTGTCAGAGTCCAGCAATTCCAAATTGGCTTTTCCGCCGCCAAACAATGTTTGGAACGTCTCTTTGAAATTTGCATTGATTTGTTCAAATCGTTCCAAAAACAGTTCTTTCATTTGATGCGTTAAATCGTGAATTAACTTTCTCAGTTCATTGCGCGATTTCTCTACATCTGCAATTTGGGAAGTCAAAAATTCATAACGTTCGGATACTTCTTGATATTCCTCAATGGCCGCTACATTTACCGTACCCAGCGCTTTTATTTTTGATTTGAGTTCATTTAATCTGCGCTGTGCTTTTCCTGCGTCTTCCATTTGAATGTCAAGCGCCTGTGCTTCTCGTCTGGTTAATTCATATTCTTCCCATAATTTTGTAATGATACTATCATACTCTTTTTGCAAATTGGCTTTTCTTTCTTCCAAACGCGCAAGTTCCCTACCTAAATTTTCACGCTCCACAGATTTTTCACGTTCCTGCGTTCTCAAATGCGCACAATGCTGTTCTGTCTGCAAACGTTCTTCTGTTAATTTAGCAATGGTTTCTTTTGAGGATTTTGCCTGCTCACGCAAAAAATTTACCTCTTCTTTGAAAGCAGCAATCTGCTTTTCTACCAATTGGTTTGCGCCTGTCACTGCACGAATTTCACTGTTCAGCACTTCCGCCTTATGGTCGTAATTCAATCTATTCTGGCGTAAGTCTTCCAACTCTTTCTGAAGCGCTTCTTTTTCTTTTTCAATAGAGACTCCTGCAACACGCAGTTCTTGTAACTGTTCATTCAACAATTGACTTTCCTTGCCGAAAGATTCTTTGCTGCCTGTTAATTGGGTTAACCATGTTTGCACAGCTGTAATCTCATCTGTTATCTTAGACAATTGTGCCGCTGTATCTTCTTTTATTTGCATTTGCTGTTCCAATTGATGGGAGAACTGCTCTTGTTCTGACTTTAGTTGCCGCAAAGCTTCCTCGATAGCTTTACGCTCATTGAGAACACGGTTATACTCTGCTTGTATTTGTACGGTCTCTTCCCGTCTTTGATACAACGCATTTTTGGCATATTCAATTGCCTGCTCTGCTTTGGCTGTACGCTGTACGGTAGCCTGAAATGTCTCTTTTGCTTTTGCAGCCTGCTGTTCCAAAGCGACAATTTTTTCTTTACCCTGTGCAATATCAGCACTGCGGCTTAATAGCCCTGCACTGCGTGCTTGGGAACCACCGGTCATGGAACCTCCTGCATTGACCACTTGTCCATCTAATGTCACAATACGAAAACGATAATGATATCGTTTGGCAATCTGAGCGGCGGCATCTAAATCCCTCGCTACTACAATGCGCCCCAGCAAAGACTGCAATACACTGCGATATTGTGCATCGCATTGACATAAATCTTCCGCAATACCAATGAATCCTTCACAGGTCTCCAACCCTGATTCGGTCAACTTATTTGCTTTTATGGTAGACATAGGCAAAAACGTAGCTCGACCTTTTTCTTTCTTTTTTAAAAAGAGAATCGCCTGTTTGGCATCTTGCTCATTTCCAACTACAATGTGCTGCATAGAAGCGCCCAATGCAGTTTCTAAGGCAACGGCATATTGTTTCGGCACTTCTATCAAGCGGGACACAGGACCGTGTATCCCGTTTAAATGACCGTTCGCAGCTTGATTCATAACCGCCTTAACGGAATGATGAAAACCTTCCAAGCTGCTTTCCAAGTTCTCCAAAAACTTGATTTTTCTGCTCTGTTCATTGATGTCCAGCAAAATACGGTCGGCAATTTGTTTTTCCTGTTCCAGCTGTCTGCGGCAGTCTTGATAATGCTGCTGGCAAGTTTCAATCTCTTGTGCCATAGATTCTAACTGCACTTTCGCATCGGCTACCATATGACTGTAATCAAGTGCTTCTGATTTTAGCTTCTCTATCTGCGCTTGATAGGTGTTTGCCTGCTGTACATATGTATTTTTTCTTTCTTCCGCCTGACTCATTTCTGAATCCGCAACCATTTGCTGCAATTTTATTTCTGAGTTTTGTTCCGTTAAATTATGTAACTTTTGGGTTGCCAGTGCAATTTCAGAATCCGATTGATTCATATTGTTTCTGATAGATTCCAATTTTTCTACATAAGATTGCTGTTGTCTTTGATTATTTAAGCATAGTTCCTCAATTTCTTTTAGTCTATCTTTT
This sequence comes from uncultured Oscillospiraceae bacterium, assembly GCA_900541905.1. GTDB lineage: Bacteria > Bacillota > Clostridia > Oscillospirales > Acutalibacteraceae > UMGS1071. The sequence continues at coordinate 12,179 of UQLQ01000020.1, forward strand.
TTTAAAATTAACTCTTGTTCTGATGATTGATGTGATGAAGAAGCCAAATCTAACTCTTTTTTGATACGCTCAATACTTTGATTGTTATGAAGCATATCATTCTCCAAAACGGATATTTCGCCTTCTTTACGTGCTGCAAGCGCTTCTGCCTGTGATGTTTTGGTACGTATTTCATCCATTTGTACCGTATAACTGTTAGCACGATTAAAACTCATCTCAATTTCGCGGCTGATTTCTTCCAGCTGTGCAGAAACTTGTTCTTCCTGATTTCGCGCAATTGCAGTTTTTTCTTCTTGTTCACGCAATACATTACCGGAACGCTCCAGCGTATTGAGCCAAAGACCGATTTCAAGATTGCGTTTTTCTTCGTAAAATTCCAGATAGCTCTTGGCTTTTTCCGACTGTATGCGCAGAGGTTCTACCCTATCTTCCAATTCAGAAACAATGTCATGCAGACGCACCAAGTTTTCTTCCGCCTGAAATAGTTTTCGCTCGGATTCTTCTTTGCGGTAACGGTATCTGGAGATACCTGCCGCCTCTTCAAAAATTTCGCGGCGATCCTCCGAACGGGCAGATACAATACTGTCGATTTTACCTTGTCCGATGACAGAATAACCGTCACGACCAAGACCGGTATCCATAAACAGTTCGTGAATGTCTTTTAATCGTACAGTGGCATTATTGATTAAATATTCACTGTCGCCGGAACGATAATAACGACGTGTAATGGAAACCAAATCTCCGTCAAAGGGAAGTTCACGATTTTGGTTTTCAATGGTCATGGTAACTTCCGCATAACCGTGGGCTTTACGGCTTGTGGTTCCACTAAATACAATGTCTTCCATTTTGGAACAACGCAGATTTTTGGTAGATTGTTCGCCCAAAACCCAACGGATTGCGTCACTGATATTACTCTTGCCGCTTCCGTTTGGACCAACCACAGCAGTAAATCCATGATGAAAATTTAATTTTGTTCGGTCAGGGAACGTTTTAAATCCGTGAATTTCTAATGACTTTAACCGCAAACTTCCACTCCTTTCTGTTCATTGACTGCATATGCTAATAAAAATCGATTTCTCTGTATCGTCTCATTTGTTTTTATCTCTATATGATAACCCATAGAAGTAAAAAATTGCAAATTGCTCTTTTTTTGCCCTACTGCTTTGGAATAATCCTTTGGATGGATAAAAAGTTCAATCTTTTTTCCTTTTACGAAAGAATGTTCCAAATCTTGCAAAACGGCAGTGCGGTATTTTCTGCTTTCACAAAGTTCTCTCAATGCAGGATGCCAAGGCCCTGCCAAACGGTCTCGCTCCAATTCGGGAGAACTGTGCAGTCCCAAACGAATGACCCTGATTTGTTCCTGTTCAAAAAATGCAAGCAGTTCGCTGCATAAGTCAACCGTTTCCTCTAAAGACAACGTATGATAGTTCCCGCTTTCATACAGCTGTCCTAAATAAGTATGCTTCATGATAACGGTAGGATAAATGCGCACTGTATCCGGTTTACATTTCGCTATTTCAATCGCTGTTTGTTTTGCACCTTGCACAGTATCTTGATATAATCCCGTCATCATTTGAAGACCAAGTTCAAAACCAAAAGTCTTGATAAGAGCAGATGCCTCTCTTACCTGCTGCGCCGTATGTCCGCGCTGATTGGCAGTTAACACGGTATCCAGCATACTTTGTGCTCCCAATTCAATGGCTGTTACTCCATATTGCTTCAAACACTGTAATACAGATGCATCAATTGCATCAGGACGAGTGGAAATACGGATTCCCATTATGATTCCCCCTGTTACAAACGGCTGTGCCGCCTCTAACAGTGAAACCATATAATCATAGTTCAGCGCTGTAAAACTCCCGCCAAAAAACGCAAGTTCCAGCTGCATGGTTTCATGACTTTTATGGTTAACAGCTGCTTGTATTGCATCTGTAACATCTTTAGGAGCAGGTTGTTCTTGTATTCCCGTAATGCTGACTTGATTACAAAAGCTGCATTGATGAGGACATCCATTGTGCGGAACAAAAATTGCAATATTCCCGTGTTTAATATCCCATCAGCTCCAATGCTTCTCTGGCAGCCTGTTGTTCCGCATCTTTTTTGCTTCTTCCTCCACCCTTGCCAATTACATTCTGGTTTAGGTGGACTTCAACAGTGAAGTGTTTATTGTGGTCAGGGCCACTTTCACCTGTTAACACATACGTTAAGTGTTCCTCAGGGTTTTGCTGAATAATTTCCTGGAGCATCGTTTTATAATCTTTAAATGGTTTGGGCTTTGGCGTTTGAATAGCCGGTTCAATAAAACGCAAAATAAAAGAGCGTGCTTGTTCCATACCGCCGTCCATATAAATAGCAGCAATGATTGCTTCAAAGGCATCCGCCAAAATAGAGGGACGCGTATCTCCGCCTGTATTTCTTTCTCCGTTGCTTAATAATAAATGATTTCCGACTCCAATTTGAGTGGCAAAGCCGCAAAGCGCTTTCTCGCAGACCAGTGACGCGCGTGTTTTGGTTAAATCACCCTCAGGCATATTCGGACAGTGCTTGAACAGATAATCTGCCACAACAACGCCCAAAACAGAATCTCCCAAAAATTCCAAACGCTCGTTGCTTGGACCTGCTTTTTTGTTTTCATTTGCATAAGACGAGTGTGTTAATGCAGTTTTCAAATACTTTTTATCTTTAAAATGATAGCCGATTTTATCCTCAAGTTCTTGCAGCATGAAAACCTTACCTTTCCTATTTTTTAATGGTATATCCCATAATGTAACATTTATGAATTTTCCTTTGTTTGATAATCTGAAATACTGTCTGCAATCAAACCAACCACATTGGATTCCACATATTGTTTGGTCAAGCGAATTGCACTTTTAAATGTTCTGGCATCTGCACTTCCGTGTGCTTTAAATACAGGTTTGGAAGCTCCTAAAATAGGCGCTCCTCCAACTTCCGTATAATCAAACATTTTTTTCAGTTCTTTCATATCTTTTAAAACAACGGAAGCTGCCAGTTTGTTTTTTGTACTCTTTGTGAAAATACCTTTTATTTTACTCATGAGCACCATAGCAACGCCTTCGTATACTTTTAAAATCATATTTCCTGTAAACCCGTCTGCAACTACAACGTCGGCAGCATCCACAGGCAATGCTCTGCCTTCCACATTACCCACAAAGTTTAATTTTGACGCTTTCAGCATTTGATAGGCATCTACTTGTACTTGAGTGCCTTTGTTTTCTTCGCCGCCAATATTGGCAAGTCCAACACGCGGATTATGTAAATGCATTACTTTTTCCATATAAATGCTGCCCATTACACCAAATTGCTGCAGCATTTCGGGACGGCATTCATTATTTGCACCTGCATCCAAAAGCATAAAATGTCCTTTGCTTTTAGGCATAATCGGCGCAAACGCAACACGTTTAATTCCTTTGATTCTTTTCACCAACAAGGTAGCTCCTACGACCAAAGCACCGCTGTTGCCGGCTGAAATAAATGCATCTCCGTTACCCGCAACCAATTGACGGCAGCCTTCTGCCATGGAAGAATCGGATTTTCCTTTCGTAATCTCCGTAGGTTCATCTTCCATGGTAATGACACCGGGAGCATGAACAATTTCCATACGATTTAATGAAATATTGTTTTCTTTTGCAACACGACGAATTTCATCCTGATCTCCTGTCAACAAAATATCAATATCAAAATCTGTTACAGCTTCGGCGCATGCCTTTAAAATTTCCAAAGGCGCATTGTCTCCGCCAAATGCATCTACAATTATTTTCATGTTTTCGCACACCCTTTACTTCAATTCACACATATTGTTCCAACAGATTCAGTGAACGCTGTGCTAAGGCAGCGTAACGCTCTTTTTTATCTTTGATATGCTCACTCAGTGCAGGCAGCACACCAAAATTTGCCCCCATAGGCTGAAAGTTTTTGGAAACACTGTTTGCAACGTGGTCGCTTAAAGCACCCATCATGGTTTCATTCGGTAAAATCAACGCAGATGCCCCATGTTTTCGATTTACCGCATTGATACCGGCCAAAATGCCCGATGAGGCAGATTCCATGTATCCTTCCACCCCTGTGATTTGTCCTGCAAAAAATAAATTCGGATTTTGTTTGAAACTGAAATCCTGATTCAACACTTGAGGCGCATTCAAAAATGTGTTGCGGTGCATCACACCGTAACGCATAAATTCGGCATGCTGCAAACCCGGAATCATAGAAAACACTCGCTTCTGTTCACCAAATTTTAAATTGGTCTGAAACCCGACCAAATTATAAAGCGTACCTTCTCTATTTTCCCTGCGCAGCTGTACCACAGCCCAAGGACGATGACCTGTTTTCGGATTGATTAAGCCAACCGGCTTCAACGGGCCGTAGCGCATGGTATCTTTTCCGCGCTGAGCCAAAACTTCGATTGGCATACACCCTTCATATACTTTTGGATTGGCAACATCAAAGTCGTGCACAGGAGCACGTTCTGCCGATACCAGAGCCTCATAAAACGCCTCGTATTCCTCTTTGTTCATGGGACAGTTGATATAGGCATCATCTCCGCCTTTATCATAACGGGACGCAGTAAAGCAATCTTCTATAGAAAGGCTTTCCGCTGTTACAATCGGCGCGGCGGCATCATAAAAACTAAGGCTGTCTCCGCAAAGAGACACAATTTGTTCTGCCAATGTATCTGATGTCAGCGGACCGGTTGCAATCACAGTAATGCCCACTTTGGGAATCTCTGTGACTTCTTCAGATACCACCTTTATCAAAGGATTGCTTTTGATTTTTTCTGTAACCATCTGGGAAAAACGGTCGCGGTCTACTGCCAAGGCTCCGCCTGCAGGTACACGGCATTGATCCGCACATTCCATCAGCAGAGAATGAAACCGACGCATTTCTTCTTTCAGCAAACCCGCAGCACTTTCCACACGATCCGCTTTGAAAGAATTGGAACAAATCAACTCAGCAAACTGTTCACTGGAATGAGCAGGAGAATATTTTTTCGGTTTCATTTCATATAGCGTAACCGCCTCTCCTTTTGATGCAATTTGCCATGCAGCTTCACATCCTGCTAATCCTGCTCCTATGACTGTAATGCTCATTCTTCCTCCACTTTTTCGTATCCACAATCCGGTGTGATACAGTATAATTTTGGTTTTTTCCCTTTTTTCTTCAGCAAGGTTTTTCCGCACTGCGGACATTTTTCCATAGAAGGTTCGTCCCAAGAAACAAAGTCACAGTTTGGATACTCTTTGCATCCATAAAACACACGGCCTTTTTTGGTCTTTTTCACAATGACGCGGCCGCCGCATTTTGGACATTCCGCGCCTGTTTCATTGATAATCTTTTTGATATTCTTGCATTCGGGATAACCGGGACATGCAATGAATTTGCCGTAGCGACCTGTTTTTACCACCATTTGACGGCCGCACAACTCACATATGATATCTGTTTTATCTTCTTCCAATTGAATTTTCACGCCATCCATTGCCTCTTTGGCTTTTTTCAGTGTATCTGAAAATTCATCATAGAAGGTATGCAGCTGCTGTGTCCACTCTTCCTTGCCATGCTCTACTTCATCCAGTTCGCTTTCTACTTGTGCGGTAAATTTGATGTTCACAATTTTCGGGAAATGTTCTTTCATCAATTTTGTAATCACTTCCCCAAGCTCCGTTGGCTTTAGGGTTTTATTTTCCCTTGTGACATACTCTCTTGCCGTAATGGTAGAAATGGTAGTGGCATAAGTGGAAGGACGTCCGATTCCGTTTTCTTCCAGAGCCTTAATCAAAGAAGCTTCTGTATAACGCGGAGGCGGCTGTGTAAAGTGCTGATTTCCAACCAACTCTTTACACTTCAAAGGCATGCCATTTTCCAAGACAGGCAATGCGCCTTTTGCTTCTTCCTCTTCATCTTTGCCTTCTTCATACAATACGGTATAACCGTCAAATGTAACCGTATAACCGGAAGCCTTAAAAATATAATTTTTTGCCTGAATATCCGCTTGAGTTGTACTTTGCAGACAATTTGACATTTGGCAGGCGATGAAACGCTCCCAAATCAGTTTATACAATTTATATTGGTCTGATGTTAAACTGTCTTTTACCTGGTCGGGAGATAAGTTCGGCATAGTCGGGCGAATTGCTTCGTGTCCGTCTTGTGCATTTGCTTTTACTTTAAATTTACGTGGAGTATCAGGCAAATATTTTTTACCCCAACGCTCTAAAATATAATCGGCAGCTTCTTTCACTGCATCTTCGGAAATACGCAAGGAGTCGGTTCTCATATACGTAATCAAACCGACTGCGCCCATGTCAGCCACTTCAACACCTTCGTACAGTTCCTGTGCCACTTTCATGGTTCTTCTGGCCTGAAAACCAAGTTTTCGAGAAGCCTCCTGCTGTAAAGTGGATGTAATAAACGGAGGTGCGGGAGATTTTCTCCTGGTACCTTTTTTTACTTTTACCACTTGATATTCCGCATCTTCCAACTCTGCCAGAATTTTATCTGCTTGTTCTTTATTGGAAATTTTGATTTTTCCGTCAACATCTCCGTAAAAAGAAGCAGGAAATGCTTTTCTTGAGCCTTTTGGAATAAACTTTGCATCCAAAGTCCAGTATTCTTCCGGAACAAACTTACGGATTTCGTTTTCACGGTCTACAATAATGCGAACCGCTACTGATTGTACACGTCCGCCGGAAAGTCCTCGTCTGATTTTTTGAGATAAAAACGGACTTAATTTATAACCTACCAAACGGTCTAAAATACGGCGTGCCTGCTGTGCATTTACCAAATCCATATCAATGGCACGCGGATGCTCAATTCCATTAGTAACTGCCGTCTTTGTAATTTCGTTAAAAGTAACGCGATTATGATCTTCCACGTCCAGTCCCAATAAATAAGCCAAATGCCACGAAATGGCTTCTCCTTCGCGGTCCGGGTCAGTTGCAAGAAAAATTTCGTCACTTTTATCGGCAGCTTCTTTCAGCTCTTCCACTAATTTTTCTTTGCCTTTGATGACTTCATATTTGGGTTTAAAATCTTTTTTTACATCTACACTTAATCGGTTTTCAGGCAAATCGCGCACATGGCCCATTGAGGCCACGACATCAAAGTCTGAACCGAGATATTTCTTAATTGTTTTTGCTTTTGCAGGGGATTCCACTATTACTAGTTTAGACATTGTCTAACCACCTTTGCTCACGTACTTTTTAATCTCAAATGTATCGTTTGTTTGATTACTGTCTGATGAAAGATATTCCAAATGAAAACGATAAATTCCAGAAAAATTAAACTTGTCCGGGCAGGCTGTAGCGTCTGCCCGAGTGAGAAGAAATTGCATCACATAATTCTAATTCTGTAACGGCGATTAAAATTCTTTGCGCCGATAATCCTGTTAACGCTTCTAATTGTTCTATATGCACAGGTTCATTGGATAATTTACTGAGCAGCAATGCTCCGTCTTGAGAAAGCTGTTCCTTTAATTTCTTGTGTCTTTCTGTCGTTTCTTTTTCATCAAACACTTTAACAGGTCTAGGTTCCTGATAAAGCATCTGTTCTTCTTTCTTTTGTAACTGAGATTCCGTTTTTAATTGTTCGAGTTGAAGCAGATACGTATTTGTATATTCTTCTAAAATATCCTGTGCTTTGGTCACAGGTTTTGCACCTGCTTTGATTAGATTATTAACCCCTTCTGAAACAGGATTATAGATTCCGCAGGGAACCGCAAATACATCACGATTCTGCTCCAAAGCGGTTCTGGCTGTAATCAAAGAACCGCTGCGTTCTGCAGCTTCTACTACCAGCACCCCCACAGATAAGCCGGAAATAACTCTGTTTCGAATAGGAAAATGGTGCTTAAATGCCGGTTTTGTTACAGGAAATTCCGATATAATCGCTCCATGTTCGGCAATAGACTGTCTCATAGATTCATTTTCCATCAAATATGGATATTCTATTCCACATCCCAAAACGCATATGGAAATACCATTGCCTTGCAACGCACCCTGATGTGCTGCCGTATCAATTCCTTTGGCTCCTCCGCTGATAATCACCATGCCGGCTTGGGCCAGCTGCATACTCAGGTCATAAGTAATTTGTTTGCCCGTAGTTGTTGCATTTCTGGTACCGACCACTGCTAAAGCAGGCTGTTCATCCAAATTAGGCAAGGTACCCTTAACATACAACATGCAAGGAGGATTGTCAATTTGGTAAAGTCTTTGAGGATACGCTTTGCAAGCGGGAGTAATGGTTTGAATTCCTTTTTCCTCACTGGAAGCAATTAATATTTTACCATCTTCCAATGTGTTTTGCGACAATTGTTTGAGTTCTTTTGGGGTAAATAATCCCATCGAACGCCATTGGACTGGTCCGGCATCATAAAATGATGGTATATCCGGAAAATAGGATAATATCCGTTTTGGTTTAAAGCTGCCTGCTCCTAAGGATAATTGCAACCATGCCCAGTAAGCTTTACTTTCTTCTGTCATATGGATTCCTCTAGCTGCATGTCAATTCTTCCTCGCATCATTTCCCACATTAAAATTGCGGCAGAACTTGCTGCGTTTAACGATTCTGCACGCCCCATCATAGGAATGGTAACACAAGCGTCACAAGCGTCGATTGCGGTTTGACTCAGGCCGTTTCCTTCATTACCGATCAGCATCACTGTGGGTTTTGAAAAATTTGTTTCCAAAACGCTTTGCGCCTGTTCGGAAGGAACTGCCGCAAACACAGCAAATGTTTTTCTTTTTAGCTCTTTGATTGCAAAGGATGTATCTTTTTCTATATAAAACGGTAAGCGAAAAATTGCACCCATACTGGCGCGTAATGCTTTGGGGCTGTAAATATCACAGCAATCTCCCAAAAACAAAACACCACTGACTCCCAGTGCTTCTGCTGTACGCAAAACAGAGCCCAAATTCGCAGGATCTTGTATTTGTTCTAACGCAATGTACGTTCCCAACTCTTGCATATCCATCATGCTGTGATGCTGTTCCGGAATTCTACATACACAGAATACACCTTGATTGTGCTTTGTGGCAGAAAGCGCATCGGCCACATGTTCTTCTATCAAACGATAAGAGCGGCACTCTTGTATGATTTGAGTGATATAATCGCTGTATTTTGTTTGGGCAGCTCCGGTAAAGTATGCGGAGACAATTTCAATATTGCTCAGTGCGGCATCTCTGCACAGTCTTGCTCCTTCTACCACAAACATACCTTTTTCACGGCGAAACGATGCTGAATCCACTAATTTTGCAGCCAATTTGATTTCTTCATTTTTACGACTTTTGATGATTTCCAACATAACATAAAATCTCCGTGTAACCAAAATTTGCGCCCGAGGGAATCCCCCGAGCGCAACTATAGCTTTTTTATAGGGCAGATTTTGCTGTTTCTACCAAAGCGGCAAAAGCAGCAGGATCTGCAACCGCAATCTCAGCAAGCATTTTGCGGTTTAGACCAACGTTTGCTTTTTTCAAGCCATTCATAAATGTAGAATAGTTCATGCCGTTCAATTGAGCAGCAGCAGAAATACGAGTAATCCATAGACGACGGAAATCTCTTTTTCTTTGTTTACGGCCAATATATGCATAATTACCGGACTTCATAACGGCTTGTTTTGCCATTTTAAAGTGTTTGCTTTTAGCGCCCCAGTATCCTTTTGCCAGTTTTAAAACTTTTTTTCTTCTTTTGCGTGTTGCCAACGCACCTTTAATACGTGCCATTATCTATTACCTCCAATATTCGGTCAATTATCGTGTTTCCATCTCTTTTGTAAAAGAACACCTATTATTTGTAAGGAATCATTCTCTTTACTGCTGCTACATTTGTTTTATCTGTTACAGCAGTTTGTCTTAGACCTCTTTTACGTTTTGTTGTTTTCTTGTTCAAAATGTGAGATTTGTTTGCATGTGCACGGATAACCTTTCCGTTTTTGGATAATTTAAAACGCTTTTTAGCGCCGGAATGTGTTTTAATCTTAGGCATGAGTTGATCCTCCTTAATTGTTTAACATCACTTTGTAGGTTTGGTTGCAAGAAACATTAGCATATTGCGGCCTTCCAATTTCGCCGGCTTTTCAACATTTGCATGCTCGGAAAGTGCCTCTGCAAAGCGATTCATAATGTCATATCCGTGTTCCGGATGACCCATTTCTCTTCCGCGGAAGCGAATAGAAACCTTTACTTTATCGCCGCCTTTTAAAAAGCGCATTGCATGGCTTACTTTTGTGTTAAAGTCGTGTGTGTCGATGTTTAAAGAAAGTCTGATTTCTTTAATATCAACCACATGCTGATTCTTCCTTGCTTCTTTTTCGCGCTTGGTTTGTTCAAACTTATATTTGCCGTAGTCAATAATTTTGCATACAGGCGGTGTAGCCTGAGGGGCAATTTTTACAAGATCCAAATCTTTTTCTGCTGCCAAATCCAAGGCTTTTGCCGCAGGCATAATGCCAAGCTGGCTGCCGTCAGAATCAATTACACGGACTTCTTTGTCACGAATTTCTTCGTTAATCTGTAGCTCTTTACTGCTAATGGTTACACACCTCCAAAAATACGTTGTGATTGTTATTATTTACAAAATAAAAACGCGGACAGAATCTTCCGTCCGCGCATCAATAAACATACTTATCCCATCGTCAAAATGAGAGATAGTGAATATTGACCCGTGTCGGACGATACCCCACAGGTGAGAGCACATGTACTCCGCTTTGTTTTACTCCAATTATTTTAACAGGTTACGTTCTATTTGTCAAGAGAAAATTCATGTTTCCATTCTCCCGTTACTTCTTGATTGAGATGGAACGAATACAACATACATTCTTTTACAGGCTTTCCGCAGCATTGCTCCATTGCGTATACATACAGTTCCAATTGCAGACGGTAACGTTCCCACAGTTCTTCTGCATGTTTTACTCGGTCTGTTTTAAAGTCTACAATCACCAATGCACCGTCTTCTTCAAATACACAGTCAACCGCACCCTGCAAAACAGAAGTTTCCGTTTTTAAGTGTTCCGGCAGATGTGTTTCCACAACTGATAATGGCAACTCCACCATAAAGCGTTTTTCTTTTTCCAAAGAGGTGGATGCCAGCATGCGTTTTCCCAATCGACTCTGAAAAAACGATTGTGCTTTTGATAAATCAACCGCTTGTGCCTGCTGCGGTGTTAAATATCCTTGTGTTACGATTCTGTCGCATTCTGCCTGCGCATCATGGCTGGCAGCTTCATAATCCGCAAACTGCATAAATTCGTGCAGTGCTGTTCCTCTCTCCGCGGGCGTTAACCCAAAACTGCTCATAAAGCGCGGACGCGAAAGCGTGTTCTGCACTTTAGAAGCCTTACCTGCCAGTTCAGACGCTGTTACTTTTGCAGGCAATTGCGTCAGTATCTCTCGTTGATACTGAAATTCTATTTTTCCTTGTAAAGATTGAAGCAGGCTCCTATTTACGGGAGCTTCCTGTTTTTCTTCCGTTTCTTCTATCACAGGTTCCTGTTTTGGAGGCAGTACCACATTCATGCTCCATGGCTGTGAAGAATTGCGCAGAATGATACTGTCGTCTGCCATGGCGCGTTCCCGCAGCTGATGACCGTCTGTATGACTCAATGCGCAGGATAAAATCCAATCTGAAAAACTGGAAGCGCGGTTCACCACAAACGGCTCCTGTTTTTTCTCTCCGCTTAGCTGGGCAGCTAATTTTGCAAGAGTACGGTCTAAATTTTTTACGGTAGACAGCATAATCAATTTTTCTTTTGCCCTGGTCATTGCCACATATAGAATACGCATCTCTTCAGACAGCTTTTCCCGATTCATTTCCAACGCTATGGCTTCTCTGGGCAGCGTGGTATATCTGCAATTGGTTTCCAAATCGCGCAGTTTTACGCCCAGACCCAAACGAGGATGCAGCAAAGCATCCTTTTGTTCCCTGTTAAATGGATTGGAGCAGCGGGCTAAAATACAGACAGGGAATTCCAATCCTTTGGAGCGATGAATGCTCATGATTTTTACCGCGTCAGCTCCTTCGGACATAACAGAAGCCGCAGGCAAATCGGCATCTTGTTTCTGCAAACGGTCAATGTAACGGATAAACCCGGATAACCCGTGATAACCTGCCTGTTCAAACTGTTTGGCATATTCCATTAGCATCTGCAAATTGGCCAATCTGCTTTCCCCGTGGGTCATGGTTTGCACCATATTCAGATATCCGCTTTTTTGGTAAATATAGTTTAATAATCGGTCGGCTGGCATTGTTGCCGCCATAGTGCGATACTGCTCCAAATCCTCTAAAAATGCAGCTGCCTGCTGATTTTGTTTGCCAAAAAATTTACATGCCAAATATAGAGACTGTTTTCTTTCATCTCCACGCATTTGTGCCATATCATCAACTGTGAATCCGTAAATAGGACTCATCAAAACAGAGGCAAACGGAATGTCCTGCAACGGATTATCAATCACCCGCAGCAGCGACAGAATGACCGCTACTTCCACCGTACGGAAAAATCCGTTGTGAGTATCTGCCCATGCGGGTATACCGTATTTTTCCAACTCTTTTGCATAATCAGGCGCATGTTTGTTTGCACTGCGCAAAAGAATACAAAAGTCGCCGTACTTTACAGGTCTTTGTTCCCCGTTTTCGGTTACAAGAAAGGATTCTTTCACCATTTTTTGTATGGTATTTGCAATATGACGGCTTTCCAGCACGGTCGTTGTTTCATCTTCCGTTTCGTCTTGAACCGCCGCTAAATCAATAATATCCAATTGGGTCTGGCACTTGTCATATTCCGGATATTGTGCCCCTGGTACCAACAATTCTTTTCCTTCATACGCAACATCGCCTGCTTGGGGCGACATAATTTGCGAGAACATAAAATTAATGGTATCCGTTACCGTTTCACGGGAACGGAAGTTTTTATCCAAAATCAAATACGCGGGATATTGATTCAGCTCCCTTTGATATTCAGGGAAGCTGTGTCTGCGTTCTAAAAAGATACTTGGCATGGCTTGACGAAAACTATAGATACTTTGTTTTATATCGCCCACCATAAATAAATTTTTCTCATCCTGAGAAATTGCTCGAAACAGCATATCCTGTGCTTCGTTGGTGTCCTGGTATTCGTCCACCATCACTTCATCATATCGCTGAGATAACTTCTCCGCTTCTTCCGTACGGAAAAAACCGTCTTCTGTCTCTTTGATAAGCAATTCCAACGCCCAATGTTCCAAATCACTAAAGTCCGCCGCTTTGCGTTCTGCTTTTAAACTCCTCAGTTCTTCTGCAAACTCCTTGGTAATCGCAAAGAGTTTTTGTACCATAGGTGACAAGCGAGACAAGTCGTCCTTTGTCTCCTGTTCTGTGGCGCAGAATAATTTTGCTATCTTTTTATCAATAGTTTCTTTTACTTGCTTGCGGCAGTCACTGATACGAATTTTCAGCTCATCTTCACTGTATCCCCGCAGTGACGGCAATCGTACAAAAGTAACGTTCGCTGCCGCTTTTGCCGCTTCATCCCATGTTCCATGTTCCAGCACACTTTTCAGATGATTCAATTCTGCCAAATCGCTTTGATACGTATTTTCATACGTTTCTAATAGTTTGGCATCTTGTTTCATCAATTCCAGCGCATGTTTTGTAAGCGTAATACAGTAATGCACCGCTTCCTGTGCATAGGAAAGCAAAGTTTGTCCCCAAGGAGTATCGGCAACCTGTTCAATATGTTGATACATAGCCGCTTTTTCATCCAACCATTTTTGAGGGAAAGGATGGGAACGGGTAAATTCGTATAAGGCTTCCACCGTTTGTATGATTCGGCTGTCATCACGGTCGGAACTGAACGCTTCTACCAAGTCGGCAAACGCTTGGTCCTGCTGTTCATAATTCTGTTCCAGCACATTTGTAATGGCGGTTTGTTTTAATAATGTAAGCTCACTGCTGTCTACAATGCGCAATTCCGGAGACAGATTGAGTTTATAAAAATTCTCTTTGATTAATTCATTACAAAAACTGTGTATGGTACTGATTTGTGCACGTCCCAATAACAATTGCTGCCGCTGTAAATTACGGTTTGTAGGATCTTGCACCAACAATTCTGAAATTCTTGCGGCGATACGGTCTTTCATCTCTGCTGCTGCCGCTTTTGTAAACGTTACTACAAGCAACCTGTCCGCGTCACTGGGATGAATAGGGTCAGTCAACCGTTCTATCACACGCTGAACCAATACCGCTGTTTTGCCTGACCCTGCCGCCGCAGATACCAGCAAAGTACCGTCGCGAGCGTCAATTGCATTTTTTTGTTCCTGTGTCCATGCTCGGCTCACCCGTTTTCTCCTCCTTTCTGTTTCAATTGTTCCAATACTTCTTCTTTTTTATGGCAAAACTGTGGATTACCGCCATCCTCTTTTTCATGTTGGCAAACTGCAAAGTAAGGACAGTATAAACAGCCGTCATAAGCTCCCTGCAAAGGATTCGCCTGCACATTTCCCTGCTGCAAATTCTGGGCCATATTTCCAATGAGCGATTCAATGTGATTTAGCACGCTTTGCATTTCATCAGCATTGAGTAAGGATTCCTGCGATTTTGGCACACCCTCCTTTAACGCAACGGGAATATAAATGCCCTGTGCATGCTCTTCCATGCCGCAAATCACAGAAGTATCATTGACTACAACGCCGTTCATGCGAAGCTGTTTATTGATTTCCTTTTCCACTGCGTCAGGTTTTGCCGACCGCGAGATAGAAATAATCGGTCGAGAAGCAGGCATATACAATACACCTGCCGGTTGATATTGTCGGTTTTGAATCAAGGCGGCAAGATAAATGAGCATTTGCATGTTAATGCCATGCAGAATATCACCTATTTTAAATTCTTTTTTTCCTGTTTTATAATCTACAACACGCACATATTGCACGCCGTCTTGCTCCATGACGTCCGTACGGTCAATTTTCCCCTCCACTTGAACCACTGTGCCATCCTCCAAAGAGATGGTCAAAGGAGAGAAATCGCCTCCGTTTTCCTTTAAAGATAACTCATGACCAATGGGCTGAAACTTGCTTTGGGAAAGTTCTTTTGCAATATGGTGAATGACAACATGGGCAGAATCTGCAATGCGCCGAAATACAAACTGAAACCGCTGGGTTTTATCCTCACTTCCGCCTAATTTCATATTGACATATACAGCAATATATTCTTGAATTGCCTGAATCAATGTTTCTTTCGACATCGCAGCAATTTCTTCTGCGCAATACGCTTCAAACATCTGCTGTAAAAGATAATGGATTAAACTGCCATATTCCAGCTGATCCATTTCTGCAGGTCTGCGTTCTTTTAGATTCAGCCCATAACGACAAAAATATTGGAACGGACACAAATGATATTGCTCAATTTGTGTAGCGGAAACAGACATTGGATTTTGAAACAACTGTTTTGCGTACTCAGGCTGCATAAAACGATGCACATGTTTCTTATATGCATGGTCCAAAGCCTCCATGCGCTCGGCATATCCGTCTTTGTCCTCAAATATCGCTTTTAAAGTGGATTTCAGCTGTGTTTGACTGCGATATTCTTTTGCAGCCATAGAAAATGCGGACTCTTTGGAACAAGCAAAATAGGCTTTTTCTATTTGTTTTTCCGTTTGCATTTCTAATAGCGGAAACACACCTTTTACTTCGCTTACAATGGCTGAAGGTGTTTTTGCTTCTCCCGTAAGTCCTGCACGATGCCAAGTGATATATAATCTGTGAGAAGCGCCGGTAAGCGCAGAATAAGCCAAAAACTGTTCTTCTATGGCAGCCTCCTGAACAGTATCGCTCAAAGGCAATCCCAGCTGAATTAAAGACTGCCGTTCCAAATCGCTGAATACCCCTCTGCTGCTTGGCACAGCAGGAAACTCACCTTGTACTGCACCAATGACAAATACAACTTTCGGTTGTGCAGGGCGCATACGGTCTACGGTACCTACAGTCACATGGTCCAGACTTTGCGGAATACCTGCAATATCATATGATAAAATCATCAGGCGCAGCAATTCAGCGAACCGCTGTACCGTTAATGCTTCATGTTCCAATCCTGACGCGCATTGGTCCAGAATATTCATTAAAATGTTCCATAACTGGGTTTGTTGTTCCGCTGTATCCAGTCGTCCCATTTGTTCCAGTTGATTGGACAAATTTTGCAAAGAAGACGAGACATCCAATTCTTCTAAAAATTGATACAGTGCTTTTGCATAGGCCAATCCATCCCCGTCTTTTAACCGTTTTTGTAAATGCACCAACGGTTTTACTGCTCTCTCACGCAATTGGTTCAGTTCTTCCAACCGTTTTTCCTGCTGTTCTGTCTGCTGTTCCACAAAGCCGTCTACGTTGGCCGTCCATTCCTTCAGCCACTTCTTTCCTGATAGATTCCATAAAAACGTATAGTTTTCCAGCAAAGAAATTTCATACGGGGTAAGCCCTGCCAACCCTGTTTTTAAATATACAAACATATCATCCGAAGAAAAATTACTTTTTAGTATTTGCAGTGCATACAGCACCAAACACATCAAAGGTTCTGCATACACAGAACGGGGCGTATCCATAAAATACGGCACCTCATATTGTTCCAACGTAACATCCAATATGCCGCGATAATGGTCTAAACTTCTGGCAATGATAGCAAAATCTTGATATTGATACCCCTCATTTATCACCAAATGCCGAATGGTTGCACCGATATACGCAGCCTCGTTATATACGGTTTCTCCGCTGTATAACGTAATCGCATCCGATACATTGGAAAGCGGTTCTTTCTCAACACGGAAAATTTGATGTTCCAAATGCTTTAAATCTTCCGTTGCAAAGCGAATTCCCGGTTCCAACACGATAGGTGCAGACACTTGTACGTGATGTTGTCTTGCCATTCGCATAAGCACATTTGCTGTATGGCGTACACGGGCAAACACTTCAGCTCCTATTTGATTATCCAAAGTGTCACACGACAGAGATACCGTTACCTCACTTGCTTGAGACAACATGAGTTCAATTAAGTCAAATTCCTGCTGCGTAAACCCCTCAAAAGAGTCAATATAAATATGGTAACCCTCAAAAAAGCGATGTTCCGTAAACGTATGTTTTAGACGTTGAAGGTCATCCAATGGATCTAAATAGCTTTGCGCTACCAAAGCATCATATGCGGATAAAATCATACCGACTTCCTTGAGTTTTTGTTTCAGCTTTTTATCTTCCGTCTGCTGTGCTGTTTCCAATAATACAGCAGGTGCGATTGCACACATTTTTAATTCAGCAGACATAGAGAGCATGAAAGGAATCAATTCTTCCACACGTGTTACATAAAACTCCAGCTCTTCTTTTACCTCTTCCAAAGCCAGGCTCATGAAAATATTTCGTCCTCCGTCATCTAATTTTGCAATTCCGCTGCCTCCATAAGAACGAAACGCCATATCGGTAAGACGAGTAAAACTCATAACCTGCACCTTATTTACTTGTTTTGGACCAAGCAGCTTGAGCATTGCTTTTTCTGATTCAAACGAATATTGTTCCGGAACCAACAGCATAATTTTTTCTGTATTCTGCTCTGCAAGCTGTTTTACTTGCTCTCGAATCCTGTAGGTTTTTCCGCTACCTGCACGGCCTAATATCAGTTGTAACATGAACTCTCTCCTGTTTGCGTGAAATACATCATTTTATCCTTTAGTATATCACAATTATGTATCAAAAAAAAGAAGACACCTTTTCCCTTTTATTAGAAAATGTATGATATATAGTTGTCATGAATCACATAAGAATGATATACTAACATTATAATTATGAAAAATATGCGATGATAAATACGATAAAATATCAACAAACAAAAAAGGAGAAAAACATGATACTGGATTTTTCTAAAATAGAAGAAACTGTGAAAACACAGTTTTATGGTGGAGAAAAAGAATTAAGAGCACATATGAATATTGATAAAAACAATAAAATTTTATTGGGCACATTAGAACCCGGCGCTTCCATTGGTCTGCATACCCATGAAACCAACAGCGAAATCATTTATATCTTGAGCGGAAAAGGCAAAGTTCTGTTTGAGGGAGAGTACGAATTGGTTTCTGCCGGATTATGTCATTATTGTCCACAGGGATGTTCTCACAGTTTAATCAATGACAGTGATGATAATTTGACCTTTTTTGCCGTCGTTCCCGAACATACAAAATAAATGAAAAAGCCTGCATGGTATACCATGCAGGCTTTTTGTTTGGAGTTACCATCCAAACCAGCTTTTTATGCTCTCATAAATTTCCACTGTTTTAAACTTTACCTCATATTGATTTCCTTCTACCGCGCTCATCTGCTCATCAGTTAAAACATCATCCAATTCCGGCATACCTTCTCGCTTCTCTGCTGCCGGAAGGCACATTGCAGGAAACAGCACACACCACCAATTTTGTCCCGCACCTTCTCCGATTAACACGCGCAAGGCATCATAATTTCCGGCAGGCATCGTAATATCGTCATACTGTCTGTTATTGAAAAATGTATTTTCTACTTCTACCGTTACGCCATAAGTATATCCTTGTTTGTAAATTTCATCCTGCGCTACTTGTTCCAAATATGAAATATTCGCTTTTGCTGTGCTCATTGCTTCTTCTTTGGTCGTACATTCACTGAATAATTCTCCCGTTTCGTCCAGAAGTCTATCTCTTACTTTTAACTTTAGTGCTTGGTCTTCTTCCGAATCGGAATTTGCCAATACATGTAAACGAAATACTTCATTTGGAATTTGCTCACATTGTGCGGCAAATGCCGTAAAGCTGGTGAAAGAAAATAAAATTGCAATTACGAATCCAATCAACAGTGCCTTTTCTATGTATTTCAACTTTGTCATGAATAAAACCTCTTTCTGTTTGAAATGTTACTAACAGAATGGACAGGTTTTATTTTATTTATACATGTTTGTGAAAAAATTTTGAAAGAAAAGCAGAACACCCAAGGCTATTATGGTTGGATGTTCTGTTTTTCTCAAATAAAGATTAAATTTAACAGCAGCATAGTAGTAACGCCGGGAATTCCGCCTACGGCTGAAACTCCGATACTGAGTGGATTGAGAGGCAAGCGTACACCCGTAAAATATCCGGATAGATTTACGGCCACCAAAGCGCAAAGCCCTACACAAATACTGATAACTGTTTTTCGAACCGGTTTTTTTGACTTGGCAATTACTTGTACCAAAACAAGCGCTGCAAAAATACCCAGCGCGATTAAAATGCCAATAAAAATCCGCACATTTTATCCCCTCGCTTATATTAAAAATACGTTTCGAAAGGAGGAACAGCGATTCCCTGCTGTTTTGCGACATCCAGCAAATGACGGTAACGTGCCTGAAGTGCCCTATCTTCATAAATACACGCCTCAATCATATCCTGGTTGCTTTCCAGCTCAAACCATTGGCGATTGCAGGCAAGCAAACGACTTACTTCTTTGATTTCTTCTAACAAATGTTCATGTTGTTTTTCTTCGCTTAATTTTAAAACGTGTTTAGTTTCATCTGTATGTTCCATCATATCAGCTTCCGCCCTTCCAATGATACTTATGCAGGTAGAATGGACAAATATGCCCCAAATATACCTTTTTTAGAAAATTATAAAAAATTACCAGTATTTCCGCTGTCTCATGAAATATGCAACCATATATAACATAAACTGTTTGCTTTGGTTGGTGGATATTCTCGACTCCGTACAGTATAATACTGCCATGGAGGTATGAAAAATATGATAAATCCTAAGAATAATATTTCCTCAAACTTATTCACACTGAGAAAATACCATAAATTGTCCCAAGAAGAAGTAGCGGACAAAGTAGGTGTAAGCAGACAAGCAATTGCAAAATGGGAACTGGGGGTATCACTTAGATAAAGATACCACATCAATCCCACGCTGACTTTTGCTCAACCGATACAGCCGGAGGGCTGGATAACAAGAAAA
>UQLQ01000021.1 GCA_900541905.1 uncultured Oscillospiraceae bacterium
TTATATGATTTCTCTATCGCCCCAAATTTCTGCCGGTGCAAATATCCAAAAAGCATTTTATTTCATCCTGAAGCTGCTTTTGTTCCTTTTTAAAATAATAAGAATGCCAAGACCGCTGCAAGTATACCAACCTGTGATAAGGACAGTTGGTAAGCCCTTTTTCAATGGTTTCCGCACTGCGCCACAGCACTGCTTCATCATTGCGAGACTGGGTAATTAATACAGGAACAGTCACCTTAGGCAAATTTTTCACTGCAAGTCTGGACAATCGGGTTAAATCGACCACCCTAGGCAGCCAGCCTACGGTGTACAGGATATTATCTACCTGTACACTGTTATTTTCTCGGTAATAGCGGTCAATGCGATTATAAATCGGATTTCGGCTGAAAAGATTCTTTGTGGAATACAAAGAGCTGCGGCTTTTTAGTCCTATTTTAATGGCAGTATTGAGCAAAATCAGACCTTTTACGTTGGCTTTGGAGCAGACGCTTTCATTAATTGCAAGCAAACCTCCCATAGAATGTCCCACCAAATAAACATTCGGGTACAACTCTGCATAGCGATGTACTTCTTTATGGACTTGCTCTGTCCATTGCTGCTGCGAACTATGTGCAAAATCCTTCGCTGTACCGCCATGTCCCGGAAGTAACAAAGCGGCACACGCATATCCCATATGGTATACAAAATCAGCAAGACTAATAAATTGATAGGGACTGCCTAAAAAACCATGAATGAAGATAACAATGGTATCTGTGTCTTTTCTTAACATTTCAAAAGCCTTATGAGGATTAAACGGTTGGTATTCCAAAGGTTTTAATGGATTTTTTTGTTTGCCCAATGCAATTTCTCCTTTTTCTATATTCTCTGATAAACCAAGAAATCAAAATGAATTTCCGTTTTCAGCGTCTCCGTATGTTTCAAACGTTCGCTGCCTTGTATGGTGGTTTTCCAATAATAAGGCGTCATTGCAAATAAGTCGGCAATGATATCATGTTGGGTAATATAAATTTCATCTTTGACAGTGACACGTTTCTGAAACGCAAATCCATCGTAACATGTATCTTTTTCTTCATTTTCATAAGGGCGTTCATACAAAATCTCTTTTAATCCAAACAAATGACGTGCTCCCGGAACCGCAAGTATCATAACACCGCCGCGCTTTACAATTCTTTGAAATTCTTCAGGCACAATGGGGGCAAAAATATTCAGCAAACAGTCTGCCGAATTGCTTTCAATAGGACTGTCAAAAATACTGCCCACTGCAAATTGAATATCACGATACTTTTTTGCCGCCGCTTTCACGGCAAATTTAGAAATATCAAATCCTGCAAACTCTGCCTGAATTCCCAATGCATCCAAATGCGCTTTCACATGCCCTGTATAGTAACCTTCTCCGCAGCCTGCATCCACAACGACAGGCTGCGTTTTATGTTCAATTGCTTCCTCCACCAAATCGTTGAGCTGATTACTGAACGGAAGGTAAAGACCTGTTTCCAAAAATTCTCTGCGGCACGCAACCATTTGACGGTTATCTCCCGGAATTTTGGAATGCATTTTATTGGGTGGCAACAAATGAACATAGCCTTGCGCAGATATGTCATAACTATGTCCGCTTTTACAGCGGTATGTATGAACCGTATTTTCCAATTTTTTCTTGCAAATAGGGCAAATAAAAACCATATCCGTTCCCCTTATCCATTTGTTATGTAATAGGAATACACCGAGAGATGATTTACTCTCGGTGTATCATGCAGTCTATCCGGCTGTTTGTATGCAGAAGCAATATTTAAGCTTTTGCATCATACCAAGTTTTCCCGATGGTTGCTTCCGCTACCATTGGAACAGATAGGTGAATTGCCTGTTCCATTTCTTCTGTCAACAGCTGCTGAACCAGAGGAGCTTCTTCTTCCGGAGCCTCTACAATCAATTCATCGTGTACCTGTAAAATTAAACGGGCACGCAAACCTTCTTTTTCCAATCGATGTACTACGCGAATCATGGCAATTTTGATGATATCCGCAGCAGTACCCTGAATTGGCATATTCATTGCAACACGCTCTCCAAAAGAACGCAAATTGAAGTTGGACGAACTCAATTCGGGAAGATAACGTCTACGTTCGAATAATGTTTCCACATAGCCGGTTTCTTTTGCATGTTCCACCACATTTGTCATATAATTGCGCACACCGCTGAAATGGTCCAAATATGTTTTGATATATTCTTCTGCTTCTTTACGGGTAACGCCTATATTTTTTGCAAGCGAAAACGCACCGATTCCGTAAATGATACCAAAGTTAACCGCTTTTGCACGGCTTCTCATTAACGGTGTTACCATTTCACGAGGCATATGGAACACTTGTGCGGCAGTATTGCGGTGAATGTCATCATTTTCTTTAAATGCTTCTATCATACCGGAGTCGTTTGCTACATGTGCCAATACACGCAGTTCAATTTGAGAATAGTCTGCATCTACTAAGACACAACCCTCTTTAGCAACGAAAAATTTGCGCAATTCTCTGCCAACATCAGTACGAACAGGTATATTCTGCAAGTTAGGTTCTGTTGAACTGATACGGCCTGTCCGTGTTTCTGTCTGATTGAAACTGGAATGGATGCGTCCATCTTCCTCCACCACTTTTAACAAACCGTCACAATACGTAGATTTGATTTTTGCCAATGTACGGTATTCCAAAATCAGTTCTACCACAGGATGTTCATAACGAAGTTTTTCCAACACTTCTGCATTGGTGGAGTATCCTGTTTTTGTCTTTTTCCCCGCAGGCAGACCCAATTTTATAAACAGCGCTTCTCCCAATTGTTTTGGAGAATTTAAATTAAATCGGTAACCGACTTCCTCATATACTAAATCCTGCAGCCTGTCGATTTTGTTCTGCATGATTTTACCGTATTCGGCAATGCCTGCTTTATCGACGGCGAATCCCAATTCTTCCATTTGCGCCAATACTTTGGCAAGTGGGAGTTCAATTTCGTGCAGCAATTTATGCTGTGTATTCTGAGAAATTTTATCATCTATCACCCTATATAAAGCGGGATAGATTGCCGCCCATTTTACCATAGAATCTTGCTCAATCAGCTGGGAATCCATTTGGGGCTGCTCCACACCGTATTCTGTCGCCATACGCTCTATTTCATAATTGGAAGAAGAAGGATTGAGCAAATAACCCGCAAGCATGGTATCCATTTCTACCTGAACCAAACCGATATTCTGTCTATATAACGCAGCATACAATGGTTTGACATCATGAGTATACTTTTTGATATCCTCACTTTCACAAAACGCTTTTAAAAAATCAGCATGTTTCGCTGTATTAACAGTACAAACGGTATTCTCTAAATGAAAATATAAGGTTTCAACTTGTTTGTCCCGATAAGACACCAAAAAATAGGCGCTGCCTGTTTGTTGTAATTGCTGCAGTAAACTTCGCGTATCATCGCATTCCTTGATTTGCAGCGATTGTTCCGTGATAAGCGCTTCTTGTTCCACTTCAATTTGGTCCAAGCCCCATTTTTTAATCAAACTGAACAATTCCAATTTTGCCATCAACCGTACAGCTGCCTGAACATCTCCCTCTGACACATGGTAATGTTCCAAGTTGGTATCAATTGGCGCTTTCAGACAGATGGTACCAAGCTTATAACTTAAGAAGGCGGACTCTTTACCCTCCTCCAGTTTTTTACGCATGGCAGGTTTTAAATCCAGCTGGTCAAAATCTTGATAAATTGCTTCAATGCTGCCATATTTTTGAATCAAATCCGCCGCGCCTTTTGCACCTATTCCCGAAACACCGGGAATATTGTCGGAACTATCTCCTTGCAATGCTTTGATGTCAATTAATTGGTGCGGCGTTACACCATAGTCCTCTTTTATTTTGGCTTCATCGTATACAGTTACAACCGGTTGTCCAAACTTTGTAGCTGCCAAACGCACTGTAACTGACGGATTGACCAACTGCAAGCTGTCTCTGTCTCCTGTGGCCAACACACATTCGTGACCTTCTTCTGTGCATACTCGCGCCAAAGTTCCTAAAATATCGTCCGCTTCGTATCCTTCACATTCTACAATTTGATAACCCAGCAACGTTAAAAGCTCTTTTAAAATTGGCAGCTGCTGTGCCAATTCCGGTGGCATACCCTTGCGCTGAGCCTTGTAACCATCGTACTCTTTGTGGCGAAATGTTGGCGCACGCATATCAAATGCTACCGCTACCGCATCGGGATTTGTGTCTTCCTTAATTTTATGCAGCATAGTTAAAAAACCATAAATAGCGTTTGTAAATGTACCGTCTTTTGTAGTTAACAATTTAATTCCATAAAAAGCTCGATTGAATATGCTATTTCCGTCCAGCACAAGTAACTTCATAAGTATTTCCATACCTTTCCAAATAGTTAAAATAATGCTTAACTATAATTTGCTTTATTATAGCATTAAAAAAATTGTGTTGCAATTTTTAACGTAATAAAAGCTAAAACGTTCTTACCAATAACCAAAATCTACGATTTTGCTGTTATTGCTAGGTTGTTATAACATAAAAGAAATTGTTTCACAATTTCTAACCTATAAACGTTAAAACGTTCTTGCCAACAGCCAGAACCCTATCTTTTCCGCTGTTGCTAGGCTATATCAGGGTTATCATGTTTTAACAATTGCCAAAATTTCAACCTGCTATACGGTCATAACACAATTTTTAATGCAAATTTGCTGTTTATCAGTAACAAAAATTGCGTTATTCCCTGTTTTATGATAGAATAACTCATTATTAAAATTTTATGTATTTTAATTTACTTAGAAACGGTAGGGTTTAATTTGAAAATCGGCAATATTTCTTTTGATGGAAAAGCAATTTTGGCACCTATGGCAGGTGTTTCGGATAAATCGTTTCGCGAATTGTGTACTTCTTTTGGCGCTGCATATGTCATCTCTGAAATGGTAAGCTCCAAAGGGCTGCAATACAGTGACCGAAAAAGCAAAGAATTAATGGAGTTGTCTCCCGCAGAACGTCCTGCAGCAATTCAAATTTTTGGAGATCAACCTGAAATTATGGCCAAAGCAGCTGAAAAAGCAATGGAATTCGAACCCCAAGCCATTGATATTAACATGGGGTGTCCGGCTCCTAAAATCAGCAACAGCGGAGGCGGTTGTGCTTTGATGAAACGTCCTGATTTGTGCGGAGATATTGTCTTGGCTGTTAAAAAAGCCGTGTCTGTTCCTGTAACCGTGAAAATTCGTAAAGGGTGGGACAAAAACAGTATCAACGCAGTAGAAATAGCATGTATTTGTGAACAAGCCGGAGCTGACGCAATTGCAGTACATGGCAGAACCAGAGAGGATATGTATACGCCGCCTGCCGATTGGGATATAATTCGTCAGGTCAAACAAGCCGTATCTATTCCCGTAATCGGAAACGGTGATATCAACACTGCACAGGATGCAGCCAAGATGATAGAAGAAACAGGCTGTGATATGGTTATGGTAGGTCGTGGCGCGTTGGGAAATCCTTGGATTTTTTCACAAATCAACGCATATCTGTCTGATAACTGCACCATTCTTCCTCCACCTTCTATTATGGAACGCATGCTGGTTATGAGAAAACATATGGTAGCCTTATGCGACCACAAAACAGAACAGCATGGAATGAAAGAGGCCCGTAAGCATGTTGGCTGGTATGTAAAAGGAATCCATGGTGCGGCAGAGTTCAGGCGCAGAGCGGGATATTTGTCTACCTTGACAGAACTGAATCACTTAATTGAAGATATTATAAAAGAAAATTCTCAAGCAGAATAAATATAAACTTTATATCTAGAAGAAGGTTGTTGTACAATAACCTTCTTTTTTACATGCAAAAATAGCAATATTCCAATTTTATTTTGTGCCGCCATTTCATTAATTACATAAATATGCCATTTAGCTACAAAAAGCAAACTTTATTTCTTAGATATGTTACACTTTAAAAATAGTAAAAATGTTTAAAAAACATGCATATTTATACCATTTTATGGTATTTTTTGTTGAGAAATAAAGTTTGCTATTTTTACCAAAACCTATAATGATAATCTGCAAATAACAATAAACAACTCATTGAAAAGGGAATTTCAGGGTATGCATTTTAAGAGAGCTCTGTTTATTGTTTTTATATAGATGATACTCTTGTTTTACAGGAGAATTGAAGATTAAAGAAGGAGATTTAGATGAAAACAAAAAAATGGAAAAAGATTTTGGCGTTCATTCTTGCTTTATCTATTCTATGTTCCTGTATTATCGGTACAGTTGCAGTATATGCAGAGCAGGTTAATCCCCAAACAGGCATATCACAAAACAGCCCCGGTTCTAATGTGACCGATAATAACAATGCAAATGAAGAAAGAACAACCGATATTACGAAAGAAAACATTTCTTTGTTTGCAGGAGATTCTGCAGAAGTCAGAAATTTTAAAATTCAGTCAGCCAAGCGTGTAAGCACAGGTACTACACCTTTTGATGCAAATGATGATCCAGGTAATGATTCGTCTAAAAATAATGCAATTGTCAGATCTTTTGATGACATTGGTTATGAATTTACTTACGCAGGTGAAATTAGTGGTAATGTACAGGCAGTAGAACTTGAATTTAAGTTTACCTTAAATGTTTCAAAAAAATATGCGGAATTTGATGAAGATGTTTTAAAAAGCTGGATGACAGATATCGTCCAAGAAGATGTAAACGGTGTTTGTACCTTAACAGGTAAAACCATATATAACAGTGCTGGCGGTGGAGCAGGTTTCCAATCTTTTTCAGAAACAAAATATATACCTGTTAACGTAAAAGGCATGAATCAATCCCAAGAGGTTATTCCTACCTTCAACGTAAAACTGACAAAAGATACATCTGCTGATTCATGGAAAACAAAAGTCATGAGTGGAACAGATGAAAAGGCCATTGTTTCTGCAGTACCTATGTACGACATTGAATTGGTAAATCCAACAAAAATGAACTCCGTTGGTACCTATGATTTTTCAACAGGAAACGGAACTGCCCCTAACAAAGATGCTGGCAGCGTTTATGGCAGACTGCTGGACTTTGGTATAGGTCTAAGAATGAAAGCGGTTGACAGTAATAAGGGAATGAAGGGATTTTATATTCCCGAAACAACTGATAATTTAACTTTTACGATACATCCAAGTATCAGTGAAAACGGTGTTCCCACCTCTCTGCAAGCCTTGTTATGGGATTATAAAGAGAATACCTACGGCACTACCGGTATTGGTGGACGCGACTTAACCAATGGTGCCGGAAACGCTGATGTATATGCAGCTGCACTCCCCCAAACAAATTCTGCCGGTTCACCAAACAGTTTCACAGTAAACAATGGAGGAACCTGGACATTTGTGCAAAACAAAGATGGCAGCATTGATGTAACAGTTACCGGAGCAAGTTTATATAATCAAAAGGGAGAGTTATTCGCACCTACTTTAATGGGAAATGGCGCTACTACACTTAGTCCTACTCCCTCTCAGGGAAATCTTTATATATCAACAGCCTATTTTCAAATGGTAGCTCCTCTTGATAAAAATGAGCATGATAATAAAAAATATCAATTAGAGATTTCTGACAGTAACATGAAAGTACCTTACCAAGACGGTTTAGGTAATTCTTTGGTCAGTACGACACAATCCATTACAACAAACGATACCGTAATAAGGGACTATGAAATTTTCCGAGATGGGAGTTATGGATTATTCCATTATATCGGCAGAGAAAATCAACAAAATGGTTTTTGGGGCAGCAACCTTTCCAGTAATAAAGCAGGAATGGGGTTAGATGCTTACGCATTAAAGGGTTCAACTGTACAAATAGCCGGTGCCTTTTCCTATGCCGGTGATGATAAAAATGAGTTAAAAGCCATCAATTTATTGATGAGAATAGATGATGAAGCCATGCAGCCCAGTGCTTCTGCATCCAATGGAGTTCCAACAAGCTCGAATGTTGCGGGGGATGTGACATTATTGTATGCTGCAAAACCCAATGGAGAAGGTTGGACATCCGACACTGAAATGTTATCTTCAAAAGAGCAAGATTTGGTGTACTTTGCGTCCATGGCTGATTTAAAAGCAGCATATCCTGATGGTGTTTGCGTTGCTGTTTTGGCTGAAGTAAGAAATATCACAAACCTGCAAGAAGTAACACAATACCAAATTGGATTTAATGTGGATATATTGAGCACTGCAACAGAAGGAAATGTGTACCAAACAGTTCATACAGCAGCCTTCTATAAGTCCAATAAAAACATCACTGCAAATGATACACGTTTAGACAAAAACAGCTATGATAAGTTAAATCAACCTAACTCTTATGTTCGTGATAATAATCAATATGAAAAAGCACAATATAATAATGCACATCAAATTGTGAACAGCAGTTCTTCTATGGCCAGCTATGCAAGAGGTGCTTCATTATTAATTGTAGGTGTGGAAGCAGGCATTGAAAAATCAATTGATGCAAACAATAAATCATTTGACCTTTCAACAGGCGTTACGTTTATTCCTTACCGCTTACAACCTATCTTAAACGTTGCAAGCGGTAAAGAAGGAGATACCATCAGACGAGTAACGATAAGTGATATTCTTCCCGCTCAACTAACTGTAAGTAACGATACGAAATTTTATTATGGTGATCAACCAATTACAGCATCTATTGAAAAGTTAGTAGATGGAACCACCAAAGTCAGCTGGACTATTGAAAATGTTCCCACAGGTGTAGTACTGCCTGCAATTACATTTAATGCAGAATTGAATTTCGAGAATATCGATTTACAACAATCTACTCATACTGTATATAACACAGCTTACATTGAAGCGGAAGGAGATAACAGAGTATTTAGTTCTCAATGGCCTTCCCACCCCAATCAATCCGAAGCTACAGCTACCTTGGTAGTCAATAAATCATTAAATTTATCTAAACAGGCACTCCAAAGTGATGCTGAAATAAATGGAGATATTCAATGGAGAATTGCTTTTACAAATACTAACAGCTTAGACTATACAAACTATAAAATGTTGGATGTTATGCCTTACAACGGAGATGCTAATGGCTCTTCATTTGACGGATCTTATACCATTACAGCTACCTTAACAGCTCCTTCAGAAATAAAATTATATTCATCTACCGACAAAAATGTACGTGGGACCAACGTTTCAACCGTAGATGAAACATTGTTCCAAGAACTTGTACCGACACAAACATTGGCAGATAAAAATGTGTATGAGTTGAACGAAGATGTTACCGCTTTATTATTAAAAGGCACACTGCCAACATTCGAACGATATGTATTGGATATTACCTTACATCCTACAAACAATAATGGTGGTAATGTCTATGGCAATAGTGCTTCCATGGAAGCAGACGGATTAAATGAGCTAACTACTCCTATTTCTAAAATTAATGTTAGAGAAAGAACTCTTTCCGGTATTGCATGGCTTGATGCAAATCAAGACGGTTTAA
This sequence comes from uncultured Oscillospiraceae bacterium, assembly GCA_900541905.1. Lineage (GTDB taxonomy): Bacteria > Bacillota > Clostridia > Oscillospirales > Acutalibacteraceae > UMGS1071. The sequence goes on from UQLQ01000021.1 coordinate 9,497, forward strand.
TTGGTAACACAGAAGAACGAATTCAAGATTTAACCGTAACCTTATATCATACTGATGCCATTACAGGACAAGAAACCATTGCAAAGGACATCAATAATAACGACTGCATTACTACTACCAATACAAATGGCGAATATTCATTTACGAAACTGCCATCAGGAACCTATAAAGTGGTATTTACAGATCATTCCGGAACACCAATTTCATTTGCAGATTACATTGTGACCGATAAGAATATGGGAACTGATGAAGCAATCAACTCGAAATCAGACGCAATAAAATCTCCTGAAAATATATTAACCTCCGCAGAAATTAAAGATATTACGCTACCTACTCTGAGCGAAATGCAGAAAAATAATATCACTATTTATCAAAAACAATATCAAAATCTGGGTATTTACAGAGCATTGGTTAATAAATCCGTGACAAAAGTCTGGGATGATAACAACAACCAAGATGGTATCCGCCCTACAGAAATCAAAGTACAGCTGTATGCCAACGGCACTCCTGTTGGAAATGAGACTGTCCTAAATGAAGGCAATGCTTGGTCCCACACTTTTACTGATTTACCTCAGTTTGAGGGCGGAACAGAAATTGTTTATACTGTAAAAGAAGTTGATGTTCCAACAGACTATACCGATAATGTTGAAATTGGTACTGACGGAAACTTTACTCTGACTAACTCCCATACACCTGCAACAGTAGAAAAATCTGTGACAAAGGTTTGGGATGATAACAACAACCAAGACGGCATTCGTCCTACAGAAATCAAAGTACAGCTGTATGCCAACGGCACTCCTGTTGGAAACGAGACTGTACTAAATGAAGACAACGCTTGGACTTATACTTTTACTGATTTACCTCAGTTTGAAAACGGTAAAGAAATAGAATATATCGTGAAAGAAATAAATATACCCAATGGTTATACAAACCATATAACGATTGATGAGAACGGAAATATTGTTGTTACGAATACACACGTTCCTGCAATTGTGTATCCACCTGACGACAGTTCTCATAACAATATGCATACTGCTAATACAGGCGATGCATCAAACAACCTTATCTGGATACTTATGTTAGTGGTATCCGTGTCCGGAGCGGTGTCTATTTTGTTCGTAAAAAGAAATCGCAATAGATAAAAGACAAAAGCAAACCATTTATTCTTTATGACAAAATAAAAAGTAGTATTTATTTCAAAAACAGCAGCAAATATCAATAAAAAGCTCGTACAAACAGTTTGTTTTGTACGAGCTTTTCCATATATACGGCACTATATCTTATCCGTATACCAAAAATAATCATGACTGTACGAAAAATGCGCTTACTTATGAGACCATAGAAAATAATTTGCATCATAAGTGACCGCAGTATAATCAATAAAACATATAAATAAAAAAGCTGTAATTCTCTATACAAAGAAATTTACAGCTTTTTGAATTATTCAAAATCAATAATAACTTTTAATGCGTTTTCTCTTGCCGCATTTGCAAATGTATCGTAAGCATCCATAATTTCACTGAACTTAAAGTGATGCGTAACCAATTGCTGTGGTTTAATTTTGCCGGAAGATACTGTTTTCAACAGCATAGGTGTTGTATTTGTGCTAACCAAACCGGTTGCGATTGTAATGTTTTTAATCCAAAGGTCTTCCAAATGAAGTTCAACGGATTTACCGTGAACGCCTACGTTTGCAACATGGCCGCCTTTTGTAATAATTTTTTGACAAATATCAAAGGTTTGCGGAATACCTACCGCTTCAATGGCAACATCAACACCAAGACCATCTGTCATTTCATAAATTTTCTTAATTGCAGCATCCATATCTTTGGAATTTACAGTATCTGTAGCACCAAAACGTAAAGATTCTTTCAAGCGATTATCATCTAGGTCAATCATAATAATACGTGCCGGTGAATAGAATTGGGCTGTTAACAAAGCAGCAAGTCCAATTGGACCTGAACCTACAATTGCAACTGTATCACCCGGTTTTACTTGACCATTCAATACACCAATTTCAAATCCGGTTGGTAAAATATCACTGAGCATTACAGCTGCATCATCCGTAATTGACTCCGGAATGTGATATAAACTGTTATCAGCGTGAGGAATATGTACATACTCTGCTTGAGTACCGTCAATCATGTAGCCTAAAATCCAGCCGCCATCATCACAGTGAGCATAAAGACCCCTTTTGCAATAAGGACATGAGCCGCATGAGGTAACGCAGGAAACAATTACTTTATCTCCAACTTTAAAGTTACTTACATTTTCTCCTACAGACTCAACAATACCAATGCCTTCATGTCCCAGCACTCTGCCTTCTTCAACTTCCGGAGTATCCCCTTTTAAAATATGAAGGTCAGTACCGCAAATGGTGGTTTTCAACATTTTTACCACTGCTGCCTTACTGTTTTGCGGAGTTGGTTTTGGTCTTTCCAATACTTCTTTTTTACCTGGTCCTAAATATACCATTGCTTTCATAGTCTCACTCATGTTTCATCCTCCTTTAAAATGGTTAATTTTTACTGATGTGTACATCATATAACAAAAGATTATTTTTGTAAATAATAAATAAAAAGTTAACAATATGTGTTATATTTTTAACTAAATTGGTTTATTTTATCACAAACTTTATCCTGTTTTTTTGATATTTTCCGTAATAATGAATATCTCAAAAAAGAAAAGGACGCCTCAAATGAGGCGCCCTTTTTCACATTTATATGATTCCAAAATTTATTTCCCTGAAAATAGTAATGCATAACCATAAGGCTCCAAAGTTAATGTACCGTTCCAAACAGCCTTTCCAAGAAGTGCTGACGCAGTTTCCCATTCCTGAGCCATAAACAAATGTTTACGCTGCTCTGTTCTGTTTGCTGCTACCAATAATTTTTGACCAACCGCTTCATCTGAACGGATATATACAAAACAATCGTCATCAGCATAGTACGGTTCCAAGGTTCCTTGCTTTAATACTTCACAGCTATGACGTATTTTCCCTAAACTGCGGTACCAGTTCACCAGCTCTGCATCTTCATGCCCCCAGGGAAAGCAACCTCTGTTAAATGGATCGCGATATCCCTCCATTCCTGCTTCATCTCCATAGTAAACGCAAGGAATCCCGGGCAGGGTGTATTGCATGAGCGAGGCCAGCTTTAATAAAGACAATCCTCTGCTGCGCTGCTCCTGCGATAGTTTTGTTCTGCTCTGCCACTCTCTGTCCCGTCCGTTTAACGGCTCTCCTCCCAACACAGTCAAAATACGTTCTGTATCGTGAGTCCCTATATGATTCATTAATAGGTGAATCGCACTAGGCGGATAGTGTTCCAATACAGTCATAATCAATTCCATCATTTCTGCAGGATTTTTTCCTGTTAAAAAACCTATGATTGCCTCGCGAAACGGATAATTCATCACGCTATCCAATTGCTTACCAAGTAAGTATCTTCTGCGCTGTCCGTAAGCCATTTTATTGGAGGCATCCTCCCATACTTCTCCCAGTATCATGGAAGTTGGTTTTACCTGTTTGGCAGCTTTTGTTATATGATCTAAAAATAAATCAGGAAGCTCATCTGCTACATCCAGCCGCCATCCGTCTGCCCCTGCTTTCAGCCATGTTTGTATTACTCCATCTGTTCCATTGATGTATGCGTTGTACGTCTCATTGGTTTCATTCACGTTTGGAAGTGTTTCAAAGTTCCACCAACAGGCGTATTGCTCCGGCCACTGATAAAATTGATACCAATCATAATAAGGAGAGTCCTGAGATTGATAAGCACCTAATGTTTGGTATCTGCCCTTACGATTAAAATAAATGCTGTCACTGCCTGTATGGTTAAACACACCATCCAGTATGATGTGTATCCCTCTTTTATTTGCTTCTTTGCACAGACGTTTAAAATCCTCTTTGCTGCCAAGCAACGGGTCTACTTTTGTATAATCCGCTGTATCATAACGATGATTGGAATGAGCTTCAAAAATAGGATTCAAATAGATACAAGTGATACCTAAACCTTGTAAATAATCCAATTTTTGAATGATACCCTCCAAATCTCCGCCAAAATAATCAGAGTTTGTGATTTCTCCCTGATGATTGGGCCTCCATTCCGGTTGTGCCCCCCACCGCTGATGCAGATAACGGTCCTGAGGTACGTTATATTTTGTAGTACCTGAACGATAAAAACGGTCGGGGAAAATCTGGTACATAATCCCTCCGCTTAGCCAATCAGGTGTTTGATACTGAGATTCAAATACTGTCAGCTGCCAGCATTCTCCTTCAGGAGAGCCGTACTCATCGATTCCGCTTTCACCGCCAAAGCGACTTGTAATTCCCAGGGTACCCCTCCAGGTATCAATTTCAAAACGGTAGAAGTAAAGACCGGACTGTTCAGGTGTAAAATCACATTCCCACCATTCATGGTCTTCTCCATTCATTCCGCACCAAAACAAACCAAGTGTTTTTACTTGTTTTGTAAACTCTTCCCCAACCATAAGGCGCGCCGCGCTGCATCGGAATTCTCTTGGAACCAATAATTTAAAATGGATATTTGTATGAGCTTGAACCGCCCCTGTTGGATTGCGGTAAATAGGATTTCTGGAATGAAACATAATCATCTCTCCAAAAAAGAGCAGGAAACAGATTACGTTCTTCCTGCTCTTGCTTGATATTTTCTATGACTTAGGAATTGGTGCCTCTTTTGGTCGATTTTGCCGTTCTTTTTGTTGCTACTGATTTTACAGCTGTTTTTTTCACGGGTTCTTCTGCTTTCTCAGTTGTTTTTGCAGCTGTTTTTTGCTCCTCAGACGGAACCGGAGTTGCTCCCCAAATATTTTGTGCATATTCGTGAATAGCCCTGTCTGCGGCAAATCGACCTGCACCTGCGATATTAACAAGCGCCATTTGCTGCCATTTCTGTTGGTCGGCATACAATTTTTCCGCTTTTTGATGTACTTTGCTGTAGGAATCAAAGTCTGCCAATACCATATAAGGGTCTACATTTATCAAATTATTTACAATATCATGGAATTCAAATCCATTTAGACCTGAACGCATTTCTTCAATTGCATGTTTAATCACAGGATTGTTGTCATAAAACAGTTTGGACTGATAACCGTTTTTGGATAAAGACTGTGCTTCCGGTGTAGTCATACCAAACAGCAGCATATTTTCATCGCCCACGGTTTCATGTATCTCAACATTCGCTCCATCCAGCGTACCTAATGTGATAGCGCCGTTAATCATGAACTTCATATTTCCGGTACCGGATGCTTCCGTACCTGCAAGTGAAATTTGTTCGCTGATGTCCGCTGCAGGTATCATCAATTCCGCCAATGTCACACGGTAATCTTCCAAATAAATCACTTTCATTTTATCGTTTACCCTTGGGTCATTATTGATGACTTCACCCAGTTCCACAATGAAGCGAATCATTTGTTTTGCAAAATAGTAACCAGGGGCCGCTTTTGCACCAAAAATATACGTATGCGGAGTAAAGTCAGCATTTGGATTTTCTCTCAGCCACTGATAAGTAGCCAAAATATGCAGTGCATTTAAATGCTGGCGTTTATACTCGTGCATACGTTTGACCTGTACATCAAAAATAGAGTTTGGATTTACTACAACATTGTTGCTTTTTTTGATATACTCGGCCAAACGTTGTTTATTATGATATTTAATAGTTTCTAATTTTTCAAGAGTTACTTTGTCATCTTTATATACTAAGAATTTAGATAATTCATTGGCATCATGGATATACCCATCTCCAATGGTCTCGGTTAAAAAAGCAGCCAGTTCCGGATTGGATTGGTTCAGCCAGCGTCGATGTGCAATGCCATTGGTAACGTTTTTAAACTTTTGAGGCATGACCTGATAAAAATCTTTAAATACGGTTTCTTTTAAAATATTACTGTGCAATTGAGAAACACCGTTTACGGAATGACTTGCAACCACTGCCAAATTTGCCATTTTTACAAATCCGTCATTGAGTGGGGCCATACGTCCTACCTGATAGCCGTCTATTCCTTTTTCATGCATCTGAGCACAGAAGCGACGATTAATTTCCTCTATAATTTGATAAATACGGGGCAGTCTTCTTTTAAATAACTCTATACCCCAACACTCCAACGCTTCTGCCATAACCGTATGGTTGGTGTAAGCAATGGTGCGGGTTACAATATTCCACGCCGCATCCCAGCCATAACCGCATTCATCCAACATAATGCGCATCATTTCAGGAACCGCTAAAACGGGGTGCGTATCGTTTAAATGAATGGCTGCCAACTCAGGTAAGTTATCCAAAGAACTGTAAGTAAACAAATGACGGCGGATAATATCCTGTATGGTAGCAGAAACCAAGAAATATTGTTGAGTTAAACGCAAACTTTTACCCTCTTCGTGATTATCACCCGGATACAGTACCTTTGTAATTGCTTCCGCAAGCGCATTTTGTTCCATTGCGCGCAAATAATCACCATCGTTGAATAACTGCATATCAAAATCAGCAGATTTGGCTTTCCAAACGCGCAATACACTGACACCTTTTCCGTCCATACCTGCAACATACATATCATACGGCACTGCAATTACTTTTTTATAATCCTTATGATTTACCATATGATATTGATTGTTCCAAGATTCCTCAATATAACCATCAAAGTGTACTTCAACTGCTTTATCCTGTTGAGGTGTCATCCAGATTTTACCGCCAGGAAGCCAAAGGTCCGGCAGCTCTGTCTGCCAACCGTCCACCAATTTTTGATGGAAAATACCGTATTCATAGCGCAAAGAATACCCCATTGCAGGGTAACCGTCTGTTGCCAAACCATCTAAAAAGCATGCTGCCAAGCGGCCTAAACCGCCATTTCCCAGACCTGCGTCAGGCTCCTGCTCATAAATACTATCTAGGTTAACGCCCATATTTTTTAGGGCTTTACGGAAATCTTCTTCTATTCCCAAATTAAACAGATTGTTTTTCAAAGAGCGACCCATTAAAAATTCCATGCAAAGATAATAAATCTTTTTTGATTTCTGCGCACGATTTAAAAACTCACTGCGACCCTCCATCAGCATTTCTTTTACCATAAGGGCAACTGCTTTATAATATTGCATATCTGAAGCTGTTTCCGCTTTTTCGCCAAATTGATGTGCAAGTTTCTCTTCAATACCCGCCTGAATTTTCTTGACAGATTGTTTATAGTTCATGTTTTTCCCTCCAAATAAATAAAAAACAAGCCTTGCTTTTTGATTTTGGGTCACAAATATCTATTTTATACTTATGTCCAGTATATACCAAAACCAACCGTTTTTCAACTACAATACAATGCTTGAAATCAAATGTATCAACATTGACCAAATCCGCATATTTACAGCCTTTTAGATGTATCCTTTTTCCATAAAGATGAATTTTCATTTTCATGGAAAAAGGATATTTTTTTGTACAATATCTCTAAAATCTTTATAATTCATCTGCTGCGGAAGAATTTCATATTTAAAACGAAATGATATGTGCCATTGGCATGTAAAAATACGGAAAATACGCGAAAACCTCTTTTAAAAGAACCCGTTTTATACTATAATAATAAGTATTATCCATTTCGCCTTGGCAATAAGGAGGTATTCCATGGACAAGACCAAAGTAAAATTACGTATTTGTGACATAGACTGTACCATTACGAGTGATGACAATGAAGAATATGTACGTACCATCGGCGATGAAATTGACCGTGCCATCTCTGCCGTTTTAAAGAAAAACGACCGTATCTCTCTTTCTATGGCCGCCATTATCACTGCCATGACTTATTGTGACGAATCTGCCAAGGCAAAAGCTGAATTAGCAGAATTAAAAACACTTGATAAAAACAGGTCAAACGAATATGAACGTTTAAAACAAGCCGCAGAAACAGCACAAACCGAAGCAGAGCAATTGCGCTCTGAACTTCAGGTATTACATGCATTTTTAACAGAAGACAAAGATTTGGAAAAAATGCCGGGATTCAAAAACGCACTGGTTACGGCAAATCAAAATCTTTCTCCGGGACAAAACAGGGATTCTTCCGATGCGAACAATGCCTCTGAGGACACTTCAAATACATCGCAAGAGACACAGAAGCAGCAAATAAATGAAACTCCCGCGCCTGCATCCGTAGAGGATGCACACACATTGGAAGAGCTCCGTAATTCTATTGACACAGAAGAAATAGACCAAATGGTAGATAATCCCTTAGAAGGTGTGCCTTCTGCTGTGAACAAACCTCAAACTAAACATAACAAACAAAGCCGCCACCAGAAAAAACAACAAAAAATGGCACAAAAAGCAGCTGAAAAAGAAGGACCGCGCCATATACCGCCATATTCCCCTGTTCAGCGTGCAGAACACCCTGTACCGGACTTATTAACAGGAAGTTACACACGTCCCAAATCACCAATTGAACCTGAACTGCCGTCTGACGATACGTTTATTGGCTATTTTGAGAAACAATAATCCATACATAGCGGCACAAAGAACACATGCACTCCCTGATTCGGGGAGTGTATTTTTCAATCACACTGAAAACCATTCATCGAAAGGATACTTACATGAAACAACCGAAATTGGAACTGTTATCTCCTGCGGGTTCATGGGAAGCTTTGGAAGCTGCCGTGCGAAGCGGCGCCGATGCTGTATATTTAGGCGGCAGTCTGTTCAGTGCCCGTGCCAACGCGCAAAATTTTGACCATGATACACTGAAACAAGCAGTTGCATATTGCCATGCCCGTGGCGTAAAGGTGCATTTGGCAGTAAATACAATCTTATTGAATCATGAGATTGAGCCGGCGCTGGATTTTGTTGCCTTTGCCTGTACGCTTCCTGTCAATGCCGTTATTGTACAGGATACCGGTTTGCTTCATCTTTTGCGCCAAGCTGCGCCGACACTGCAAATTCATGCTTCCACACAAATGTCCGTGCATACTCCGGAAGGCGCAAAACTGCTGGCGGAACAAGGCGTCTCACGGGTTGTACTGGCTCGCGAATTATCTTTAAGAGAAATCAAAGAAATTTCCCGGGCATTAAAAGACGGTGGTTTTGCACATGTTGAAATGGAACATTTTGTACACGGCGCATTGTGTATGTCTGTTTCGGGCCAATGCTACTTCAGCTCTTTGCTTGGTTCCCGCAGTGGAAACAGAGGCCAATGTGCACAAACCTGCCGTCTGCCTTTTTCCGCAAAAGGCGGAACAGGTTATGACCTGAGCTTAAAAGATTTATCTATGATTGAACGGATAGGAGAGCTTGCCGATGCTGGCGTTACCTCCTTTAAAATTGAAGGGCGTATGAAACGTCCGGAATATGTAGCGGCAGCAACAGCCGCTTGCCGTTTTGCCTTAGACCAACAGGCTATTCCGCAAAATTTAACCGAAAATCTGGAAGCAGTATTTTCTCGCTCCGGATTTACAACAGGATATCCCGACGGAACATTAGGCCGTGATATGTTTGGCATCCGTACCAAAGAAGATGTTACCAGTGCTACCAACACGGTATTTCAGCAGCTGCACAGCTACTATCAAAAAGAACGTCAATCTGTCCCTATTACGTACTCTCTTATGATAAAAAGAGGCACTCCTGTTACCATAACGGTTTCCGACCATGAGCAACATACTGTTACAGTAGAAGGAGACATTCCGCAGCAAGCCATTCATCGTCCAATAGACGAAGCGCGCTGTTTGGAACAATTAAAAAAGACAGGGGGAACCCCCTTTTATTGCACAAACGTCACTTGCTCCATCGAACCTGATTTGTCCATTCCCGTTTCTTTGCTGAATCAACTCCGCAGAGAGGCGTTGGAACAATTACTCAAACAGAGAGAACAGGCACCGGTCATTCCGTTTCATCCTGTCTCCTTCCCTACAAAAACATCACGGCAAAGCACTGAGCCACTTCCTTTGCGGGCTGTATTCACCAGATTGCATAGCGCAGACGATATTCCTGACTGCGCAAATGTTTGTCAAATGATTTATATCCCAATCAATACCAAAGAACACATTGTTAAAGAATTGCAAAACCGTGGTTTACCGCTGGCAGTTACTATGCCGCGCGGTATGTTCGGAACCGAACGTACCATCGCTTCCAAACTGGAACAGTTCCTAAAATGGGATATTTCCCACGTTTGGGCAGGTACTGTAAACAGCGTTGCACTGGCAAAGACAATGGACTGCAACATTCATGGAGGATATTCTCTCAACGTGACAAACACAGCCGCTTTTGAGTGGTACGAACAATTGGGGCTGACGGACCTTGAGCTAAGTTATGAACTGACACTGAAGCAAAGTGCTAAGATAGGAGGAAGCCTTCCCCGCGGATTGTTATTATACGGACGACTTCCTTTGATGTTATGCCGCAATTGCCCTGGAAAAAATGACGGCAAAAACTGCAAAAACTGCAAAAATTGCAACGGCACCACATGGCTGACAGACAGAAAAAACATAAAATTTCCTGTTCAGTGTGATTATGGATGCAGTGAAGTTTTAAATGCAGTTCCTTTGACAATGTCTGATAGAATTTCGGATATATCCGGTATGAATTTTGGAATATTACGATTCACTGTTGAAAACTCTGTTGAAATTGAGGAAACTTTTCAGCAATTTTTGTATCAAAAAGCGCCTTTAGGGCATTATACCCGTGGTTTGTACGAAAAAGGAATCAAATAAGTTATGTAAAGTTCAATTCCCTGTGGAAATGTTGAAAGTTTAGAAAAAGGAGAACGCCATGTTATATTTAGCTTCTGCTTCCCCACGCCGTAGAGATTTATTAAAACTTGCAGGATTCCGGTTTACAGTAGAGCCTGCTGAAATTGACGAAGTAATGTCTCAGGACGATCCTGCATGTTTGGTACAAAATCTTGCATTAAAAAAAGCGAGAGCTGTTGCAAAGCTGCATCCGGATGATGTCGTTTTGGCAGCCGACACCGTTGTTGCGTTGGACAACCATATTCTTGGAAAACCCCAGGATAAGGAACAAGCACAGAAAATGCTGCGTATGCTGTCCAACCGGGTTCACCAAGTATATACCGGTTACTGTATTTTAAAACAAAACCGTTGTGAAATTGGCGTAAGCTGTACTTCCGTTGAATTTTATCCCTTATCCGACGAGGATATTGAAAGCTATATTGCAACAGGCGAACCCTTTGACAAAGCCGGCGGATACGGTATTCAAAGCCTAGGTTCCTTATTGGTGCGTAAAATTGACGGAGATTTCTACAATGTGGTCGGTTTACCCATTGCGGAAATCAGCCGCTTGCTCCGCACCTTTGGTTCTTCAAAAACTGCAGAAGAATCGAACTATGGAAAAGAGAGTCCAACGCTGTAACATATTTGCTGAAACTGTACCTATGTTTTGAATTTGTTTACAAAATTTTTAGTTGAGAATTGATTGATAAAAGGTTATAATAAATTGGAATAGAAGTTTCTAATCTATACCATAATATAAGATAGAGATAGATTGTTTCAAATATTTGAACGGAATACCGTCTGAAAGGCGGACGAAAGGGGAAAATCAATGTTTTCAAAAGATATTGGAATTGACTTGGGTACAGCTAACACCCTTGTATATATGAAGGGCAAAGGTATTGTCATGCGCGAACCCTCTGTTGTAGCGGTGGATGTGCGCTCCGATACTGTACTTGCAGTCGGTTCTGAAGCAAAGAATATGATAGGCCGTACACCCGGCTCTATTGTAGCAGTACGTCCGTTAAAAGACGGTGTCATTGCAGATTTTGACATCACTGCTACCATGCTGAAACATTTCATCCGTCAGGCAACCAAATCCAGTTCTTTTGGACGTCCGCATATTGTTGTCTGCATTCCTTCCGGCGTTACAGAAGTAGAACGCCGTGCTGTTGAAGACGCTGCACGCCAAGCAGGCGCCAATCATGTTGACTTAATTGAAGAACCAATGGCTGCCGCTATTGGTGCAGGATTACCCGTAGGAGAACCTTGCGGAAGTATGGTTGTCGATATCGGCGGCGGTTCTACGGAAGTTGCGGTAATCTCTTTGGGCGACATTGTAACATCTTGTTCTGTACGCATTGCCGGCGATAAATTTGACGAAGCAATTATTAACTACGTAAAACGCAAATATAACCTTCTCATTGGTGAGCGTACTGCGGAAGCAATCAAAATGACATTGGGCTCTGCATACCCCAACGAAGAAATTGAATCTTCGGCACTGGACATCAAAGGCCGCAACATGGCCGATGGACTGCCGAAAAATGTAACCATTACAGGTCCTGAAGTACGAGAGGCACTGGAAGAGCCTTTGGGTTATATTGTAGATGCAATTAAAAATACATTGGAAAAAACACCGCCTGAATTAGCGGCGGACATTATAGACAATGGCATTATGCTAACCGGCGGCGGTGCCCTGATTCGCGGTTTAGACCGTTTGATTATGCAAGAAACAGGTATGCCCGTTCATGTTGCTGAAAATGCAATCGACTGCGTAGCGGAAGGTACCGGCAAACGTTTGGAAATTGAGCTTCCTACTCAATACTACAAATCTCGCCGTAAATAAATCACGTTTTAAAACGAAAATGGAAGCGGAGGGTTTGTGCCCTCTGCTTATTTTCACTCTAATCATTTTTTGGACTTACAGAAAAAGGAGGACTGCTTGTGAAGGCTTTTTTTCGCAGTAAAAACTTTATTGTACTTGCCGCAGTTACTTGTGTTTTGGTAGCTGTTATTATCTATTCCGCCTGTACAGGAGGAGGAGTTATCTCCAATATATTCGGCGCGGTTATCTCTCCCATGCAAAAAGTAACTGCCGTGGCTACAAATAACGCACAAGCAAGTCTTTCTGAGGCAACTCGTTCTTATGAAGATTTGGCTGCTGAAAATGAACAGTTAAAACAACAAGTAAATGAGTTAAATCAACAGCTGGTAGAGTTTTACCAATATAAACAAGAAAATGCACAACTGAAAAACTATTTGGGATTAAAAGAAAACAATCCCGATTATCAATTTGTATCTGCATCCGTTATCAACCGTGACCCAAATAACTTATACTATACGTTTACACTGGACCAAGGAAGCAATGCCGGGGTAAAAGTAAGTGATCCCGTCATCACTGACCAAGGCGTTGTAGGCTGGGTATCGAAAGTCAGCGCAATGTACTGCGAAGTAACAACCATTTTGTCTCCGGATACCAATATTTCCGCAACAGACAAAGTAAACCGAGAAAGCGGTACCATTAGCAGCAATGCACAGCTTTCTGACCAAGGACTGATTAAATTGGGATTATTGGAAACAGGCACTACCGTTCAAGCAGGAGATATGATTGTTACCAGCGGCATTGGAGGAAAATTTCCTAAAGATTTACTGATAGGCAAAGCTGTCGAAGTAAAACCGGAAGAAAATGACGTTTCTCTGTATGCCACAGTGGAACCTTTTGTTGATATTAAAACTGTGCGTGATGTCATTATTATTACCAGCTTTAACGGTCAAGGTGAAGTGGTAGACAACACGGATACAAACAACGCTTCCTCCAATGGAGGGTAAGTCATGAAACGTTTTCGAGTATTAAGATACATTGCATATACCATTGAAATCATTGTATTTTTTATCATACAGCAAACTCCCGGGCTCATTCCGTCTTTTTATGGGATTCTGCCAACATTGTTAATTCCGATTGCATGTTCCATCGCCATGTTTGAAGGTCCTGTATGTGCTCTGCTTTACGGCGTATTCAGTGGATTTTTATTGGACTATGGTGCCAACTGCACGTTTGGATTCCACGCCCTGATTTTGGGGTTGATTTGTTTTATCATCTCTTTTTTGGTACAAGATGTATTCCATAATAACTTTTTGACCGGCCTAATTATGATGTTGGCTGCCATTCTTATTGTCATACTGCTCCAATGGCTGTTTTTATACATCTCAAAGGGCTACGATGCAATTGGCTACGTACTTTACCGCCATTATTTACCCCGTGCTGCTTATACTTTTCTGTTGGTTCCTTTGTTTTACTATTTCAACCGTGGATTTTCCTACATCTTACGCGAAGAACGTTCTCAATCGTAAAACGAAAAAGCATTCTCTTTACCGATTTTTTCTCTTTTGTTCACCCATCCGTCATATAGCTATGTAAAAATAAACATATTTACAGTGATATTCTACTTCAGTAAAGAAAGGAGCCGCTCATTTGAAATTTCGTAAATCCGGAAAAAGAAAACGCAGTCCCATAAAAGACCGTATCAAATTGCGTTACGCTACACTGGGCGGTATCCTTTTGGTTTGTATGGGTGTATTTGTATATCGATTGGTTGACTGGCAGTTGATAAACGGTGAACAATACTTACAGCAGGCAGATGCCACCTATGTTTCTACTGTAAATTTAAGTGCTGCCCGCGGAGAAATTGTAGACACAAATGGCGAACCGTTGGCTGTAAATAAAACCGGCTATAATGTAACATTTGATCAAACTTACTTAGACAGTGACAATCAAAATGATGTGATTAAGAATTTAATTCACTTGCTTGACCAAAGAAATGAACCTTGGGTAGACGAACTTCCTATTGTGATAAACGATAAAGGTGAATATGAATTTGTAGAAGGAAAAGACGCAGAGATAGCGGAATTAAAAGGAAAAAACTTTTTAAATCTGAACTCTTATGCCACTGCAGAAATGTGCATGCAGCAATTAATGGAATTATACAATATCGAAGGTTATTCACGTGAAGATACCAGAGATATTTGCTCTGTTCGCTATAATATGACTCGTAAAATGTTCAGCATTTCCAATCCTTATACATTTGCAGAAGATATTTCAAAAGATACCGCCTCTATCATTCAAGAAAATTCTACCAATTTGGCAGGTGTCACCATCGAAATTACCACTGTAAGAGAGTATGAAGACGGAATGTTGGCTCCGCATCTGATTGGAACCATAGGTTCTTTAACTCAAGATGAATATAATGCTTTAAAAGATGAAGGATATGCTTACAATGATAAAATAGGAAAAAGCGGTATTGAGGCCGCGTTTGAAGAAGAATTAAGAGGCACTGACGGTACCAAGGTGGTGGAAACCAATCCTGACGGAACAGTAAATTCCGATACTGTTACCGAACAGCCTGTTGCAGGAAATACTGTGTATACTACTTTGGACAGTAATTTACAAAAAGTAGCCAATGTGTCCCTTGCAAATAACGTACAGGCAGCTCAAAGGGCCGGTGCGTCTACCTCTACAGAATATGACGGAGAAGATTGTGTGGCAGGTGCTGCCGTTGTCCTGAATGTAAAGGATTTTTCTATATTGGCTGCATCAACTTATCCAAGTTATGATTTGACCAAATATTTAGAGGACAGCAATTACTATACTTCATTGGCAACAGATGAAACAAACAAACCACTGGTCAATCGTGCCTTTGACGGAAACTACGTTCCCGGCTCTGTATTTAAACCGCTTGTTGCAGCTGCTGCACTGCAGGAAGGAACCATTAATACCAATACGCATGTAGAATGTAACCATTATTATACATTCTATGCTCCAAGCTATATTCCAACCTGTTTGGGATGGCACGGTGACGTTGACTTGCAAAAGGCAATTAAAGTGTCCTGCAATGTTTTCTTTTACGAGGTAGGGCGATTACTCGGCATTGATAATATCGATTTATACGCAAAACAATTTGGTTTAGGAGAAGCAACCGGTGTGGAAATTGGAGAAAGCACAGGTACCTTGGCAAGTCCTGAATACCGTACCAGCAATGGCGGCGTCTGGCAGCCGGGTGACGTAATTCAGGCTGCAATCGGACAATCTGACAACGCATTTACCCCGTTACAGCTTGCAACTTACTGTGCTACCATTGCCAATAACGGTACCCGTTTGAAAACACATTTGGTAAAACAAGTAACCAACTATAATCGTGACCAAGTAATTTCTGAAACAGAGCCTGAAGTAGTTTCTCAAGTAGATATTTCTCAGGAGAATTTAAAAATTGTTCAAGAAGCTATGAAAGGTGTAACCCAATCAGGCGGTACGGCAAATTCCATATTTGGCGATTATGGAATTACGATTGCAGCAAAAACAGGTACTGCTGAAAACCCGGGACACTCAGATAATGTAACATTTATTGCTTATGCACCGTATGACGACCCGGAAATTGCCGTTGCAGTGGTATTGGAGTATGGTTCTCGCGGTACGTACTCCATGAATGTCGCCAAAGATATTTTTGATGCTTATTTTTATGGCAAAACCGTGGACGAAAACGGAAATCTGGTGATGCCGGAAGAAACAAACAGTTCCGGTACAACAAACGAATAAAAATACCAAAAAATTACAAAAGTAGCTGTGTTTTATAAAAACCTGTGCTATAATATAAATTATGAAAATGAAGCAGTCACTTTATGAAATAGTCAAAAAGGTTCAAAATTTTTCAGCACTATTACTATGATATTCTTAGTTTTTATGAAGCTTTTGTGAATTTATTTCTTCCATCTCTAAAACTATACAAAAAATTTTGACTGCTATACTGAATTATGGTAAAATATTGATGAGGTTTTTATATGGGATTAGTAACAGTTATTACATCCGGTAAAGGCGGAGCAGGCAAATCTACTATCAGCGTAGGTTTGGGTTGTACACTTGCAAAAAACGGAAAAAGAGTTCTCTTAATCGACGGAGATGCAGGTCTTCGCAGCTTAGACGCCATGCTTGGCGTGGATAAAGAATTGGTGTTTGATATTTCTGACATCGTAAACGGTAATTGCGAACCGATTAAGGCAATCTATTCTTGTGAAGAATATACAGGGCTAAACAATCTGTTTTTGCTGCCGGCACCGGCTTTAGAGAAACACACTATACATCCGGACTTAATGAAACAATTGGTCCCTATTTTATCAAGATATTATGACCATGTGATTATTGACTGTCCGGCAGGTATCGGTAAAGGATTTATCTCTGCTGTAGCAGCTGCAGACCGTGCTTTGGTAATAAGTACACCTGACCCTATTTGTATTCGCGACAGTGACAAAGTCCGTCAATTACTGGAGGAACGAGGAATACGTCAACAGCGTTTGGTGATTAATCGTTTTAGTTTTGAATCGTTTCGTAAAATGCAACATTATCAAGATATTGATACGATTATCGACGAAACCGGTATTCGTTTAATTGCTGTATTACCGGACGACATTCATTTGCAAACCAATCCGGCAAAAGCTGTGGTAAATCATTCACATTCGTCGGGAGCAATGGCTTTACAGCGTTTGGCGGCTCGTCTTGAAGGTGAATCTGTTCCTCTATTCCCATTAGAAAGATTATAATCATCTTCCGTTTCAAATTTATACGTAAAAGGAGGGGCAATCGTGAACATTGCTTTAATCGCACATGACGCGAAAAAAGAATTAATGGTACAATTCTGCATTGCGTATTGTGGAGTACTCAGCCGCCATAATTTATGTGCCACCGGTACTACAGGCAAAATGGTAACCGAAGCAACCGGACTTAAAATTCAACGTTTTTTATCCGGTGCTCAAGGAGGTGACCAGCAAATTGCTTCCCGCATCGCATGTAATGAAATTGACATGCTTCTGTTTTTCCGTGACTCTTTAACACCAAAGCCGCATGAACCAAGCGATATGCATTTATTACGCTTATGCGATGCGCACAATATTCCGTTTGCAACGAATATTGCAACAGGTGAAGTTCTTATTCATGGTCTGGAACGTGGAGATTTAGAATGGCGTAACTTGTTAAGAGAACCTGGAATGTAATCATCTATCAGATAACAAAAAGAGTTTTTGCTAGTTTTATTAGCAAAAACTCTTTTTTATTTATTGATATTTTTAACGTACATTTTATTATAATATTTTATTTTTGATATATTTTGCGAAAACCTACTACACCATCTGTGTAGCCTATACTCTCATAAAAACTATGTGCGCCAGTTCTAAAATCTGAAGATACCAAAAACGAATAGGCACAGCCCTTTTTCTCCGCAAATTGATCGAGTGCTTGCATCAGCATTCTTCCAACACCTTTTCCCCTTTGATCACTGCGTACAATGACATCTTCTACCACCAAAAATGGATTCACCAAACACTGACAACAAATTCCTAATGCAGAACCTACAATTTCTCCATTTTCTTTCGCCACTGCCAAAAAACTGCAGTCGTCCTGCTCCATTGTTTTGTATGTTTTTAAACAGCGTTCCAGAGAAGTATTAAACTCTATATGAGGTGGTATCAGCTCTTTATAAAGTTCAATTAGCTGCGGCATATCTTCCTGTTTTAAAGCCTCTATCGTAATCATGAAATCCCTCTACTTTATAGTAATGATAATAACCCGCTTGCATCAAAAATTTCACTACATTTTTATTCTTCTAGATAACTATTGAATAAATCAGTATCCACCATTTTTATTTCAAATGCTTTTCTGATATTTACACCAAAATTATATTCAATCATTAATTGGACTAGTTTCTTTCCATCTATTAAGATAATATGTTGATTATTCGCATATTCTATAGCTTGCCTAGAATATTTTGCAGTTGTTACAAAAAGTCCTTTTCCACCTTTTCCAGCAATTGCGCCAACAAAATTTTGAATATCAGGTCGGTCAACTGTACTGCTCAAATCCCATTTTTTGGCCTGAAGATAAATTAAGTCAAAACCTAATTTATCTTCCATAATAATTCCATCTATTCCTCCGTCTGCCGTAGCAGACGTTTTCTTAATTGCATTTTCAAATTCTCCATATCCCATTTTTGAGAGTAAATCAAGAACCATTTGCTCAAAAGAAATTGGAGATAATTTCATCACTTCACTAAGCAAATCATCCTGCAAACTCGAATTTATTTTCTGGAATGCCTCTTCGAAAATATCATCTGGGGTATCCTGGGTATCAATTATTGTTGTTTGTTTATTTTTAGAATATGAAGATATTTTTTGAAATTGCCTAAATTCGTCAAATCTCATTAAATAATTATTATCAATTACCTTGGGATTTTCAACAAGCACACTTAATCCCCTTTTAGTGATAGTAAAAGTTGCCCGTGCAGGACTAACAATAAGTCCTGCTTTTTTTAAGTATAAACTTGCCCAACTTACTCTATTAGAAAAAACAGGCGTACCACTGGATAATAACTCCAATAGCTCTTCTTGTGAAAGCTTAAAATAGACACTTAGATATTTTTTTATCTCTTTCAGAGTATGACAATGTTCATCTCTTAAATATTCTAAAAAGGGCTTATTCATTTCATAATATTTAGGTATGGACATATATGCTCCTCCAGAAATATAATCTATTTTTTAGAAATTTCTTCACTCTGTTGTTGTTTACAAACCGCAATTCCCAACTCAACCAATTGCCTTTCATCTACAGTGGAAGGAGAACTGGTCATCAATTCACTGGAATTTGCTACTTTTGGGAATGCAATTACATCACGAATGCTTTCTCCGCCAAGCATAAGCATTACCAAACGGTCAAGGCCAAATGCCATACCACCATGAGGAGGTGCACCATAACGGAACGCATCAATTAAAAATCCGAAACGTTCCTGTGCATCTTGTTCCGTAAAGCCCAATGCTTTGAACATACGTTGCTGCAGCTCCGGATTATTGATTCGAATAGAACCACCACCTACTTCATTTCCGTTTAGAACCATATCGTATGCTCTTGCACATACTTTACTTGGGTCTGTTTCCAACAATTCCAATCCGTCTTCTTTTGGCGCTGTAAATGGATGGTGCATCGCAACATAACGGTTTTCTTCTTCATCAAACTCGAATAGAGGAAAATCTGTTACCCAAAGAAGATTTGGTGCTGAAGTATCAATCAAATCAAAACGTGCTGCAAGCTCACAGCGCAATGCCCCCAGAGAATCAAACACAACTTTGGATTTTGGACTTGCTACCAATAACAGTACATCTCCTGTTTCCGCTCCCAACGCATTGCGTACAGCAGTTACCTCATCCGGAGCTAAGAATTTTTCATAACTGGAGGTTTCCCCTTGTTCCGTTAGTCTGGTCCAAGCAAGGCCCATAGCACCGTATGCTTTAATCCATTCGGTCAGTTTATCAATTTCTTTTCGACTCAATTGGTCGGCATGTCCCTTTAAATTAATGCCTCGCACGCTGCCGCCTGCGGAAAGAGCTCCACCAAATACTCTAAACTCTGTTCCCTCCAGAGCCTTGCTTAAATCTACCAGTTCCAAACCAAAACGAAGGTCAGGCTTATCGGAGCCAAACCGTTCCATTGCCTCATGCCATGTCATTCGGCGAAATGGAGTAGGAATGTCAATGTTGAGCACCTTTTGATATACCTCTTTGATAAATCCTTCACCCATTGCCATAACGGTATCTTCATCTACAAATGACATTTCCAAGTCAATCTGTGTAAATTCAGGTTGACGGTCTGCACGTAAATCTTCATCACGGAAACAACGAGCAACCTGCATATAACGGTCAAATCCTGAAAGCATCAACAGTTGTTTATATAACTGAGGAGATTGTGGTAATGCAAAAAAATTTCCCGGGAACACACGAGATGGAACTAAGTAATCCCTTGCACCTTCCGGTGTAGATTTAATTAGATTCGGTGTCTCTATCTCGATAAAACCATTCTCATCAAAGTAGTCACGTGCTACTTTCACAATTTTATGACGACCAATAATTTTTTTCTGAACATCAGGACGACGCAAATCCAAATAACGATGTTTTAACCGAAGTTCTTCTTTTACATTTGAGTTTTCTACAATTTCAAACGGCGGTGTTTCACTTTTTGCCAAAACGCGCAATTCCGTAACAACAATTTCCACTTCACCTGTAGGCAGTTCCATATTTTTTGCAGAACGCTCTTTTACAATTCCTTTTGCCGCCAATACAAATTCTGCACGAGCTGTAAATGCTTTTTCAAAAATGGTACGGTCGGTGCTGTCATCAAATGCAAGCTGTAAAATACCGGTTCTGTCTCTCAAATCTATAAAAATCAGTTGTCCCAAGTCACGTTGACGCTGTACCCAACCGCATACGGTTACTTCTTTTCCCACATCTGACAAACGCAATTCTCCGCAATAATGGGTGCGCGTTAAACCTGTCATAAACTCTGCCATAAATTAGCCTCCGATTTTTCCACTATTCTTTCTCAAATTGTTTAAAACTTTCTAAATCAATGGACAATTCGTCCATATTCAATGCCAACATATCCTCTGCCTGCGTTGCAGCAGCAACAAATTCAGTTAAAAAAGTATCTCCCAAAGAGATGGGTATTTTTTCTCCTGTTCTCATATTTTTTAACTCAGCTTGGTTACGTTTCAGTTCATCATCACCTAAAACCAACGTAAATAGAGCACCAATTTTATCCGCATATTTCATTTGTGCTTTTAAGCTGCGGTCGCACATATCACATTCTGCCTTAATAGAAGCTTGATGCAACATATTTGTAAGGGCAAATGCCTTTATCTGCGCTTGTTTCCCCAAAGGAGCAATATATAATTCACAAACAGGAGGTTCAGGAAGTTGAATTCCTTGTGCTTGCATAATCAGCAACAAACGTTCCATACCCATAGCAAAGCCTAATGCAGGTGTTTGCGCACCACCCATTTGTTTTACCAAACCATCATAACGTCCGCCGCCGCATACTGTGCTCTGCGCACCTAAATCATTTGAAATAAATTCAAAAACAGTGCGTGTGTAGTAATCCAAGCCACGGACAATACGTGGATTTACTGTATATTCAATTTCTGCTGCATCCAAATATTCTTGTACTGCTGTAAAATGCTCCGCACATTCCTGACACAGATAATCCTTCATAACAGGAGCATTTTGGGTAATCTCCCCGCATGACGGTGTTTTGCAATCCAAGATACGCATTGGATTTTTATCCAGACGCTCTAAGCAAGTATCGCACAACTCTGACTTTGAAGCCTCCAAAAAAGCTTTTAAAGCTGCATGATATTTTGCACGGCATTCCGGACAGCCAATGGAATTAATCTCCAAGGAAAGATTTCGAATACCCAAACGTTCAAAAATACCATGTGCCAAAGCGATTAACTCAGCATCTGCCACAGGAGCTGCAGCGCCGAATGCTTCACAACCAAATTGGTGGAACTCACGCTGTCTGCCTTCTTGTGTATTTTCATAGCGGTAACAAGAAATCAAATAATAAAATTTTTGCGGCACACCTTCGTTAATTAATGCATGTTCCAGCAAAGCACGTACCACTCCTGCAGTTCCTTCCGGGCGGAGGCTGATGGAACGATTACCTTTGTCCAAAAAAGTATACATCTCTTTCTGGACAACATCTGTTGTATCCCCAACAGAACGCTCAAAAAGTTCCGTACGTTCAAATACAGGAGTGCGAATTTCCTCAAAGCCATGAATGGATGCCTCATCACGCATGACATCTTCTACCAACTGCCAAGTACCGCTGTTTTTTGGCAAAATATCTTTGGTTCCTTTTGGTGCTTGAATATTCGCAGCCATATGATTCTCTCCTTGTTAATACATAAATTCTAATAACAGTTTATCTGAATTATTATAGCATTAAAAAAATTGCTTTGCAATTTTTTACTGATAAAAGCGAAAACG
>UQLQ01000022.1 GCA_900541905.1 uncultured Oscillospiraceae bacterium
CAACGGGTCCCACAGGTCCAACGGGTCCCACAGGTCCAACGGGTCCCACAGGTCCGACGGGAGCAACAGGTACAGGAGTAACAGGTCCAACAGGCCCTACAGGCCCTACGGGAGCAACAGGTACAGGAGCAACGGGTCCAACCGGTCCCACAGGTCCGACGGGAGCAACAGGCACAGGAGCAACGGGTCCAACAGGCCCCACAGGTCCGACGGGAGCAACAGGTACAGGAGCAACGGGTCCAACCGGTCCCACAGGTCCCACCGGCCCGACTGGAGATGAAGGTGTACAGGGAACTGCAGCGACAGTACGTGTAGGTACGGTAACTACAGCGGAGCCTGGTACAGCGGCAGAGGTAACAAATAGCGGTACTGAGCAGGATGCTGTATTTGATTTTGTAATACCAAGAGGTGAAACCGGTGGAGGTGCTATTCCTGTAGAATTGTTGACAGCATATTCTACACCCGCTCAACCAGGAACATCAGGTGGCAGCTTAATTTTTGATAGAAACGGAACTTCTTACGGCAATGCGATTTCTCATACAGAGAATACTCCGACTTTTACCATTCAAGAACCTGGTTTTTATTATGTAGCGTTCCACACAACAATCACTCCTACAAGCGGTGTGGATTTTCCGCTATCAATTGTAGTGTACTTGCAGCAACAAGGTGCTGCTATTTCAGGAACCAGCATACGCCATACGTTCCAAACAAATTCAGATGCAAGCAATATAGCGTTTTCTCAAATTATACAGGTAACAACGGCCCCAACCACATTAGAAGTAATAGGCGAGGGTGGAAATTATCTATATTATGATAATGCAATGACCATTTATAAAGTAGGAGAAATATCGTAAATCTAAGAGAATATCCCTTTATTTCGGGGATATTCTTTTTTATTTTACTATTTTTCCTCGTTTTGATTCATTGACAGTACACATTGCCCCAACTATAATGAAAAGATAAAAATATGAAAATATCGTAAATCTAAGAGGAGGAATTCGGTGAAACACAAAATTCCACGCGCAACCCTAGTCATATGGGGAATTATAGTTGCAATCGTAATTGTTATGGCAACTGTTTGTATTGTGTTAATTTTGCAGGGGAAATGGGGAGTTAATGGTAATGATTCAAGTGATTATATTGAGATAAAAGAGGAAAATATCCAACAAGATGTCTCTGTGATACATTTAAATTGGGTATCAGGAGATGTACAAGTCAAAAAGAGCTCAAATGACCAAATCCGTATTGTTCAAAAGGGCAATGACGATTATCCACAGGAGCAATTATTTGCAACTAAAATAGATGGGGATACTTTATATATAGAAGACACCAGGGGATATGGTATCAATATGTTCGGCTTTCAAAAACAAGAAAATACAGATTTGGTATTATATTTACCTGAAAAAGAGTATCAACAGTTGAATGGAAACTTTGTAAGTGCGAATGTGACAGTTGATACATGTAATACCAATCACTTATACTTAAAGACTATTTCAGGAACCATTTTGGTAGAGAAAGGAAAATGTGGATCGGTAGAATTAAATACAACCAGTGGTGATATTTCCGTAAACCACATAAAAACAGATCAGTCTCTAAAAATGGTTTCTGTAAGCGGAGCTGTTACAGTAGCAGAAAGTAAAGTTAAAAATGAAACAAACGCTTATAGCGCAAGCGGTAATATCAATATCAATGATTTGTATACTGAAAACTTGAACTGTGAAACAATTAGCAGTTCGACACAAACAGAAGGAATTTTTGATAAGGTGACGTTTACAACGACATATGGCTTGATGGAATGTACGGCAAACGAACCATTAAATCAGTTAACGGTCACTACTGTTTCGGGAGATTTCCACGGTATGATACCGGAGAAAAACGGTTTTACAGCGACATATCATACAGTTTCAGGTACATTTGAAAGTGAATTTGAAACCATACAGGATAATCATACGTTTATTTATGGAGATAAAAGCGGTATGTTTGAGTTTAATACAAGCAGTGGAAGTGTTACTTTATCTGCACTTCCGTTATAATCAAAAAATCAGATAGAAAATGTTGATCATTTCTCAGATAAATTTAAAAGAAATAATCGAAAAACCTATTGACACTGTCATATATGAGATGTACAATAAGCAACAACCAGACAAGGAACATTGCTGCTCTTAAATTGTTAAGAGCAGTATTCCATTTATAGGGATAGAAAAGAGGCGGTTGTAGTGAATATTTTAATTATAGGCTGCGGACGCGTTGGAATTAGCTTAGCAGAACGTTTAGATGCACATGGACATGATGTTGCAATTGTAGATTCAGATGTAGATAATTTCAGAGCTTTAAGTGATGAATTTACGGGTATTACTGTTTGTGGTATGCCTATGGACATGCAGGTAATGCAAAATGCAGGTATAGAGAACTGCGATGCGGTGGCAGTAGTGACGCCGGATGATAACTTAAATATTACCGTTTCACAGGTAGTAAAAAAATTTTTTGGTGTAGAAAATGTTCTAGCGCGTATTTCTGATCCTGCACGGGAAAAAGTTTTTAAAAAGTTTGGGCTGAAAACAGTATGTCCAACCAATTTGGCAGGAGACGCGATGTTTGTAGCCCTGACACAACCATTTGATAATAAAAATATGACATTTGGAGTATCTACTGTATCGTTTACATGCGTACCGGTAGAAGAGCAATTTGTAGGCAAAGATATTAGAAATTTGGGAGAAGGCAGTGACCACAGTGTGTTTGGTGTAGTGCATCCCGACGGCTCTATGGACTTGCATTTAGCCCATAAAAAATTAATTTTACAACAGAATGATATGATTATTTACGCAAATATGTGTGACTAGGATGGTTTCATAGGAGAAAAGAATTATGAAAATTATTATTGTTGGCGGCGGCAAGCTGGGTAAAGATATTGCCGATAATATGCTGGAACGCAAATATGATGTAAGATTAATTGAAAAAAACAGAGCAAAATGTATTGAACTGGCAAATGATTTAGATGTAGAAATTATTTGCGGAGATGGTACAGAATTGGAAGTCCTGGAGGAAGCAGGGACAAAAAATGCAGATTGCTTTATTTCCGTTACAGGAAGTGACCAGGATAATTTGGTAGCAACACAACTTGCTAAAAATGAGTTTAATGCCCGTAAGGTTATTGTTCGTGCCAATAATCCGAGAAATGTGGAAGCTTTACGTACCTTGGGAACAGATATTGTTGTTAGCAGCACGGAGATTATCACCAGGCTGATTGAGCAAGAGGTGGATTTAGCGGGAATGCATTTGCTGGCAACTTTAAATAAAGGAAAAGCAAGCATCTGTACAATAACCTTGCCTGAGTTTTCCAGTTTGGATGGAAAAATGCTAAAAGATATTACATTGCCGCAAGGATGTCTTGTTATTTCTGTTTTAAGAGATGACGATATGACCATTCCAAATGGTTTTACTGTAATTCATACAGGAGATGAAATTGTGTCTGTATGTGACAGTGACAATAGTCAGCGCCAATTATTAAAATTATTCCATAGCCATAATTAAAAAAGGAGGGTAAATTACCCTCCTTTTTTATTCTTCTGTTTTCTCTTTTCGACGCAGACGGTTGGTTCGTTTAAACCTTGTTTTTTCCGGCAGAGGTTCCTTTGTTTTATAGGTAATACGTTGTTTTGAGTCAATGACTTTGGAGTTGTCTACTTTTTTCATAATCAGTACATATGCAACTAAGAGAGGAACAGCACATCCTGTCACAATTGCTCCCAATTTCAGACCGGGTGTTTGATAATGAAACTGTATTTCAGATGTGCCTGCGGGTACTTTTACGGCCATAAAGCCAATATTTACTTTTTCTATTTCCACAGGCTCTCCGTTTACCGTAGCAGTCCAGCCACTTTCGTATGGAACGCTAAAGAAAACCAAACGCTCCTTATCGGATGTATAGTGCGCGGTAAACCCGTAACTATCATAAGTAAAATCTGAGCAAGCCATTGATTGGCGTTCGAGACAGTCCTTGTAATAAGCTTCTTCGGTATAGGAAAAAGAGGTATTCCCAACGGCAGGTTCCAGAATATCCTGATATTTTGCTGCTTGTTCCTCATCCAATACAATTGCTTTTAACAGTAATAGATTACGATTGTCTTCATATAGCTGATTATACTGCTCTTCAGTGTAATAGTAATCGTAACTAAAACCCATTGGGATGTAATATTGATTTTCCCAGACATCATAGCCATTTTGAGTATCATAATAGGTCCATCCCGGCATACGAGCAGTTCCGTCTTCTTTTACAAAATTATCGTTGTCGCCTGTATAGTCAAATAACCAGCGGCAAGAAGTAAGAGCACGTAATCCATAAT
This sequence comes from uncultured Oscillospiraceae bacterium, assembly GCA_900541905.1. Taxonomy (GTDB): domain Bacteria; phylum Bacillota; class Clostridia; order Oscillospirales; family Acutalibacteraceae; genus UMGS1071. The sequence continues at coordinate 4,344 of UQLQ01000022.1, forward strand.
ATTTTACATCAGGTCTTGACCCAACATCTCTTGTGACACCAATGGTTGGGTAGAATTCCATAATAGAACCCGGTACAATGCTGTGAAACGCTTGTATGCTGGGAACTTGCCAGAACATTGCCTGGTTATCCATACTTTTATAGAAGTCAGAACGTGCAAAATCAGATTCCGGTAAATTTAAATCTTTACCACCATTTAACGAGGTAGGAATAATTTGATTGTGTGTATCATAGGATTGCGTTTTGCCAAGTGCAATAAAATAAGTTGCATACACCACAGTAATAACGCAAACGCCGATGTTCAGTAAACGAGCAAACCATACACGGCTTTTGTTGCGGTATTTTAGAATAACAATCAGTAATAATAAGCTGACAACAGCAATGGCAACATAAGTCCAGAATCTGGTGGGATAACTTTCCAGACCGTAAGTTGTTGTAGTAACATCATCTTTGGTTGTGGTATTTGGCATTAATCCAATTGGAATCGCAATGCCGAGAGTAATTAATAAAGTCCAACGTATGGCGCGTTTCCAATTAATATCGCTAAACTCCAAACAGGAAATGGTAGCCAGTGACATCATCAGTGTTAATATATAGAACCAACGAGCATAGTAGGAGGAGTTGAATAATTGAAAAGCACTATTTAAAATTGGGACCATTGCCATTAGAAACAGCACACCCAATGTTACCTTCAGCCAATGCTTTTTTCTTCTCTGCATAAAGCCGATGACACCTGTCATACTGAACAGCGGCAACCATGCGCCCAGTGAGGCCCATTTTGACTCTGAATTTGGTGTAAAGTTTGGTCTTGCCGGAATATCAGGAGGGAAGAACAGACTTTGCAGAATATGTACATATCGTTGATTATAACTGTAAAGTAAGGCGTTCCATCCATTTGGAGGGTTGTCCACACGTGGATTTTGTATAATCGTGAGAATGGTTGGTATCAATAAAACACACGATATGGCAACGCCAAGAATGCCTTCCAAAAGCAGCAAGAAAAAGTCTCTGACAGAAATTTTCCAGCTTTTCATAATCAGGCGAATAGCAAAATAAATAAGGCAAAATACAACTTGTCCTACAAAGAAATAATAGTTTACAAAACAGCATGCAAATACGGTCAATGCGAAAATTCCTCTGCGGCGCTGATACATGTATTCATCCAGTGCTGCCAACATAAGAGGGAAAAATACAATTGCCTCATGGAAATGGTTAAAAAAGATATTGTAAACAGAGAATCCGGAAAAGGCATATAACATGCCGCCGATAACGGCAAAGTTTTGGTTTTGTACGTATCGTTTTAAATAAACATAACCGCTTAAGGAGGCACATCCAAATTTTAAAATGAGCAAAGGTCCCATAAGATAGGGAACAGCTGCACTTGGAAATGGAATCGTCAGCCAAAAAAACGGACTGCCTAATAAATAAAATGAATAGGAACCAATAAAATTAGCACCGAGGTCTGTTGTCCAGCTCCAGCCAAAACTGCCGCTTCTTACAGCGTCATGCGCCATTTGATAGAAGGGAACTTGCTGAACGTTAAAATCACCGTAAAAAAGAAAATATCCTTTGTCGTATATGATAAAGGGAATAAAGAAAAGGAAAGAAATTCCAATACCATAAACAAATGCCTTAAAATAGTAGTTTTGCCACCAGACTTTTGGTTGTAGAGCTGTTAACTGCATGTGAGGCCTCCTTTCCTTTGGTAATTTTTTATTATAGCATAAAAGAAATTGGTGTGCAATTTTTGACAAATGCTTACAGAAATGATTTTGACTATTTTTGCAACAAGTAATTTTTGTTCTTTATCAGTAAGATTGTTATAGCATAAAGAAGATTACAGGGGAATCTTCAACAAATAAATGCTAAAACGTTCTTGTCAACAAACAAAATCTAAGATTTTGGTTTTGCTGCTGTTATGAGGTTGTTATAACATATTTTTGATGTCTGAATTTAGCAAATATTGGAGGATTGCAATTACCAAAACGAAAACCATTGTTCCTATATAGCAAACTTGGTATAATAAAAGAAAATCAAAAAAGGAAGTTTATCATGTCACATTTTTATGCTATGCTATCCCGCATGAAATATATCAATCGTTGGGGATTAATGCGAAATACGCAGCAGGAATCTATTTGCGAACATAGTTTAGAGGTTGCCATTTTAGCACATGCGTTGGCAATTATTCATAATCGTAGATTTTATGGTAATGTCAATCCGGAACGTGCAGCAACACTGGCGATTTTCCATGATGCTCCTGAAATTATTACAGGAGATTTGCCTACACCTGTGAAATATTATAACCCTTCTATCCATAAAGCTTATCAAGAAGTGGAAAAAGTTGCTCAGGAAAAATTACTTTCCATGTTGCCGCAGGACTTAAAGCAAGACTATACCTCTTTATTATTTCAAGAGCAGGAAGAAGATAAGCGCCTACTAACATTTGTCAAAGCAGCAGATAAACTTTCTGCTCTTATCAAATGCGTAGAGGAACGAAAAATGGGGAATGCTGAATTTGTCAAAGCGGAACAAACCATTCGAGAATCCATAGGCGCCATGAAAATTCCGGAAGCAGATTGCTTTATCAAAGAGTTTTTGCCTTCCTATGAATTAACATTAGACGAGCAGGAGTAATGTTTGCAAAAATAATGTAATTTTTTGGCCAAATCCAATATATTTTCTTTTTTAGAATATTATAAGGTAATATATCTTGTATACTTAAAAATTAATGGAATTTACGTAAGAATAAGAAAAACAGAGGGATAAATTTGGATAACAATCATCAAGATTTTGACAAAGAAAATATACAAGATACGAAAAAGATTCCGGATTTGGAACAAAATGAATTATATAGCAAAACTCCGAACATGCAGCAACAAAACGATACAAGTTTGGAAGATTTAAAACAATCTTATCAAGCGCCTTCTCAAGAGCCTAAAAGGAGAAGACTGACCAAAGGTCGAATTGCTGTAAATATTATAGTAGCAATACTCAGCGTTGTTTTAATTGTAGTAGGTGCCGGATGCTTTTATGTAGACGGAATGCTGAATAAATTAAATTTTGTTGAAAACACAGAATCAGAGGTAATTCCCAGCATGACAGTCAGCGAAGCAGGTGAAACTACAAGTTTACCCGACCCTATGTTTGTAAACGGACTATATCATGACGATGCTATTACAAATATTTTAATCTTGAGTCTGGATGATTATCAGGAAGGGGATGTCGGCCGTTCAGACAGTATGATTATGCTGTCTATAGATACCCGTCATAAAAAGATTAAAATGACCTCTTTTATGAGAGATATGTTTGTGCAGATTCCGGGAGTTGGTTCTAACCGTCTCAACACAGCATTTTCTTATGGCGGCGCACCTTTAACGGTAAAAACCATTGAGAACAACTTTGGTGTGGATATTGACCGTTATGTTATCATTGATTATGATGCCTTTGAAACAATTATTGATAGTGTGGGAGGCGTTTACATTGATGTATCCGATGCTGAGGCTGCATACATCAATGAATATTCTTTCCGTACAGATATTGTTGGCGGTTATCAGTTATTAAATGGAGATTTGGCCCGTTCCTATGCAAGAATACGTAAAATAGGAGATGACTTTGAACGTACAGCGCGTCAGCGTGAGGTCATGTCAGCGGCAATTGACCAACTGAAATCTTCCAATATTGGAACAATTAATCATGTATTATCTACTGTATTACCTATGATTACAACTAATTTAAGTAAGACAGAGGTACTTAATTTGGCATCAAATGCGTTGACATACCTTAACTACCCAATTGAGCAGCTTCGTTTGCCGGAAGACGGCGCATACTCTGATGCTATGGTTATGATTGGCGGTATGGAGGCTTCTGTATTGCGTCCGGATTTGGAAGCAAACAGTGATGCGTTGGTTCAGTTTATTTATGAAGATGATACTCCCAAAATGACACAATAAACATGGTCTGCAATAGACCAAAAGGGTTATGCAGCAAATAGCATAACCCTTTTTTTGTGACTGATAATCGAAAGGAGATACCGATGCATATCCATGATTGGTCGATAAAGAAAAAGCTATTACTGTCTCATTTTCTTATGATAGGAATTCCTGTACTGATTGTTATGGTTGTCATATTGGGAATTTTATTCTCTTTTTTGTTGGCAACAGGATCTCAAAAACCCACTGTTTTACCCGGAAACGATAACGCGTCTGTTTCGGGTTATGTGCTGCAGCTAACGGTAGATTCTTTAACAGAACAGGTGGCGCATACCAATCCGGAATCTTTGCTTCAAAATGACGAAGTACAAGATGCCTGTGAAAGCTTGCAGGAAATGGGAGCAAATGCAGTGATATACCGTGGAGATACTGTATACTGTCAGGTTGGCTCGGAATCTATTGGAGAATTGCAGCTTCAGGCACAAACCATAATAGGAAATCAAGAGATTGCTTCTCCTATTTTTTATTGGACGAATCAAGGTTTTGTATACCATCTTTCTCAGCAAAATCTGTTGGGAGAAACCATCGAAATATTAATTGTAGGCAATCATGTGGATTTTCCGGTTAATAGCTATCAGCAAGTACGTTGGGTAAAAACAATGATAAAAATTGTATTTGCTGTAACTTGTGTATTGGCAGTTGTCATTATCATTATTATGGGCGTTCTCATTTCCAACAAACTTTCGAAAACCATTTTAGTACCACTTAATGAATTACGAAGAGCCTCCAAACGAATACAAAACGGAGATTTGAACGGTGAAATTACCATCTATGCACAAGACGAACTGGGGTTAGCCTGCCAGGATTTTGACCAAATGCGCCGCAGACTGCAAGAATCCGTTCAAGCACAACAAGCATATGAACAAGGCAGAAAAGAATTAATTGCAGGTATTTCTCATGATTTGTCAACGCCGCTTACCTCGATTAAGGGATATGTCAGCGGATTGTTGGACGGTATTGCCAATACGCCTGAGAAACAGGAGCACTACTTAAGAACGATTTATCATACCGCATGCGATATGGACTGCCTTGTAAACAGTTTGTTTTTGTTTTCCAAACTTGATTTGGGAAAAGTGCCTTTCCACTGGGAAATTGTGTCGGTTGTAGATTACTTTACAGATTATATAGAAGAAACAAAACCAAGGTTGCTGGAAAAAGATATGAAGTTATCGTTGGAAATACACGCTAGTTCCCCGTGTTATGTTCGCATGGATCGCTTGCAATTTGGCAGAGTAGTATCTAATTTGGTAGATAACAGTGTGAAATATAAGCGTGTTGGACTTGGTATATTAAAAATTATCATTCAGGAAGAGCATGAGACGGTACAAATTATCGTAAAAGATAATGGAATAGGAGTAAGCCCCAATGAATGTGAAAAATTATTTGATAGTTTTTATCGTACTGACCCTGCCCGAACCAATGCAGCCAAAGGCAGTGGACTTGGTTTGTCCATTACCAAACAGATTATAGAAAATATGAATGGTAGTATCTGGGCAAAAAGTGCAATCAATGAAGGAATGGAAATGCATCTTGAATTGCCAAAGGCAGATAAGGAGGGTAAAACATGAAACATATTCTGATTATTGAAGATGACACCAGCATTGCAGAATTGGAAAGAGATTACCTGGAAGCCAATGGAATTACATCTGAAATTGTGTCAAATGGAGAACTAGGGCTTCAAAAGGCACTGCATCAGGATTATGATTTAATTTTGTTAGATGTTATGCTGCCGGGGATGGACGGTTTTTCAATTTGTCGTGCAGTACGGGAACAAAAAAATATTCCAATTTTATTGGTTTCAGCCCGCAGGGAAGATATTGATAAAATCCGTGGATTGGGTTTAGGGGCCGATGATTATATCAGTAAGCCTTTTAGTCCTTCTGAGTTGGTTGCAAGGGTAAAAGCGCATATGAGTCGGTATGAGCGTCTCACCACTTCGGGAACATCCAATCATGGGCCGGTATTTACAGTTGGAGATTTGGAAGTTCATATGGATTCAAGACGTGTGATAAGAAACCAAGAAGAAATTGTTATGGCAAATAAAGAATTCGATTTACTGGCATTCTTGATTGAAAATCCGGACGTGGTTTTCAGCAAAGAAACATTGTTTGACCGTATTTGGGGTATGGAACCTATGGGAGAGACTTCTACTGTTACTGTACATATTAACCGTATAAGAGAAAAAATTGAGTCTGACCCAAGTAATCCGCGATACATTGAAACAGTATGGGGAGTAGGTTATCGTTTTCGTAAAGAAATATAATGGAGTTATTCGTATTTCATACTTAAACTATATTGATTCAGTAGGATGAATGTCTACATAGAATAGATATTATGATTTTGAGATAGATGTTTTTTTGGCTGGGATAAAAATATTTTGTTAGTTCTAGTAAGTTTGTGTTGTCTTGAAAAATTTTCATATGCCAACTAATATGCTTTCTTATTAATTGAAATAATTACATTAAAATGATATAATTTACAAATACGTATAAATTTTTGTTGGATAAAGGAGGGTATAATGAATCAGGACACAGTAATTAGAAAGAAAAGGATTTATTTATATACGTTCTTAATTGGTTATGCTTGTTTACTTATGTTTTTTTGCACCAAATCATCTCCTTTATATATTATAAACGACTGGTATGATGCAAACGCTTATTTTACCATGGGAAAAGGAATGATGAATGGAGCGGTTCCCTATAGAGATCTTTTCGATCACAAAGGTCCGTTGCTTTATTTGTTATATGGAATCGGGTATTTAATCGATTCAACCGGTTTTTTGGGTATCTTTTTGATACAATCAATTTTTATGTCACTGACAATGATATTCTGCTATAAAATAGCAAAACTGTATATAAATAATTATTTTCATGCGCTTATCATTTCTATGTTAGTCCCCATAATGACATTATCCGGCAACAATCTTTATGTAGCTGATGCAAATTATGGAGGAGGCAGTCCGGATGAATTTATCATAGCGTTATTGACGATTTCACTTTACTTTATTATAAAATTATTTAAAGATAATAAAAGCAACCAATACAAACACATTGGAAGATATATGTTTGTAATTGGACTAATGATAGGTTTTGTTTTTTTATTAAAATTTAATTTTATATTATTTTTTGTCGGCTTGCTGGTTCCTATTTATATTTATTTGTTAGTAAAGCATATAAAGGTTTTTGCAAAATCATTGTTGCTTCTGCTTGCCGGAGTTATTTCTGCTGTACTGCCTTATATTATTTATGCACTTATCACCAACAGTATAAAAGACTTTGTAAAAGTGTATTTAAAATTTAATTTCACATACAGCGGTGAGCCCGATACCAATTTTCTGTATTCATTGGCCTCAGGGTTAAAGAATACAGTTCACACAGTATTTTATAGTTATTTTATCTTTACAGTTATTATTGTTTTTGGTCTTCTGTATTTTATATATAAATATCGCAGTAACTTGTTGCTCAATATGTCTGTATTTTTTAGTTTTTTATTAACTATGATTGCAATTAGCGTAAAACCGTTTGGATATGTATATATCCCTATATCAATTTATAGTCTTTTTGGTTATATGGCTATCTACAACTTGGTTACCAAATCAGGTATTCATAAAAGTGAACAACAAAAAAATTATAAATTTTATCAAAATACAATTATTTCTGTTTTCACAGTATTTATTATTTTTATCGCAACCATAGGGAATAATGGATTAATTTCACAGCCTATTAACCGTGTTACACGTATTAATACAATACCGTTCCAACAGACAATAGCAGATATTATATTATCGGATACACCGGAAAATCACTCTGTATTAGAAGTCTTAACATTAGACTGTGGTGTATACACAGCTTCCGGTCTTATACCGCAATCAAGATATTTTTATCTGCCAAACGTGGGTTACGAACAGTATCCGGATGTGTTTTTAGGACAATATAACGATATTATAAACAAAAAAAATACTTATTTGGTCTGTACGTTCGCGGCTTCCTATCATGAAGGACTAGATGACGTGTTGATGGATAAAGACAATTATTTAGATAAATTTGGCAATGCTATCATCGAAAACTATTCGTTAGTAAATGTAGTAGAAGGTACTTACTTGCAAGATAATATTAAATATTATTTGTACAAAAGAATATAAGAGTGATTTATATTATCAATCTCTATGTATTAAGGCGGCGCAAAAGGCAGACATTTTGTCTCCCATAGTTTTAGAGCAAAAAATAAGTCAAAATGGCTGTTTTAGGGCAAAAAAATAAGTGGTACAAAAATTCTACCTTTAGGAGCAAAATTATGGAAAAGTTATATATTGTTATTCCTGCGTATAACGAAGAAATGAATATTACTTCAGTTGCAAGGGAATGGCATACAGTAGTAGAAAATATAAGTGAAGATTCGAAGTTGGTTATTATTGATGATGGAAGCAAAGATTCGACCTATCAGGTACTTACTGAACTTAGCAAGGAGTTTCCTCAGCTTGAGGTGATTACAAAAAAGAACTCAGGACATGGCGCTACAGTTTTGTATGGGTACCGCTATGCATTAGAGCAGAATGCAGATTATATTTTCCAGACCGATTCAGACGGACAAACACTGCCGGAGGAATTTTATGGTTTTTGGGAGTTAAGACATCAATATTCTGCTGTTATTGGATATAGAAATCATAGAAAAGACGGGTTCTCCCGTGTGTTTGTTACCAAGACATTGAAATTTGTATTATGGTGTATTTTTAAGTTAAATATTACGGATGCAAATACGCCGTTCCGTTTGTTAAATAAGGATGTTTTACAGCGACATATTTCTAAAATACCGAAAGATTTTAATCTTTCTAATGTAATGCTTACTATTTGTCTTGTCAAGTATAAAGAAAACATCCGCTTTATACCAATAACGTTTAAACCAAGGCAAGGAGGAGTAAACTCCATTAACTTTAAAAAGATTGTTAAAATAGGGAAACAGGCCGTAAAGGACTTTAAAATAATCAAAACAACATTAGATTAAAAATAAAAAGCTGTGTAATTTTACACAGCTTTTTATTTTATTTGAAAGAGAATATGAATTATTATCTTTTTGATTGTAATTCCTTTATAAGATTTTTTATCCAACCTTTCAAAGCGTTATAAGTATGCGGAAATACTATTTTTATATTTGCTATCTCATTGACGTTATAAAAGTTGTATCGTGTTTGAAATAGATGTCTCATGTTTCCTTTTGACTATCACTGCAATACAATTCTTTGATAACCTCTATCAAAGCTATGATTCGTTCATCCTGTATTTGGTAGATAACATTCATTCCTTGTTTTTCGGAAGAAAGAATTCCGGCTGTTTTTAGCTGGTTTAGATGTTGGGAAAGTGCAGATGCCGTAATATTTGGTACACATTTATGAATGTCTCCTACTGTTAGTTGTCCCGTTACTAATGCACATAAAATTAAAAGACGGTGTTCATTGGCCAGGAGTTTCAGAAGTTCCGCAATCGTTTTGGCTTGTTCTTCCATGTATTTTTAATTCCTTTCCATGTTTGAGTTTACATATTCCTTGAGTCATGGTTCCCATTGGACAATATACGCACCATGACTTGGGACGAAATAACACCATGGTAATCAGTTCAAGTACGGTGGACGTAAGCATTACTCCAAAAAATCCAAACGCAAACTGAGCAAACCATGGGGCTACCATACCTACCTCTGCCCACTGCCATGGAAGTTTAAATACCCACAGCAAGGTTACTGTCTGTTGCAGCGGTGCGCCTGCAAATACTTTATAAGTGCTATATAACATTAAAAAGAACATGATCATAAAAAATGTTAAAAATCCATAGCGAAACCATTTGCTGCGCAAAAATTTAGGCGGCGGTACATTTCGAGATAATTTCAGTTTGTTTCCCAGAATGCCGATTAGTTGACCTCTTCCGCAATAACGGTTACAGTACGCTTTGCCTCCTCCAAATAAGGCAATTAACAAAGGGATAGAGAAAAATAACATACCCAACCATGCAAATAAAATGTTAGTTAGACCTAAAGCTAAATAAAGCAACTCGGCAATCCAAAGATAATCATACCACTTCTTTGTTTTCACTGCAATCTCCCCTTTTCACCATTGTAATTACATCAGCGGGACATTCTTTTGAACATTTTTTACAACCGACACATTTTTCCTCATTTACTTGGGCAGTAATACCAAAAGCAATATGAATAGCACCTTTGGGACAAACCGGTACACAACATCCGCAAGCCACACACTCTCTGTCAATATGGGCAATATTAGGCGATTGTTTCATAAAGTCCTCCACATAATAAAGTAATTAAGATATTTCTAATATACTTTATTATGTGCAATATGTCAAGAAGTTTCTACTGAAAGAAAAAATAAAACTAGACTATTTTTTTATTTTAAAGAAAGGTCTCCAATACAATTGTTCTATCTTTTTTACAGATCCATTTTTGGACGAAACAGAAAATGTACCCGTTGCTTTTGCTTGTAATGATGCATCCGCTTGGTCAGATACATAGGACAAATCGCTTACATCCAGTAAAGATGCGCAATCAGAATCTCCTATAAATGAAATAAGCGTAGAAGAAAATGTTTTCTGTTTCAACTCTAAAGCGGCTTTTCCGATAGAGGCTTGATTGCAATAGATTCCTAAAAATCCGTATAATTCGTCTGAGGGATAAGGCAAAATGGTAGAAGAAAGGTTTTGATATTGAGGTAGTAACTTTAATTCTTTTTGTAATTGTAAAAGATTTTCTTTGGTATCCATTATTTTTAAATAGCATGGGATATTTTGTATATCATAGAGATGTTCTGCGTAAATGTATGCATTTTGTTGCTGCATTCTGGTTTCCTCATAGTATTGTTCTTCCTTTGCATGACGAAAATCGCCGTAGTAAATATGCAGATTATCTTTAGAAATAACATGGATAAAACAATTCATATGATGCCGTTTTAATAATTCATAAACCGGCTGTACAGTAGAAAGCGGTAAGTTGTGTTGAGAAACATAGGTATGAGTTTTTGTATCATATAAAGCAACACCGTTTAATATGACCAGAGGCATGGTAAACGGCATTTGCTCCATATGGGGAAGAACGGATGCCGGTGTATCAGCTGTGACAAACGATATACAGGCACCTTCTTTTAATAAACGGCTTAAATGAATTTTTGAGTGTTGGCTGATATCTCCGTTTTTTGACAGCAAATTATGGTCTAAATCACATATAAACAAAAGTCCTTGTTCTTTGCGGTGAGGAATATGAATGGCATTAATCACAATGGCAATAAAAATACCGATTAAAGTATCAAGGATACGATTAAGGGCAAAAACATAAATATTGGCATCTGCAACATGAGAAATAACAATACTCATAAATACAACGCATGTTAAATAAGCACAGCTTGGTTTTTTTAGCAGAACAGTAATGTACATTAGAATAATAACCATAATACTGATGACCAAATAACGTACCAAAACAGGTTCAATGGGAAGAGCATAACGTTCAAATGCCAGCATGGCCATACCCGCAATGCCCCCAATGATGGTTGCAATGATTCTCTCTTTTCCTACTTTTAAACTACTGCCCAGTTCAGGCTGCATGCAGAGAATTGCAGCAATCGCCGAATAAAAAGGAGTACCTCCGTCACGGAAGAAATCCACTAAAAAACATAGAAAAACTGCAATTGCAGTCTTGATTAAACGCATACCAATTTTGGGAATGGATGGCACGGTAGATTTCCTCCTTTCTGAAAAAAATAAGACCTCTGTTTTAGAAGTCTTACGGTATTGGATTAATTATCGTAGGTTCCTTTGATGGTGCATTGCTCTAAAATATGCCCGTCCATTTGTCTATATAATTCATTTAAATAAAATCCGTTGTCAAGTTGTAGTTTTGTATCCAATGCAAACACATGCAATTCGTATAAATGGGTAGTATCGGGAGGGCACATACCACCGTAATAACTGGATTCTTTTCGGCTTTGCTGACCGCCTTGAACACTCATCCAACTGTTTGCTCCCTGTACAAAATCTGTAGCGGAAATACTCTCATTTTCCTCCAGTTCTGTGCGTGTTAAGTTTGCTACTGTCCAGTGAATCCATACAAAACCGCCGCTAACAGGATAAGCGTCTTTATCTTCTAATACAATTGCATAAGAAACTGTTCCTGCAGGGACATCTTGAATGGATATGGGCAGGGAATAGGTAGGCATACCATGCGCGTTAAATTGTGTACCGCGTTTACCGTATTCATCTGAGATAACACCATGTAAGATTCCTGTGCTTGTTACTTTCATATTGTAGCCTCCTGTTTTATTTTCTTATAGTATAGCTATTTGCATATATGATGTAAATACTATTTTTATTAAAATTACGTTAACTTTTTGAGTCTAAAAACAAATAAACTATATTATTTCCAATTGCTCGGATATAAATAAACTAAGGCTGATTTTTATCAGCCTTAGTTTATTTATATTTATTGAAATGCGGGTGGAGTGGATTTTACATTGTGTAATGAAGATTGCGGAGAAGGTTCAGACATGCTGAAATACATTTTTGCAGCCTTTGTTGTGCCGAAGTCACGGTTAGAACCTGTTTCTTGAACACGATTAAAAGCTTCTCTGAACATAGCGTTATGCGCTTCTTCTCTATTTAGTAAAAAGTCGATAGTTTCTCTTACCTTTTTATCTTCAATTTGACGATATAAATATTCATATACCACTTTTGCTCTCTGCTCAGAGGCGATATTGGATAATAAATCTGCGCATAAATCTCCTGTGACAGTAACGTAATCTCCTGTCCAAGAGTAGCCGGAGGCGTTAATTAACCCGGGATTAAGTCCGAGCAACACATGCGATTGTATTTCTCCTGCAGGAACGGAAGCGGCGTCTACATCGTGTCCGTTCAACAAGTTAATTGTTTGAGAAACCATTTCCATATGGCTGAGTTCTTCTGCAGCAATATCCAAGAAAAGATCCTTAATTTCCGGATCTTTAATGCGGAAGCTTTGTGACATATATTGCATAGCAGCCTTTAGTTCTCCGTTTGCACCTCCCAATTGCTCTTGCAGCAAAGCAGCATATTGAGGGTTAGGGCGTTCTACTTCTACAGGGTGAAAAAATTGTTTTTCGTGTTTAAACATTTGAATACACTCCTTTCCAGGTTAGTATGTATTATAATTCCCATTTTATGTATTTCTATTTGCGTCACATATTTTTTTCTGTCTTCATAGCTAAGAAAACGGATTTCAGTTTTGAAATATAAAGTGAAATCTATTTTATGCTTAGAGATGATAACATAGCAAGGCTTATGATAGAGTATATTCCGGATAATACAAAAGCAGTCCAAAGGATGTTGGGACTGCTTTTGAGTTTATACAGGAGAAAACACAATCACCGTAAATGTGAGTAAGATAATAAAAAAGAAGCCCGGAAACGCCGATTGCGTCCAGACTTCATTCGATGGTCGGGATGACGCGACTTGAACACGCGGCCTCTGCGTCCCGAACGCAGCGCTCTACCAAACTGAGCTACATCCCGATTTTTATTTTGTATTATCCAGTATATCACACAAAATCGGAAATCTCAATATGGTAATGACCAAACTTTATAAATATATCGTTAAAAAATAATCAGCATGTTTTTGAAATACAAACAGGCTGTACAGAAATTTCTGTACAGCCAGCCTATCAAAATAGGTTAGGAAATAGATGCCCCCATAGTATAAACTTCTTGCAGCAATGCGGTATGTTCTTTTGCAGTTCCCGCATCGCTGATACCAACTCCGCGTATGACGCCGGCAAGCCTTGCTTGCTCAAAACAATCAATCCAGCCCTGCATTCCTTTCACAGCGCCGTCCATTGCGCTTTCATCATTTTCTGCCGCAGTTGTTAATAAATAGATATCTCGAAATGCATATTCGGACGTATAAAGCGAGTTCATCCTATCCAAAAGCGTTTTCATTTGTCCGCACATTTCATAGTAATAAATTGGTGTTGCAAATGCTATGACATCAGCATGTTGTACTTTTTCAGCAATATTTGCAGCATCATCTTTCATAAAGCATTTCTTATTTTTTAAGCAGCTAAGACAGCCAATACAAAATCCTATTTGCTTGTTTGCCAGTGAAATAAATTCAACTGTATTTCCGGCCGCTTTGGCACCCTTTTCAAATTCTTTTGCAAGAATTTCAGAATTACTGTTTTTTCTAAGACTCGTAGAGATTACTAATACGTTTTGTTTCATCATTCATTTTCCTCATAAATTTCTTTGGCAAATCGAAACGCTGCCCATGCCTTTGGCCATCCTACGTAAAAAGCAGCATGGGTCAGTATTTCTGCCATTTCTTCTTTTGTTACACCGCATGCTTTCGCATTTTGAATATGAAATTGTAAAGAACTGTCCAGAACACCGCTTGCCATCAGTGCGGTTACTGTCACAATGCTCCTATCTCTGGCGGAAAGTTGTTCCTCTCGGGACCAAACTTGCCCAAATAACACATCATCATTTAATTGAGCAAACTTGGGTGCAAAATCTCCTAATTGCTCTCTTCCTGCAGTTACTTTGTCCATGGGTATCCTCCTTCTTTAATACATCAATTCAAAGGTCACATCTGTATTTCCGGTTGTTTCAAATACCTCCACTCCGGATTCAATATGACCCAAATGCTGCCTGCTGAATTGTTCTCCGTTTTGCCGATACAGAATGACAAAGCTGCCTGCTGTCGGCCAGTAGATAATGTCTCCTACTTCATAGGAGTCGTTCCTAAACATTTCTGTAGGAAATACGCCTGCACCGTAGTTGTAACACATTTCTCTGTCATATAAATCACGCATGGAAATCGTCATGGGCATTTGTTCCACCAATGCTCTGGTAGTAACGTTGTTTTCTAAGACAGCAGTAAGCTCTGTTCCGTTTACAGAAATTTTGATAGTGAATGCATTAGCATTCTGTTGATGTTCTAACAAATTGGTATATTCCTGCATGGTGTTGTCTCCTTGGATGCTGTTCTGTTCAGATACAACTTGTGAAAAGGATGAATCTATATTACTGCAAGCAGACAAGGACAGCAGCATAACAATACCCATTAAGATGCCGGCACAAACTTGTTTCATACATTCACCTATTTCAGCTTGTCATATTCGTGTTCTGCTACAGGTTCGCACCACTCCGTACTGCCGTTTTCTGCCGGAACCTCGACAGCCAGATGAGCAAACCAACTGTCAGGTGCGGCACCGTGCCAGTGTTTTACATTGGCAGGAATATTCACTACATCACCGGGGTGAAGTTCTCTGGCCTTTTCACCCCATTTCTGGTAATAACCTCGGCCTGCAGTAACCAATAGAATTTGTCCTCCACCGCTTTTGGCGCGATGAATGTGCCAGTGGTTACGGCACCCGGGCTCAAAGGTTACATTTGCAATTGCAACTTGTTGGGTAGAGAGCATATGTAAATAACTTTGTCCGACAAAATACGTTGCAAAAGCACCATTTTTATCCCCCAGAGGGAATTGACTCAATTCTTTTGGATTCATATTTTTTCCTCCAAACAACGTTTGATTATTTTTGCGGGAACACCGCCCACAACGGTATTTGGGGGTACATCCTTGGCAACAACGGCACCGGCTGCAACAATTGCGCCGTCACCAATGGTAACACCGGGTAAAATGGTTGCATTGGAGCCAATCCACACTTGTTTTCCGATATAAATTGGTTTTGGAATAATATCGCTGCGTTTTACAGGGTTGAAATCGTGATTTAACGTTGCTAATACTACATTATGCCCAATGAGCGTTTCATCGCCAATGGTAATACCGCCCTGATCCTGAAACTTACAACCCATATTGATAAACACATGTTTTCCAATTGTGATATTTTTACCGTAGTCTGTATAAAATGGCGGAAACAGTCCAAACGTATTATCCACAGGTTTTCCAATGATGGTTGAAAAAATCTGACGGATTTCATCGGGTGTATGATAACTGTTGTTTAATTGGGCAGTTAATTGCAGTGCTTCCTGTGCTGCTTTGTGCATGAATTGGTATACTTCTGACCCGGTATGCACTGTATTTCCCGAGTTTAATTTATCTAAGAATTCGTGCAGTTCCATAAACATTCCTCTTATCGGTAGGATTTTCTTAAAATTTCCACACAGCCCTCATGCGGCAGTTCACAAGGATTTGCTAAGAATAAACCTCCCATGGTTTCTTTTGCATTGGTGGCAATTGCTTCAAATTCATCAGGAGTAAAACCGTATTCGCTCATTTTTAAATGCTCTACACCGCATGCTTTCTGTAGATTTACAAGGGCTGTAATAAAATCTTCCGGTTTATTTGCATTTGGGATTCCCATTACTTGTGCCATTCTGATAAAACGTTCATCGCAAGCGTGATGTTCAATAAAGAATTCATAAAATGCCTTGGAAATCATAATCAGACCTGCTCCGTGAGGCAATTCATGATGAAATGCGCTCATTGCATGTTCAATGGAGTGCTCCGCTGTGGTGCTGCAAATGGTCATAACAATACCGGAAAGTGTATTTGCAAAAGCAACATGTTCACGTGCCTCTATGTCATTTCCATCTTTAACCGCACGTGCAAGGTAAGTGGCAATGTTTTCAATTGCAGTCAATGCGTACATATCGCTCATCATATTTGCACCTTTGGAAATATAGCATTCCGTAGAATGGAATAATGCGTCAAACCCTTGATAAGCTGTAAACTTTGGAGGGACAGTTCTCATCAACTCCGGGTCTATAATAGAAAGAACAGGGAATAGTTCGTCCCAACCGCCAAATCCGATTTTTTCATTTTGTTCATCATGGCTGATGACGCCCCATTGGTCTGCCTCAGAGCCGGTACCTGCGGTTGTTGTAATACATACAATAGGAAGCGGTTTCTCCTGCATGGGCTGACCTTTTCCACTTCCGCCCACAATATAATCCCATAGGTCTCCCGGATTGGTGACCATAAATGCCATTGCCTTGGCAGCATCCATAACACTTCCGCCGCCCAATGCAACGATAAAGTCACAGTTATTTTCTTTTGCAAATGCAGCACCATTCATAACTGTGGATTTTAACGGGTTTGCCTGTACTTCGTTGAATAGTACAGAGGTAACACCTGCTTTGTTCAACTGTTTGACTGTGTGATCATAGGCTCCATTTTTAAAAACAGATGTTCCGTTTGTGGTTACAATCATTGCCTTTTTGCCCGGCATTTTATATTGAGATAATTCCGAAAGTCTTCCATTACCAAATATAAATCTGGTAGGTACATACATGTTAAAACTCATGTGAACAACTCCTTTTTTGCTTGATATGGTATAGCAGATAGTCAAGGTATTCCAGTTGGTGTTGGTCTTTGTGAATTTGTTCCAACAATTTTTTTCGATGTCTGTTTAAAAAATATAGTTGTTCCTCCGGCTGATATTGAAAAAATAATGAAATTTCCTGCTCAGAGAAACCAATATCTTCTAAATTTTTCTTTACATCTTGTTCCGCTTTATGATATTCCATGCATCTGCCTCCTTACAAGATGATTATAATCCTCAATTATAAGAAATAGCAAATACTTATTCATTATGGTTTATCATAGTTGACAGGAATGGATATGAGATATACAATAAAACAAAAAGAAGGTGAGATAATGGAACTGCGTGTATTAAGATATTTTCTTGCTGTGGCAAGAGAAGAGAATATTACAGCGGCGGCTGAAAGTTTACATGTAACGCAGCCGACGTTATCAAAACAGCTTATGGATTTGGAGGCACAGCTTGGAAAAACGCTTTTTTTAAGAGGCAAAAGAAAAATAACGCTTACAGAAGAAGGGATGTTTCTTCGAAAGCGAGCACAGGAAATTGTGGACTTAGCTGATAAAACAGAAGCAGAATTGATGACGTCCGATGATGTGGTAGA
This sequence comes from uncultured Oscillospiraceae bacterium, assembly GCA_900541905.1. Classification (GTDB taxonomy): domain Bacteria; phylum Bacillota; class Clostridia; order Oscillospirales; family Acutalibacteraceae; genus UMGS1071. The sequence continues at coordinate 22,238 of UQLQ01000022.1, forward strand.
AGGAGATATTTATATTGGAGCCGGTGAAACACAAGGGGTTCATTTGATTGCCAAAGCAATTAAAACACTGCACAATCGCTATCCCAATATTCGATATCATTTATTTAGCGGAAATGGGGAAGATGTTTCTGAACGTCTTGACAAAGGATTAATTGATTTTGGTTTATTTGTAGGAAATATTGAGTCGAAAAAATATGATTATTTAAAACTTCCCATGGTAGATACATGGGGATTATTGGTGCGCAAAGATGACCCATTAGCAAAACTGGAATGCATCAAACCAAATGATTTATTAAATGTACGCCTTTTAAGCTCAAGACAGGCGCTCATACAAAACGAATTGTCAGGGTGGCTTGGATATGAATTTGAAAAACTGCATGTAGTTGGTACGTATAACTTAATTTACAATGCTTCTTTAATGGTAGAAGAAAGTATGGGAGCAGCACTTTGTTTGAATGGCTTGTTAAATACCTCCGGCAACAGCAATTTGTGTTTTTTGCCGTTTGAACCTGTTTTAACGGCAGAGCTTAAAATAGCGTGGAAAAAGTATCAGGTATTTACAAAAGCTGCACAAAAGTTTTTGGATGTATTGCAGAATACATTACATATAGATTAATTTAGGTGTAAAAAATCACATTTATATACACTTTGTCTTTCAATATATTTTTAATATTATGTAATAAACAAATAAAAAGGACTCCAACAGCATACTAGCCGTTGGAGTCCTTTTTATGAAGTATTATCTTTATAAAACAAAACAAACTCTCAATCTTATAGTTTATAAAGAACTTCGTTAACCAACAATAATTTTGCCTTCTGGCAAAACAGAGCTGGAATGTCTTCCTTTTCGCATTGCAAGGGCCAAAGCCAACGATACAGGTCCTACACGCCCTGCAAACATTGCAAAAGTCAGTGCCAATTTAGAAGCAATATTCAATGTAGGTGTAATGCCCATTGTTAGACCTGTGGTACTAAATGCAGAGACCGATTCAAACAGCGATGCCAAAAAGCCCACATTATGATTGGTTGTCTCTATGATCACAGTTGGAACAGCAACAATAATCATGCCGGCAAATGTAATGGCCAATGCACGATACACCGTTGCTTTATCAATCATTCTGCGAAGTAATACCGTGTCTTCGTTACCTCTCATAACGCTGAATACAGTTGCAAGCAAAACAACCAATGTGGTTGTTTTAATACCACCGCCGGTAGATGCCGAAGACGCACCGATAAACATTAAAAGTATGGTAAATACTTGCGTAATACTTCTCTCGCCGCCTATGTTAATGGAAGCATATCCAGCTGTTCGCGCCGACGCCGATTGGAAAAACGCAGCATTTATCTTTTCTCCCCAATTTAAATGTGACATGGTATTATCCCATTCACACAATAATATAACGCCGGTACCTATTACAAGCAATGTAGCTGTTGTCATAAGAACAACTTGGGTATGAAAATTTAACCCGACTTTTTTCTGCTTTGACTGCGTTTTATTCCGATGATAGATACGCTGAATATGGGGAAACACTTTTTTAAAGTATACATCGCTAATCGCGATGAAACCTAACCCACCCAATATAATCAGCAAAGCTAAAGTTACGGAAACTAACGGGTCACCTGCATAGTTCGTTAGGCTTCCGTCTTTTAATTCAAATCCCAGCACATCAAAGCCGGCATTACAGTAGCCCGATACTGCCAGAAAAACAGAAATCCAGACGCCATATCCGCCAAATTTAGGGACAAATCGTATCATCAAAATTAATGCGCCAATCAGTTCTGCAGTAACTGTAAATAACAAGATAGTCTTTAATAATCTTGGTATTTCCAAACCACTTCCGCTGGTATTTTCTGAAGCAAGCATCATGTCTTTCAAACTTAACTTTCGACGCATTAAAACAGTAAAACCCGTTGTAAACGTTACAATTCCCAAACCGCCTACTTGTATTAAAAATAAAATAACAGCTTGTCCAAATCCATTAAAGTGAGTCCATGTATCTACAACTACCAAACCTGTTACGCATGTTGCGGATGTAGCTGTAAACAGTGCGTCTACAAAATTGGTTGTTTGGCCGTCTCTTGCCGAAATTGGCAACGTTAACAGTGTTGCACCAATTAAAATAACCAACGCAAAACTAATTACAATTAACCGTACAGGGGCAATGTTTTTTATTCTTTTTCCGATGGACAATGGCTCTTTCATAATCCTTTAATTCCTCATTAAGAATATTTTTTTCGCCAAATTTGTTTTTAATAGGAAAACCGCAAATGGTAATCCCAGTGCATAGCAAATGACCAATTCTCCTGCGCCAACTGTGAGGGCGTTGTAACCAAATGCTACCCAACTAAAGTTTTGGAAACCAAAACCAACATCACTGAAACAAGCCAATTCAACCCCCACAACCAGGGCGTTAAATAGTACAGGCGCCATTGGAACCAAAAATGGAATATCTTTGATTCTAACATTTCTCAATAAATAAGAAACCACTGCTGCCAGCAAAGTAGCAACAGAACCAAAAATCCAATCCACCGGTCCAAACGGACTGGCCAGGTTTGCAAGAAAGCATCCCAAAGTTAATCCCGGTATGGCCGCAGGGGTAAACATAGGCAAAACCGTTAAAAATTCTGAGATGCGAAATTGCACCGGACCATACGCCAAGTTCAGCGATGACGCAAGCAGTGTTAAGACGGCATAAATAGCCGCTATGACAGCAGCCTGCACCAAATAGCGAATACTTTTTGTCGATGCAGTGTTCAATATTAAATTCCTCCGTAGTATTTTTTTAGGTCAGGAGTTTGCGACTGACCGCGCTGTTTAGCACGGACTTATCATACTCTTTCTTTTCTGTAAAATCAACCACTGATTTTTTATTTATGAAAAAAACCAAATGACGAACTGGTTTTAAAAGATTAAAATGTCTTTTTATCAACTCAATTTTAGTATTTTTTCTGCCAAATTTTTATGAAAACTTAACACTTTATCTACTGCGAATCACATAAAAAACACTGAATTTATATACTTTAAACAAATTTGTAAAAACGCTGTTTTTCTGCCACAATAATTGAGTTCTCACAAATAAACAGCAAAGAAATATTCTGTTTTATCATCAAAAATAATGTTGTTGATTATTTTCGCTCAACAAACAATTGACGTTCTAAAATAAATATGGGAGAATAGGAGTTGTTTTTAGAGCAAATTTTACACATTTGATTACCTTTTTATGAAAGGATCGACTATAATCATGCAAAGCGGAATGATTTTACGGGCATTGAGAAAAGCCAAAAATTTAACGCAAAGTGATGTAGCCTCTCTATTAAAAACTTCACGCCAATATTATTCTGATTATGAGTGTGAAAAGTTTGAGCTTCCATTACATCATTTGGTTTTTCTGGCTGATTATTACCATGTATCAACGGACTACTTATTGGGCAAAACCAATATTAAAACACCGTATCAAGCAAAATAATAACAGTAAAGTATGAAAAAGCAGGTTCTGTACGGAACCTGCTTTTTATACATCTTTTTAATTATGAAGAAATTATGAATAAAAATAGAATAATATATTGAAAAATTCGTAAAATTGTATTATTATAAAACATGCAAAACGATTGTTTTGCATGACGCATTGAGGATAATATGGTAACTTGCCATATTGTATATAAGACCAAAGCAGCATAGAATTCATTTTTATGCACTGAGGTTACGGCTAATTTGTAAAAAGAATAGAGGTATTATTTTATGCAATTAGCTGAGCGTTTTAAACGCGAACGAAAAGAATGGTTTGGTAATCCTATTGGAGATTTATGCGGCTCGTTGGTAACCACATTTGCACTGATTCCGGAGGTAATCGGTTTTATGATTGTTGTGGGACTGCCGCCTTATATGGGACTGTTTACCTGTATATTTCTAACCATTATTACTTCCTTTTTAGGCGGATGCCCGGGGCTTGTTTCGGCAGGAGCTGGCTCCACAGCACTTGTACTTAGCGGACTGATTTCTCAATACTTTAACAATGGTCATCCCGAGTACATTTTTGCTTCCATTTTTTTAGCTGGTATTATTATGGTAATTTTAGGTGTATGCCGGTTTGGCAGTTTGGTAAAATATATACCAACTTCCGTTATGAACGGCTTTGTCAACGGATTTGCCACAGTTATTTTTATTTCCCAGGTAAAATTATGTATCGGAAAAAGCTGGGAAACCTATATCTTAATTGCAGTAGGCATTGCAATTATTTATTTGTTCCCTCTTCTGAAAAAACGCGTGTTTTTCCTAAAAAGAGTACCTTCTTCTCTTGTTGCGCTTATTTTAATTACTACATACACATTAGCATCCGGCAGCAGCGTAGAAAAAGTAGGAAGCATGGGTTCTGTTTCATTTAGTTTCGAACATTTCGGACAATTATTTACAAATATCTCCGGTGTATTTACAACAGAGTGTCTTGTGGCTATTTTACCAACTGCTTTTTCAATTGCTTTGGTAGCCATTGCGGAATCCTTATTAACAGCAAGATTGCTGGAAGAAGAAAATGGTGTAAAAAGCCGCAATAACCGTGAATGTATCGGATTGGGCATTGGCAATATCGCATGCAGTATGTTGGGAGCAGCTCCTGGCTGCGGTATGATTGCTATGGCGGTTACCAATCAAAAATCAGGTGGTAAAGGTCGCCTTTCTACATTTTTAATTGGTATCTTTATGGCAATTCTTTTATTTAGTCTTGGTTGGTTTATGGAACTAATTCCACTGGCTGCATTAATTGCTGTTATGTTTGCTGTATGTTTTGGCACAATTAAATGGCCTACCTTATATAAAATGCATACATATCCTATCAAAGATACCGTTATTATGCTGATGACTGCTATTGTAGTTGTGGCAACGGAAAATCTCGCATACGGTGTTATTTTCGGCATGATTCTTTATGGTTTTGTTTGTTTGGGAAAACGATTCTTAAGCAGAACATGGCTGATTATTACATCGTTTATATTAGCAGCTGCATCTGCTGCAGTATGCTGGATTAGCTGGGGAACAGTTGTGGCCTTTGGGATTGCCGCCATCGGTATGTGCTTGGCATCCATTGCAAGAAACGAATTTGACACAAAAGAAAAACAAATTTCTGCTACCATTGCAATTGTGGTTTGTGGTCTTGTAGCGGCTTGTTCTCTTGCATTTATTATTGTAGGTTCTTGTATACCGAATACATTTCCTTGGTTTTCATTAAGTTATTTGGGCCACTAATAAGTCCATAGAATATCATCTGTAATAGAAAAAGGACTTTCCAAATGGAAAGTCCTTTTTTGCGTTATATTAAGTTCTGGGGGTAGCGTTGGAGTTATACATTGCATCCAGCACTTCTTGCGTTGCAATACCCGAAGTAGAAAATCCATTTAATAATTGGAAATCTTTTACCGCCTGCATAGTTCCATCATCAAATGTACCGTTTACAGCTGTAAACATATAACCTAACTCTTTTAATCGTTCTTGCATAAGTGTTACCGCTTCTCCGGAACTGCCGTACTGTAAGGTACCGGCGTTTGCTACCGCGTCTGGTTTGGAAATCGTACCTTGGGCGCTTGAGGTATCCGAAGAAGGTGTCTCTGCTGGCATTTCACTGGAAGCGGTACCAGCTGCGGAGGAAACATCTGTTTGGGAAGAACTGTTGGAAGTATCCTTTTTCGATTCTTTCGTTACAAATAACTCAGGATATACATGTTTTAACATGGTGGTAACGGTATCTAACATGGTGTTTCCTTGACGCTGCATCAGGGAAGGATCCATTTCATAGACACGTCCGTTTTTTACTGCATCTAAATTTTTAAAGTTTTCAGATTGTTCCAGTTGTTCTTTTAAGCCTGTTGCACAGAAAATGTAATATGGATTTGCGACTTGAAGATTATTCATATCTATTTCATTATTCAATTCATTGCCAAAACTGTTGAAAAAACCTGCGTAGCTGATTAAACTTCCAAATAAGGAATTTCCCGTAGCTGCATGTCCTTCCAAATCATACAGATAACAGGCAGAATACTGTGTTCCGGTTGACGGCACCAATCGTGTAATATCGTCTAATGTATAGAATACATTATCACACGCCTTTTCACCTTTCGTATAGCCTGTATTACCGCCTACCATTGCAGAGCCAACTTCTCGGTATAAGCGTTTACAGTCGTCTCTGCTTTTTGCTGGAGAAATAGCAAGTACCTGAATGCCTTGTGCCTGTAATGCTGCAGTTTGTTGCTCTGTGGGTGCTTCATCTACCAATACCAACGTTACACCTAAGCTCTTCATCTCCTGAGCATCATCAATGGTAAGGTTAGGAAGTATCGATAAATCTTCTTGTGTACAGTCTTCGCTTTTTGCTTTTAAGGTTGCCTCAAAACCGCCCGTTAAAATTACATCAGCTATATTTTGAGATAAAACCGCAACTCCGGTAGGCTGACTGTTCAGGGTAACCCCATTAATCGTGATGGGGTAATCATTTTTTGCAACACCTTCACTGATGTCGCTGCTTCCACAGCCCACAAACATCATTGCTGTGATAATAGTAACCAATCCCAGTGCCAAAAATCGCTTCCAAGTTTTCATGCTCTTTCCTCCTTATCCGGGGGGATTTTTCGACTTTGTTTGACACAATAGTATCAAATATACGACTATTTGTAAAGATTGTCCGTTAAGCATTTCTTCCCAATTTGATTTTTGCTTCGGCTGCATTCATAAATTGACGTGCACAACGAGGTGACCGTCCTCCTCTGGCAATTGCCCATTGCTCTGCGCCTTGCTTTAATTGCTCTATGTATTCTTCCAAACCACGCTGTTTTGCCAGTTCTTCTACAATTTCCAAATATTTTTCTTTACTTGGCAAGCTAAAATTAACCGATAAACCGAAACGATCTGCCAAAGATAAACTTTCTTGGATGGTATCTCCACGATGGATTTCATCCCCATTACGGTCAGAAAATGTTTCCCGTACCAAATGTCTGCGATTGGAAGTTGCATAAATTAAGGTATTCTCAGGTCTTGCTGCAACACCGCCTTCCAATACTGCTTTCAGAGACGCATAAGTATCATCCTGATGCGAAAAGGATAAATCATCAATAAAAATGATAAATTTCATTGGTAAATAGGCAATTTGTGTTACCAAATCAGGAAAGTCCATCAAAAATTCTTTTGGCATTTCTATAACACGTAACCCTTGTGTGTAATATTGATTCAGAATTGCTTTAATGGTTGAAGACTTGCCTGTACCTCTGTCTCCATATAGTAAGCAATTGTTCGCAGGTAAGCCGTTCAAAAAAGATTCTGTATTATCAATCACCAGCTGACGTGGCTCCTCATATCCCTTTAAATCTGACATTTGGGTCTTGTCATGGTATTCTATAGGAATAATGGTATGATTCCTCCAAATAAATGCACGATATTTCGCAAATATGCCGCATCCATGCTCACGGTAAAATTTGGTGAGCTTTGCAACTACAACATCAGGTGTTCCACAGAGATATTCATTGTATTCTCCTGTGCTCCATTGAGGTAGATTCAAACATTTCATTTCATCTCGAAACGTACAGGCCTCTAAAACATCTTGTGGGGTAATTGCTGCAGCCTCTGTTAAAATAGATAAATCTCTTTTGGCAGCTTCTGTTAAACCAAGAGGGAGCATATCCGTATTTTCTGCAGCTTTTAGAGAAAACGGATTTTGATGATATAAAATTGCTTGTGTTATGGCCTGGGCAGATTTGTCCAATGCATTTTCTTGTGCTAAAGCTTGTACAAAATTCCCCCATGCAATGACAAAATCTTTTGCATTGGTGCAGGTAGCCCATAGTAATTCATATAAAGCATTGGGTACCGGCTGCTGAAGAATATTATTGTACACAGACAGTGATGCCAGTTTTAATGCAATTTGTCTCATATTGATAACTCCCCTTTATCTACAACATTTCATAAAATATATTGTACTCTCTTTCATAAAACAGTGTCAACTGTCTTCCGATTCAATACTTGACAATGCTATTTTCCCCGTATAGAATAAGATGTACTGTAATAATGCTATTTCATTGTTGTTTTCTATATTAGAAAATAAGATGAACTGTAGATAACAGTATTTTTATGAATGCAAAAATATTTTTGCACACTCAATTTATTTTTGGAGATGTACCCAAGTGGTTGAAGGGTCCGCACTCGAAATGCGGTAGGTCGGGCGACCCCCGACGCGAGAGTTCAAATCTCTCCATCTCCGCCAGACCTGCGGTCAGCAATTCGCGACCGCAGGTTTTTTCTATTTTGAAGTTTTGTACCCGCGCCCAAACGGTATCTATTTTGTAACACAAAGGCATCTACAAGTCTCTGCACGTAAACTGTGTTGGGGGCTTTTATTTTTTGTTACTTTTTATTCAATTTCATAGAATTACGATATCTGATAGGAGCAGAATACCATTTGTGATTTAAACCGATCTCTTTATTTTATAAATTTGTCTGTGATAAAATAAAAATTCTATTTTCGTA
>UQLQ01000023.1 GCA_900541905.1 uncultured Oscillospiraceae bacterium
CGGATAGGGCTATTTCTGTTCGGGCCGGTACAGGAGGACAGGAAAAAAACTGTGCTTACATAGAACTGCAATGTTTTTATGAAGATGTACGCACAGATCAAATGGAAGAACTTCCGATGATTCAGGAAGCAATTATTGATTTAAAAGGAGTATGAATATGGGTTTACCAAGTATTAACATTGTTTTTCAAACAGTAGCAGACAATTCCATTAAAATGTCCCAAAAAGGTGTTGTTGGAATGATTTTGCAAGATCCTATCGTTGAAGGCGCTTTTACAATTACTAAAGTTTCTGATATGGATACACGTTTTAGTGAAGAGAATAAACTTTATATTGAACGTGCTTTTACAGGTTACATCAATCAGCCAAGATCACTGGTGATTTACGCAATCAAAGTAACCGAAGAACCGGAAGAACAATTTCCAAGTCTGAAACTCGGTTTGGATTATATGGCAACACAACAAATTGATTATTTGGTTGGACCATGTACTGCCAATGAGACACAAGCAACAGAAATCAAAACATGGATTTTGGAAAGAAGAAAAGAAAATGCCACACCAAAAGCAGTTTTGCCAAAATTAGCAGCTGACAGTGAAGCAATTGTTAATTTTACTACCGATTCTATTGCTGTTGGTGAAAAAACATATCAGGCAAATGCATTTTGCAGCCGTATTGCCGGCTTAATTGCAGGTACGCCAATGACAATTTCTTGCACTTATGCACCTCTTACCGAAGTGAGCAATATTGAACGCAAAAATAAAAGTGATATGGATACTGCAATTGACAACGGAGAGTTCATTCTTATGCATGACGGCAAAAAAGTAAAAGTTGCTCGTGGTGTTACCAGCCTAAAAACGATTGGCGAAGGTAAAAGTGAAATCTTTAAGAAAATTAAAATTGTGGAAGCTTTGGATATGATTCGTTATGACTTGGCAACCACAATTGAAGATACTTACATTGGTAAGTTTGCAAACAGCTATGACAATAAGTGTCTATTACTAACTGCAATCAAAGGCTATTTCTTAGAAATGGAGTCTGCCGGTATTTTGCAGGAAGGCGCTTCTTCCGTTGAAATCGATTTGGATGCACAAACTGCATTTCTAAAAGAAAAAGGCACCAATGTAGATGAAATGGACGAACAAGAAATTCGCGAAGCGGATACAGAAGATAAAGTATTTTTGAAAGCAACCGTAAAAGTGTTGGATGCAATTGAGGAAGTATCCCTCAACGTTGCAGTTTAATAAAGAAAGGTGGATCATAATTATGGCATTTGATAGCGCAAAACGAGTAATTTCAGGTACATGGGGAGAAGTTTGGCTTGATGGTGAATATGTGGGCGAATGTTATGCTCTTCAAGCAAAACATGCTTTTACAAAAGAAGATGTGCAGCAATGCGGACAAATGGAAGTTGACAGCAAAATTCTTGCAATTAAAGGTACCGGTTCTATGGAGATGTATAAAGTATCCAGCAGAATGGCTAATCTAATCGGTACTAAAATTAATAAAGGTGAAGATGTCAGATTTACTGTGACTTCTAAATTAAGCGATCCGGATGCATATGGTGCAGAACGTGTTGTATTGAGAAACGTTTCTTTCGATGATTTAACGGTTGCTGACTGGAAAGTTGGAACAAAAGGGAATATTACAGCACCATTTACTTTCACAAAATATGAATTTTTAGATACAATTGAGGCGGTGTAATGATGAGAAGTGTACAGGATATATTATTGCAGCATGAAATACCAAATAAAATCTCAAAATCTTACGTACATAAACGTTGGTCGCAAGAGTGCGGTGAAGAGGCTGTTTTAGAGCTCCGTACACTCAGTTATGACCGTGTTGAAGAAATTAAAGAATTACATCAAAAAGAAACTTCTGTTTACATTGTACTGGAAGGCGTTGTTGCCCCTGATTTTCGTTCAAAAGAACTTAGAGAAAAGTATGGCTGTGAAACCACTGTTGATTTAATCAAACGTTTGCTTTTGCCGGGCGAAATTGAAGATATTTCCCGCGAGATTGAAAAATTAAGCGGTTATCGTGTTGTTACTTTAAAAGAAATTAAAAAAAAATAACCACAGATCCCGAATTAAATCTGATGTATTATCTTTTTAGAGAAAAAAACGTTATGCCGGGACATTTTTATCGTATGCCGCCGGGAGAAAAACAGTTAATCAGAGCCTTTTGTGAGCAGGAGTGCAACGGAGGGCAAGTATAATGGCAAGAAACATAAGTATATCGGTTAGTGTTCAGGATCAATACTCACAAAGTATTTCTTCCATGCGTGAAAAAACCGTTGCATTTAATAAAGATATAGAAGAACTTACCGCAAAGATTAAAAGTTTAAATAAAGAAAAGATATCTTTGAATATAGATGCAGTAAAAGCGCAGCAAACACTACGTGATTTACAGCAGCAATTTAAAAATACCGGCAATGCAGCAGACCAAATGGTTTTGCAGCTTGCCAATGCAAATTACAGTAATGTGAATAAACAAATAGAACGTATCTCAAAAAGTGCGCAAGATGCTAGGAAAGAGTTAGCTAATTTTGTAACTGAGTATAGTAAAGCTGATAACAGAGCAGGAACCGTGTGGGGTAATGGAAATAAATATTTGGCCTCCAAGAATGGTGGGATTCATTCTAACAGTATTATCTATGGTGGAACTTACAATTCGTATTATGAAAATAATTCAAGCCAATCTAATGCCCAAGCTAGCCAAAGCAATTATGCAGGGGATTTTGCTGCCATAGGTGGTGCAATCGGCACGGCACTTGGCGGTGGAGTTGGAGGTGCAATTGGAACAATCGGTGGCTATGTTTTTGGAAGTTTAATTGATTCTAATAATAATCAGGATTTTGCAACAGAAAATATACAAAATGATGATAAAACTAAATCTGCATTTAAAAATTATGTTACGAATAGATATAATTTAGAACAGCAAACAAGAATCTCAGATTTAACAGAAGGTTCGGCTTTAGCTGCAGCACTAGAAGACAAGAATAGTCGTTATAAATCACCATACGCTGCAATGATACAGTCAAAATCTACACATACAAAGTTAAATAGCATATTGTCTGACGCATATGATGAGGAGCAAACAAAAGATGTTTTAGAAACAATTAAAAATTTTGGTCTAAACTATGGTTTAACTATTACCGAGATAACTGATTTAGCCACCCAACTTTCTAATTTAAAAGATGTTAATAAAAATATAATTCCTATACTGGAAAATTTAAAGAATACTTCTGATAATATTGATGTTTATCAACAGCTTGCAAAAGAAAAAAATATTTCTGAAACTCAAGTAGAAAATTCGATAAAAAATGGAATAATTACACGTGATGAAGTTATTTCAGCGACATTAAATACTGTTCAACAAGAATCTGAAGATAATACAACATATAATGACTTAGCGTCTGAATGGCAAAATTCTTTAAATCAATTAAAAACAGCTGAAGGTGAAGGTTACAATACTAAAAGAAAAGAACAATTAGAAAAAAATATACAGTTCTTTAATGAAAATGGAGAAAAATTAACTCAAATAAAATACGAAACAGGACGTACTAAGGCTGAAATAGATAATCAACAAGATGCAGCATTGCTTGAAGAATTGAACATTGTTTTGAACAATGATATTACAGATGAAAACTTAGCAAATCGAGATGGTTTAGCATTAGATAATCAGCTATCCATAGCAAAAATTACATCCGAAGAGAATTTTGCAAAAACAGATTTAGGACAAGAAGTATCAGATTCCAACAATGAATTAGCTCAATCAATAGTAGAAAATTCTGTTGTATCTTTTACTCAAGATGTCTACGCTTTAAGTATTACATTTGCAAAAGGTGTAGATAATGCTATGTCTAATGTAAGTGAATATATTCGTGGCATATGGGCGCAAACTCATAAAAATTTAATCCAGGTAGAAGATTTAGGATTATTAGGCAATGTGGTAGCTTCTTTAGAAGATGGGAACATTGATACAAATTCCACTTCTTTTCAAAATTTTAATAATTATATTAAAGACTCTTCTTTATCGGGGAGCTCGGATGCCCAAAAATTATATCAATATAGTAATTCAAATAAAGATTCATCATATTCTTTTCCTAAACCATCATTATTTTTTCACAATGCATTTGGTCTTGAACGCGTTCCGTATGACAATTATCCGACTTTATTGCACCAAGGCGAACAGGTATTAACCGCACAACAGGTACGTCAACAAAAAAATATACCTAGCGTTACTGTAACAGGAAATCAATTTGTAATTCGTGAAGAAGCAGATATTACAAAAGTAGCAAAAGCCTTTGTGGCCGAAATGCAGAAAGCTTATGCAATTACATAATTGGCGGCAAAAGGTATTCAATATTTGAATGCCTTTTGTTTTTATAAAAGATTTATGCTGAAAAGAAATTTAGTTGAAGTAATTTTAAAAAGGAGGAGCTATGCTACGAAAATTTATTTTTAAATATGGCGAAGGCAGCGAATATATTTTGCCGATTTCTCCTAAATCTTTCAAAGTAGATTACGGTATTCGAGTAGAAACAGTGAATATTCATACTATGGGCGATGTCAATATTGCAGGTTACAGCACTTTGTCAACCATCAGCATTGACTGCATGTTTCCCTCAAAAAAATATCCGTTTGTTGTGGGAACCTATCATGAAAATCCTTATACATCGGCGGAAATGTTTATCAAATGGTCAGAGGAACGTACAAAATTGCGTTTTGTTGTTTCGGATACCACAGTAAATTTACCGGTGGTAGTAGAAAACATCACGCTGTCTGAGCAGGATGGTACCAACGATGTTTATGCTTCCATTAAATTAAGACAAGTACGGGAATTAAATGCAATTCAAACAGAGGATGCTCCTGTAGAAGAAACACCTCCTCATATGGATTATTACACTGTGGTATGGGGAGACACCATGTGGGATATTTCTTATCGCTATTACGGAGATGCAACTCTTTGTTGGAAATTGGCCTCATACAACGGTATAGCAAATGCAAATTTAATTTATCCCGGACAAGTTGTCACAATTCCGGACCGTTCTTTACTGTAGGTGAATGATTATGAATATAACAATCAAAAACAGTGATGGTACCTTTGATATTACACAATTGGTGACAACCGTTTCGTTATCCGGTGATTATCAGCAATGTTCCAGGACATTGGATTTTTCTATGGTATCTTCTCCAATCGACAACAGCATTCCTTCCATTCGCTGTGAATTGGGAAATGCAGTCACTTTAACGGAGAATAATGAGATTATGTTTCAAGGAAATATCTTCAGCAGGCAAAAAAGCACCAATGGAAATACCATTGATGTTACTTGCTTTGACAGGGGATTTTACTTAAAGAAAAATGAAGCTACTTATAAATTTACCAATCAAACTCCTGAGGCAATCGCGAGGAGAATTTGCGGAGATTTCAGCATTCCTGTAGGAGACATTGCATCCACCGGAATTTCCATTACGAAAAATTTTATTGGACGCAATTTATACGATATCATTCAAAGCGCATATACCATTGCATCTGAAAAAACACATAAAAAATATATTACCAGATTTGAAGGTACAAAGCTTTGCATTCGCGAAAAAGAAGGTCAAAAAAATACTTTGGTATTGGAAGGCGGCTCAAATTTAATGGATGCAAGTGTATCAGAAAGTGTTCAAAATATGGTGAATCAAGTAGTCATTTATGATTCCAATGACAATTTGATTAAAACCATGAAAAATGATGAATATATAAAACTTTATGGCCTTATGCAAAGTTACATGTCTCAAGGAAAAGATGATGTCTCGGACAAAGCGCAAAAAACTTTGGATGACAATGGAGTAACTCAAAAAATTACGGTGAACAATCTTGGTGATACCCGTAATATTACCGGAAATTCTGTCATTGTCAAAGAACCTTATACGGGAATCAATGGATTGTTTTATATTGATGGTGACACTCATACATGGAAAAATGGAATTTACTTGAATAAATTGGTTTTAAATTTAAAAAATGTCATGGACGAAAAAGAATCAGGTACAGATCCGACATAGGAGGAGAAATATGGAAGAAAATCCTTTTTCAGCTTTAATCAATATGCAGAGAAATGATGTTGACCAACGGCAGCGTTCGGTCTTTCAAACATTTCGTATCAGTACATTGTTAAATCAATCTCCGTTTACAGTCAAAATTGGTGGTATTCCTTGCAGTGGAACAGAACTGTTAATCAATCAAACGTTGTTAAATGAAGAAACAAAACCAAATATAGGGGAGCAATTGATTACGGTAAGCAATCAAGACGATTCTATGCATTTGGTTTTGTGTAAGGTGGTGAATGGATGAATTTATTTCCGATGATTCAACCGGAGCTGGAGTTGAAAGATGCATCTTTACCCATGTATAAAGAAGTTGCATGGGATTTTGAACATAATATTCCAATTTATAAAAATGGAAGTCCCAAATGGATTACGGGAAAAGAAGCTGTACTGGTTTGGGCTTGGAAAGCGCTGCATGTACAAAAATATATTTATCCGATTTACAGTTGGAATTATGGATGTCAGTTAGAATCATTAATCGGTCAAACAGTATCGGAAGAATTGAAACAGAGTGAAGCCATGCGTTATGTGCGCCAAACTCTAACGGAAAATCCTTATATTACTGATGTAAAAGAAGTAAGCGTATCTTTTACAAATGATGTATTGTCAATTTCGTGCATACTAAATACACGTTATGGGGAGGTGAAAGTCAATGCTTGAGTTCAATACCCAAACATACGAGGAAATAAAAAGCAAAATTTTAGAAGATATGACATCTGATGCAGACAAACGGGAAGGCAGTTATACCAATGAAATGGTGAGCGCAGTAGCTTATCAAATTTGGAATTTATACTGTTCTATGGGAGCTATGCTGCCAATTGCATTTGTAGATGAAACATCCGGAGAGTACATAGATAAACGTTGTGAAGAATATGGCATCAAACGAAAAGAAGGAACAAAAGCAATCGCCACGGTTACTCTGCATCATGAATCTGATATGACGATAGAAGCCAATACAGAATTTGCAACAGATAGCGGTTTGATATTTGTAAATACAAATCCGATTGAAATATCAAATGGGGAAGGAAGCGGTACAGTAACTGCAAGAGAAGTGGGGTCACAGTACAATGTTCCGGAAAACAGCATTCACCAGTTTGCTGTTTCGCAAAGCTCCTTGCCAACCGTTACCTCTACAAGTGCGAATGGAGGTACAGACCCCGAAACGGATAAAGACCTGGTAGAGCGTTTATACCAATATTTAAGAAAACCAAGTACAAGCGGGAATATTTATGATTATGAAAAATGGGCTTTATCAGTTGCAGGGGTAGAGCATGC
Organism: uncultured Oscillospiraceae bacterium; assembly: GCA_900541905.1. Lineage (GTDB taxonomy): Bacteria > Bacillota > Clostridia > Oscillospirales > Acutalibacteraceae > UMGS1071. Next base: position 7,367 of record UQLQ01000023.1, read on the forward strand.
AAGAGTCGTTGAAAAGTATCAAGACAAAGGGAATCAATTGTTGGTTTTAATTCTTGGAAAAGACAGTGAACCGGTTGATAAAGTCATTGAAAATAACTGTAAGGAATATATAGAGACAGTTCGGCCCATTGGTGCAACTGTATTTGTAGAAAGTGCAAAACGATTTCCCATTTCCGTTCATGCAACTGTAAAATTGGTAAACGAAGATGGTATGGATGAACAAAGAAAAGAAAAAGCAATTTTGTCCATTGGTGAACAGTTTAAAAATTTGTTGGATGCTTACTTGAAAAGTATTGCTTTTCAAGAGTACAAGATTAATTTTCACAGAATCTCTTATATGATTTTAAATGTCGATTTGGTAGATGACTACACTTCGTTCCTTATCAACGGTGCAACTGATGATGAAAACCAAGGCGTCATTGAAATTGATTTTAATCAAGTACCTTCTTTGGAGTCAATCATTATAAACAATGTGGAAGTATACAAACGGGAGGGCTCTTAATATGACAAGAGATGGAATCAAGGCAATACGTCCTCTCATTGAGCAATTACCTGACTTTTATCAGAACAGTCCGGAAGTAGTCGATTTACAAAATGCATTTACCAAACAGATCAATTCTGCGTGGATACAGCGTGAAGAGTTTTTAAATCAATTAAATGTTCAAACTGCAACTTGGTCGTTACCTATATGGGAATATTTATATGGAATTGAGGCTGATACCACCCGTAGTTTGGAGTTTAGACGAGCTTGTATTTTATCAAAATTGCGTGGGAATGGGACTGCAACGTTAGAAATGATGAAAAACGTTGCAAAGAGCTTTTGTAACAGCGATGTAGAGATAATTGAATACAACGACGAGTTCCGTTTTGAAATTAAATTTGACGGAACAGCATCAGCCATTGAAAATAAAGATGGTTTTTTGAAAGCGATTAGAGAGCTGAAACCGGCTCATTTACAAGAAACATTAATTGAAATGACTTCATTGCCTTCAAAACTTTATGTTGGAACAGCAATCGGAAGTTACAAGCAGGAGGTGATTTGTAATGTCAACATCTAAATGGACATCCGTTATTACAAATACGGGAAAAAACTTATTGTCTTATATTTCTGAGCAGCATCTTGTAATAACAAAAGCGGAATGTGGTGATACAAGAACAGAAGGCAGTTTGGAAGAACTAACCGACATTCAAAATCCGAAAGATATGGTTCTTTATCCATCACAATCCATTGAAAGCAATTTACAATTTCGCATAACACTCAGCAATCAAAATATTTTAACTGGTTTTTCTTTATATCAAATTGGCATTTATGCAAAACTGGAACATCAAGAAGATGATGTATTATTTATGGTGATACAGGCCGCAGAAAATCAGCCTGATATCATTCCTTCCAATCAGGAAAGTCCAAACTATGTCAATGATTACGTGGTACGTCTGATTGTGGCAAACACAAATCAAATTACGGTTCAGGTAACAGCAGACGCCTATGCAACTACAGGTGTTGTGTTAGATTTGAAAACAGAATTAAAATCTGATATTCAAAGTTTACAAAATACGAAATTGGATGTTGCAAAGTTGAATGCTTCCAACGGAGCTGCGGGTTTGGATGAAAACGGAAAACTAAAACAGATGCCTACAGCGTCTGATGTCGGAGCAGTTCCCATCGGCAGAACTGTAAACAGTAAACCTTTAAGTTCTGATATTGTACTGAATGCGGCGGATACCGGAGCAGTAGACGCATCTTTGTTGGGAAAGGAAAATGGTGTTGCTACCTTAAATTCCAATAGCAAGTTGGTACAAATGCCGACGGCGTCCGATGTTGGGGCAGTTCCTACCGGCAGAACCATTAACGGAAAACCTCTTACCGCAAATGTTGCTTTAACTGCGACTGACGTAGGAGCGGTTGCGGCAAATACAGTAGGAGTTGCAAATGGGGTTGCTTCTTTAAACTCTGACGGTAAGTTGGTACAAATGCCAACATTTGACGATTTCTTTATAACCGGAGAATGGTCGCCACAACTACATAACTATAATAATAACTTTGATGGTTCTTATACTTCATATGGATATTATTACAAATTTGGAAAATTGGTATATGTAGTAGGCAGAATTACGATTACCAATCAAGGATCCGGTGGAAATATGTATATTACGGGCTTACCATTTGAAACTGACCCTACCTTATGGCAGCAACTTCATGTGATTGTTAGTAACAATGATAACATGTGGGGAGGCTATTCACAACAAGGCTCCTGTATATTCGGAGAAAGCTCCACTTTGGGCATTTTAGGTGCTGATGGACATCTAATTTATGTTGACGCTACCGGCACAATTTATTCTATCTCCGGTATGTATATCTCTAAAGAATAGGTTACAAAAATATCAGTTGGTACTTTACCAGCTGATATTTTGTATTTTATGAAAAACCGATACTTGTAACAACATATCTCCTATGGTATGATAATTACCAAGAATGGAAGTGATTACACCTATGCTATATTGTTCCAAATGCCATGCACTATATGAAAATGAGACAACTTGTTCTAATTGTAATGGGCCGCTTACAGAACCAAAGCCCGGAAATTTGGTTTTATTAACTGCTGCCATGTATGCTGAATCTAATGAAATTTTAGACGCATTTCGTGCCAGAGGGATTTACATTGACAGGAAACCTACCATTGAAGAGGGTGTGTTTGAACTGTTCGTGCAATATGCAGATTGGGAAAAGGCAAATGAAACGTTACATATTGTGTTGGAAGATTTAAAAAAGCACGCCCCTTATCAAGGGGAAGAAAGTGCCGATGCAAACGAACAAAAATCAAAGCTGAGCAAAGGGAAAAAGTGGGCCTTACGTATTGTAGCAGCAGTTGCATTTGGACTGGTTATTTGGGGTGTAGTAGCACTTACGGACTTTGCAATGGGATTTGTAAAGGGCTGGTTTTCCTAAAGTTTAATATGGGGGGATTTTTAAGTTATGAAACAACTAAAACCGGATACCACATGCATTCATGCAGGCTACGAACCAAAAAACGGTGAACCCAGAGTAGTACCAATTGCACAAAGCACTACATATACATATGACAGTGCAGAAACTATGGGGAAATTGTTTGACCTTGAAGCAGATGGATTTTTCTACACACGTTTAGCCAATCCAACTTTAGATGCCGTGGAGAAGAAAATTGCTGCTTTAGAGGGTGGAGTAGGGGCAATGATTACTTCATCCGGACAAGCTGCTTCTACAATTGCGGTTTTGAATATTTGTCATGCAGGCGACCATATGGTTTGCTGCAGCGCAATTTATGGCGGTACCTTCAACTTATTTTATAAAACATTAAGAGAGTTGGGGATTGACGTAACCTTTTTACAGCCGAATGCGACAGCTGACCAAATTAATGCCGCTTTTCGCGATAATACAAGATGCGTATTTGTTGAGACATTATCCAATCCGTCATTGGTGGTGACAGATATTGCGTTATATGCAGATTGCGCTCATGCACATCAAGTGCCTTTAATTGTAGACAATACATTTCCTACTCCAATCAACTGTCGTCCATTTGAATTTGGTGCCGATATTGTGGTACATTCTACTTCCAAATATATGGATGGTCACGCTGTACAGTTGGGCGGAGCTATTGTGGACAGCGGTAATTTTGACTGGAAAAACGGAAAATTCCCTGAATTTACAGAACCGGATGAATCCTATCACGGTGTGATTTATGCGGAACGTTTCGGCAATGCCGCATATATTGTCAAGGCACGTACTCACTTAATGCGTGACCTTGGCGCACAGGCAGCACCGCAAAATGCATTTTTATTAAATTTAGGTTTGGAAACTTTGGCACTGCGTATGGAACGTCATTGCTCCAATGCGCAGACCGTTGCTGAATTTTTGGAGAATCATCCAAAAGTGGAATGGATTAACTATCCGGGTTTAAAAAGCAATCCTTATTATGAACTTGCACAAAAATATATGCCAAACGGTACGTGCGGTGTGATTTCATTTGGCGTAAAAGGCGGAAGAGAAGAAGCGGCAAAATTTATGGAAGGGTTGAAACTTGCTTCCATTGTCATTCATGTTGCCGATTTGCGCACATGCGTATTGCATCCTGCCAGCACAACGCACCGTCAGTTATCAGATGCACAGTTGGAAGAAGCCGGTGTAAAAGCGAATATGATTCGTTTATCTGTCGGCATCGAAAATCCTCAAGATATTCTGGATGATTTATCCCAAGCTTTAGAGCAATTATAAACAAAATAATATGACTTTTATAAAGGGCGTTATTTCACGCTCTTTATTTGTTTTTACACAAAATATGGTTAAGATAATGATAATATCAATGAGAATGATTGAAAATATTCTGTAAATTCATTGTATATTTATAAGTTTTCATTGGAATTTTCTTTCATACCTGATTTTTCTATGCTATAATATATTAAATTTTAATCTAATAAAATATCAAAAATTGGAGTTGAGTATTCATGAGTGAAATCAACCAACGTGTTGTATGTAACGGTGTCGATTTTCAAAGTATTCAAAATACAAATTTTAAAACAATGAGAATCTCCGTTCATTTTATGTTACCAATAGATAAAAATCATATTTCTGCCAATGCTGTTTTGCCTGCATTATTATGCCGCGCAAGTAAACAGTATCCCGATTATACACAGTTAAGCCGGCGCCTTTCCGAATTATATGGTGCAAGCCTCAATGCAGAGGTACAAAAATTGGGGGATACGCAATTATTGAGTATTTCTACTGTAGGATTGGCAGACCAATTTACACTAAACGGAGAATCTGTTTCAAAAGAACTGGCTGAATTGATGTGCAGTATTATTTTTGATCCTCCGTTTGAAAACGGTACGTTCCGTCAGGAAGATTTTAATCAGGAAATACGCCAAACAATGGAATTGATTGATTCGGAATTCAATGATAAACGTATCTATGCCAAGCATCGTTGCGAAGAAATTATGTGCGATAAAGAGCCATATGGCATTCCGCGTTTTGGGTCCAAAGATGCAGTACGTGCATTGCAGCCCAATGATTTAAAAGAAGCTTGGTCTTATTTGATTGCTCATGCCCGCATTCGCATTATGGCATTGGGGAACTGTAATCCTGACTTGGTATTTGAAGGTTTTCAAACAGCATTTGAAAAAGTGGACCGCAGTCAAGTGGTTGTTTGTTCTTCTGATATTGTTACAGATGTGACAGAGGTAAAAGATATCAGCGAAAGTATGGAAGTGGCACAATCTAAATTGGTTATGGGTTTCCGTACTCAAATTGCCGCACCGCAAAAAGAAATTGTTGCAGCAAAATTAATGACTGCAATGTTTGGTGGAACACCCCATTCCAAACTATTTTTAAATGTTCGTGAAAAGATGAGCCTTTGTTATTATTGCGCAGCCAGATACAACAGCAACAAAGGCATTATGACTGTGGAAAGCGGCGTAGAGACCCAAAATATTGAAGCTGCCAAAAATGAGATTCTAAATCAACTGGAAGAAATGAAACAAGGCAACTTTACAGAGGAAGAACTTCAATCGGCAAAATTGAGCGTATGTAACAGTTACCGTACCATAGGCGATTATTTGGGCAGTACCGAAAGCTGGTATATCTCTCAAATTTTTATGCCGGATACGCAAACTCCGGAACAGGCTGCGGAGGAAATCAGTGAAGTAACTCGTGAGGAAATCATTGCAGCCGCACAAAAAGTAACATTGGATACCATTTACCGTTTGGTTGGAACTGAAGAGGAGTGATATTATGTCTTTACAAACCATTACAGGAAAACGTGTCGGAGACACTTACTATAAATTAGAACACCCGTCCGGCTTAACTGTTTTTATTTATCCAAAAGAAAACAGCAATTCTACGTATGCGGTATTTGGAACCAAATACGGTTCTGTTGACAATCAATTCCGCCGTTCTGACGAAGATACTGTTCATACAGTACCGGAGGGTATTGCGCACTTTTTGGAGCATAAATTATTTGAAAGTGAAGACGGAGATGCTTTTGCGCGTTATGCAAAAACAGGCGCTTCCGCTAACGCATACACTTCCTTTGATATGACTTGCTATTTATTTTCCTGTACGGAAAATGTAGAAGCATCTTTGGAAATCTTATTGGACTTTGTCCAGTCTCCTTATTTTACGGAACAAACCGTACAAAAAGAGCAGGGGATTATAGGACAGGAAATCCGCATGTATGACGATGACCCTCAATGGCGTGTGATGTTTAATTTACTGGGTGCTTTATATCACACACATCCTGTTAAAATTGATATTGCAGGAACTGTTGAAAGTATTTCTCACATTACCCCTGAATTGCTGTATCAATGCTACCATACGTTTTATGACCTGCATAATATGGCTTTATGTGTGGCCGGAAATATCGATAAAGAAACCGTATTAAAACTGGTTGATCAATATTGTAAACCGGCCGAGCCGTTTGCTGTAGACCGTGTGTTTGAGGAAGAACCACGCAGTGTTGTAAAGGGTAAAGTAACACAAGCATTATCTGTTGCAACGCCTTTATTCCAATTCGGCTTTAAGGAAGAGGCAGGTAAAAACAGAAGAACTGTGAAAGAGTTGGCTGCTGTGGAGCTATTGCTGGAAATTTTAGCTTCGGAAGCATCTCCTTTGTTCCGTGAATTGCAGAAATCCAACTTAATCAATGAATCCTCCTTCAGTTATGAATTTTTTGAAGGTCCCGGCTATGCAAGTATTATTTTTGCGGGAGAATCAAAAAATCCTGACCAAGTTGCAGAATGTATCAAAAAAGAAGTAAATCGCTTAAGAAAAGAAGGCATTCCAAAGGAAGATTTTGAAAGAGCAAAGAAAGCAATCTACGGACGAAATGTAGCGGCTTTAAACAGTTCAGAGACAATTGCAAACTGCTTAATCGCACTTTCTTTTTCCAACCGTGAATTGTTTGAATATATTGACGCATTGGCAGAAATTACACTGGAAGAAGTAACTGCAAGTTTGCAGACGCATATGTTGGAACAATATGCAGCCTTGTCCATCGTTGAGCCGATTACCCCTATGGAGGAAGCAAAATAATGAGTCATGTGGAATTCCCAGGTTTGGGTTGGAGTTTTGACATCAACTCAACCGCTTTTTCGATTGGATCCTTTGAAATCAAATGGTACGGATTGCTCATTGCAACAGGATTTTTATTAGCGGTAATCTATGCAATGGTCATGTGTAAAAAAATGAATATTAACCGCAGCAGATTACTGGATACAATCATTGTCGGATTAATTGCAGGCGTCATCGGCGCCCGCTTGTATTATGTTATCTTTTATCCGGGTGATAAATTTATCAAAGACCCAATCAGTATTTTCTATATTCATGAGGGCGGATTGGGCATATACGGCGGCATTATAGGCGCCTTATTGGTTGGCGGCCTGTTTGCCAAATTCCGAAAACAAAATGTGCTTGCGGTACTGGATATCGGTGTGCTCGGCTTTCTGATTGGACAAGCAATCGGACGCTGGGGAAACTTTATCAACCAAGAAGCATTTGGCGGACCAACCTCTTTGCCTTGGGGAATGGTGAGTGAAAATACTCTGGCGGTTTCGCCGGATTCCCCTGTACATCCTTGCTTTTTCTATGAATCCATGTGGTGCGTACTGGGATTCATTGTACTTCATATTTTTACTACAAAATTCCGTCAATATGATGGACAAACCTTTTTATTATATCTCATTTGGTACGGAACAGGCAGATTCTTTATCGAAGCACTGAGAACAGATAGTTTGTATGTGCCGTATCTTCCGATTAAAGTTTCTCAGTTGGTGGCCGTTGTAACTATTTTGGCAGGCATTGTTTTGCTTATTGTATTCCGCAATCGAAGAATTTTGGCAGGATGCGGACTCAAGCAAGTCATGGCTGCGAATGTAGAACGAGTTGCTGCAATGAATCCTCTTTCTAAATTCGAGCCTGCAGAGAAAAAAGACCGCCATAAAACAGAAACGAACCATCAAGAACATAAAGATTCTCATGATACCAAAAGAGAACATGTTTCAAAAACGGTAAAAGAGGAATCAACCGTGCAGGAAAAAACGTCTCCTGCTCCTATGGAACCACAGGAAAGCGTTTCCGCAGAAGAACAAGCAGATAACGAAATTAAAGTGGACAATCAAGTGATTCATGAGATTATTGACAATCAGTCTACGGAAGAAACAACCAAACAATCAGATGAAAAAGACAACAAAGGAGCAAATCAAAATGGCGACAATCATTAATGGAAAAGAAGTATCCGCAAAAGTAAAAGAGCAAGTTGCGGAAGAAGTAAAACAACTGAAAGAAAAGGGAATTCATCCCGGTTTGGCGGTTGTGATTGTTGGTGAAGATCCCGCTTCCAAAACCTATGTAAAAAATAAAAAGCTTGCATGTCAGGCAGTTGGAATTCATTCGGAAGAATACGCGTTACCGGCAGAGACCACGCAAGAAGAATTGCTGGATTTGGTACACAAACTAAATGAAAAACAAGATATAGACGGTATTTTGGTGCAGTCTCCTTTGCCTAAAGGTCTGGACGAACAATTGGTGATTGAAAATATCAATCCAGCCAAAGATGTAGATGCGTTTCACCCTGTGAATGTGGGACGCATTATGATTGGTGATTACAGTTTTTTGCCATGTACTCCGGCAGGCGTTATTGAGCTGATTCATTCCACAGGTATTTCTATTAAAGGAAAACGCTGTGTAGTTATTGGCAGAAGCAATATTGTAGGCAAACCAATGTCTATGCTTCTGTTACATGAACACGGCACCGTTACCATATGCCATAGCCGTACTGAAAACTTAGCAGAAGTTTGCAGTCAGGCAGACATTTTGGTAGCTGCAGTGGGAAAAGCAAAATTTGTGACTGCAGATATGGTAAAGGACGGGGCAGTCGTAATTGACGTTGGCATGAACCGTGATGAAAACGGAAAATTATGTGGGGACGTTGATTTTGACTCAGTGGAGAAGAAGGCTTCTTTTATCACCCCTGTTCCGGGTGGCGTTGGTCCAATGACCATTGCAATGTTACTGAAAAATACAGTGACTGCCGCAAAACAAAGAGCGGGTATTGCTTAGTAAAATTGTGTTATATTAATGGGGTATGAACTATGGATTACCTTTTAAAAATGGTAAATTCTCCGGAAGATTTGCGTAAAATACCTGTTCGTAAACTTCCGATGCTTTGTCATGAAATTCGTGAAAAAATAATAAGCGCTGTTTCGGACAACGGCGGTCATTTGGCTTCCAATCTTGGCGTAGTGGAACTTACGGTTGCACTACACCGTGTATTTGATGTGCCCAATGACGCGATTGTCTGGGATGTAGGGCATCAATCTTATGCGCATAAAATCTTAACGGGAAGAAAAGACGACATCAGCGGTTTAAGAACCAAAGATGGTATTTCCGGTTATCCAAAGCGCAGTGAAAGCAAATACGATGCGTTTGATGTTGGTCATGCCAGCACTTCTATTTCTGCTGCTTTGGGTATTGCGCAGTCAAAACGTTTGCATAAACGTGACGACCATGTCATTGCAGTCATTGGAGACGGCGCATTAACAGGCGGTATGGCGTATGAGGGGTTAAACAATGCGGGCAGATATACCAGAAACTGCTATAAGAATTTTATTGTTATTTTAAATGACAATAAAATGTCCATTTCCCGCAATGTAGGTTCCATGTCCCGCTATCTTACAAGCATCCGTACAGAACCGTCCTATTTGCAGGCAAAAGGAAATGTGGAGAAAGCTCTGGACCATTTGCCTGTGATTGGCGCTCCTATGTACCGTGTAGTAAAAAAATCAAAGAAAATTGTAAAACAAATGCTTTACAATACCACAATTTTTGAGGATATGGGCTTTGCTTACTATGGTCCGTTTGACGGTCATGATGTAGAAAACTTAATTCATGTACTGGAAAATGCAAAACGTATGCATCAGCCTGTACTGCTGCATATGGTTACCAACAAGGGAAAAGGATATGCATTCGCGGAAGAACGCCCGGATACGTTCCACGGCGTTTCTAAGTTCGATGTGGCAACAGGAGAAGGTTCCGCTGTGTCGGGGGAATCGTTTTCCAATACATTCGGAGAGCATATTTGTAAACTGGCAGAAGAAAATGACCAAATTTGTGCCATTACTGCTGCAATGCAAACAGGTACGGCATTAAACGAATTTGGTATTCGGTTCCCCAAACGCTTTTTTGATGTGGGCATTGCTGAGGAACATGCCGTTTGTTTTGCAGGCGGTTTGGCGGCAGGCGGTTCGTTGCCTGTATTTGCGGTTTATTCTACATTTTTGCAGCGCGGGTATGACCAAATCATTCATGACGTGGCAATTCAGAACGTAAAAGTGATATTTGCCATAGACCGTGCGGGTATTGTGGGAGAGGACGGTGAAACACATCAAGGTGTATTCGATGTTGCCTTTTTGAATACGGTGCCGAATTTAACCGTATATTCTCCTGCGTATTATGATGAACTGCGTATGGATTTGGATACGGCTGTGAAAGAATGTGACGGAGCGGTTGCCGTTCGCTATCCGAGAGGCAAAGAGTTATACAAACCGTCCGATTTTCAGATAACGGGAAATTCCTTTGATTGCTACGGAGATGAGTCGGCAGAACATGTGATTGTTACATACGGACGCATTTTTTCCAATGCGTGTCTTGCTTTGGAAGAACTAAAAAGTCGCGGAATATCTGTACGTATTATTAAGTTGAACCGTATAAAACCTGTTGACAAAGCGGCTGTTTTGGAGGCTGCAAAGGCAAAACATCTATACTTTTTTGAAGAGGGAATTCAGCAAGGCGGCTTGGCAGAACATTTTTATTTTTTGCTGCATGATACTGAGTTTAAAGGGAGTTATCATGTAACCGCCATTGACAATCAATTTGTAAAACAAGCTACCATGAAAGAGGCGCATCAACTGTTGAAACTGGATAAAGACAGCATGGTAGAAACCATAGTATCGGAGTGCACATTGTGAGTGAGAAAAAACGCTTAGACTGTTTATTATTTGATATGGGATTGGCTGAAAGCAGAGAAAAAGCCAAAACCTTAATCATGATGGGACAAGTATATGTAGATAATCAAAAATCCGATAAACCCGGAACACCTGTCCCAGAAGATGCAAAAATTGAAGTGCGCGGCGGCGGATTGCCTTATGTCAGCCGCGGTGGATTAAAACTGGAAAAAGCCATGCATACCTTTGATATTTCATTGAAAGATAAAATTTGTATGGATATTGGCGCTTCCACAGGCGGATTTACCGATTGCATGCTGCAAAACGGTGCGAAAAAAGTATATTCCATTGACGTGGGTTACGGACAGCTCGCGTGGAAATTAAGGACAAATCCGAATGTGGTAAATCTGGAACGTACCAATGTACGCTATATCACTCGAGAGCAAGTGCCTGATGATATTGACTTTGCCAGTGTGGATGTTTCTTTTATCTCTTTGACTTTGGTTCTGCCTGTTGCTTACCAATTTCTGACCGAACAGGGGGAAATGGTGTGCTTAATCAAACCGCAGTTTGAAGCAGGCAAAGAAAAAGTTGGGAAAAAAGGCGTTGTACGCGACTCTGCTGTGCATAAGGAAGTCATTGAAAAAATTCGCAATTTTGTTTTGGTACAGGGCTTTTCTGTCATTGACATTACCTTTTCTCCCGTGAAAGGTCCTGAGGGAAATATTGAATATTTAATTTATATTCGTAAATCGGAACATCCTGAAGATATGTCTCATATGGATATTTCATCCTTAGTTGTGCAATCACATCAGCAATTAAATGGCGGTGAATCATAATGAAACTTGCAGTTATCCCAAACTTGAGCAAAAAAGATGCTCGTAAATATACTTTGCAAAGTATTGATATTTTACACCGTCTTGGTGCCGAGCTTTTCATGCATGATGAAATGCAACAAGAATTTGCACAGCAGCCGGTTGTTTTTTATCAGGAAATTGAGGAACTGATTGAACACTGTGATATCGTTATCGCCATCGGCGGAGACGGTACGATTATACATGCTTCCAAATATGCTTCGGCTGCGAATAAACCGGTACTTGGCATTAATGTTGGTCGTCTCGGTTATGTTGCAGGATTGGAAACCAATGAACTGTGCAGTTTGGAACGTCTGATGGACGGAGACTACACAGTAGAAGAACGTATGATGCTTGAAGTTTCATTTTATCAAAACGGTAAAAAACAAACGTATCAAGTATTAAATGATGCGATTGTCGCACGTGGTTCTTTATCCCGCATTTTGGATTTAACCGTTTCGTATCAGCATGAAACCGTTTGCCAATATCGAGCTGACGGTCTGATTGTAAGCACTCCTACGGGTTCCACCGCTTATTCCTTTTCAGCAGGCGGTCCTGTTATGGATCCCACAATGGAAGGTATCCTGCTAACGCCCATATGTCCCCATTCCATATTTGGACGCACGGTTGTATTTGGTGCAGATACGGAGTTGTTTATATCTGCAACGTCTCAGTACAACAGCGATATGATTTTAACCCTCGACGGAGACTGTGTGGCGCATATGGAAGAAAATGAAGTAATACAAATCAAACGTTCTTCATTGACTACAAAGCTGATTAAATTAAAACATCGCAATTTTTATGAAGTCGCCAGAGAAAAGCTTGGTGAAAGGAGTACTTCCAATGAAAGCGAAACGTCACGCTAAATTGCTGGAATTAATTCATAACAATGATATTTATACGCAGGAAGATTTAATGAGACATCTGCAGTCGGCAGGATTTGACGTCACACAAGCAACCGTTTCCAGAGATATCAAAGAATTGCGTCTTGTAAAAATGCTTTCCGGAAATGGGAAGTACAAGTATTCTACGGGAAAAGAACCGACAAGACCAACACCACCAAAATTTGACTCATTATTTGCAGATGCCATTGAGTCCATTGAGCCTGCAATGAACATGATTGCAGTAAAATGTATGCCGGGTATGGCACAGGCAATTTGTGTTGCTTTGGAGGCAATGTATTTGTCAGGTATTGTAGGTACGTTAGCCGGAGATGATACCATTTTTATTTTATGTAAAGATATCGTAGCGGCCAACGAAACAACCGTTCAATTAAAGAATATTATGCGTGGGTAGGTGAATGCTGTGCTTTCACAATTATATATTGAAAATGTTGCAGTCATTGAAAAAGCAACCATTGAATTTCATAAAGGATTCAATATCTTAACAGGCGAAACCGGCGCAGGAAAATCTATTATCATTGATTCCATGCATGGTATTTTGGGAGAACGCACCTCCAAAGATATGGTTCGAAATGGGGCAGAGTCTGCTTTTGTCAGCGGATTGTTTACCGATTTAACTGACCAAGCAATCAGTAAGTTACGGGAACTGGGGTTTGAACCGGAGGAGGATGCTTCTGTGTTGGTACAAAGAACCATTCAGGCAGAAGGAAAAAGTACTTGCAGAATCAACGGACGCCCTGCTACCGTTTCTGCTTTAAAAGAACTGGGAAAAACATTAATGAATATTCATGGCCAACATGAAAGTTATCATTTGCTTTCTCCTGAACTCCATATTCATTATATTGATGAATCGGGTGATTTAAACACATTGGTAAAGGAATACCGTAATGTGTATCAGGAGTTAAAACAGATTCAGTCTGAAATAGGAGCACATGCAACCGATGAAGCGGAAAAACTGCGCCGTATTGATTTGCTTACTTATCAAATTGAAGAATTGGAACAAGCAAATTTGCGTGAAAATGAAAAAGAAGAATTGATGGAGCGCAAAACCACCATGATGCACGCTGAAAAAATTGCCTCTGCCATTACGGCGGCGAAAGCTGCTCTTGACGGAGATGAATCTTTCGATGGCGTTTTGTCTACACTGACTGCAATCACCGCTTCTTTGCAGGACTCCGAGCAATATTTACCTGCATTAAATCCAATCATCCAAAAATTACACGAATTATCTTATGGGTTGGAAGATGTCAGTGAAGCGTTACGGGAACAGGAATCTCAAATGGAATTCGATGCATCCGAACTGCTTGAAATTGAAACTCGTTTGGATTTATTATACCGCTTGTCAATTAAATACGGACAAACAACAGAGGAAATGTTAGCGTTTTTGGAAAGATGCAGACAAGAATTGAGTCAAATCAATCATTCCGAAGAGACGTTAATTCAATTAAACGAAACGTATGAAATCTTAAAGGAAAAAGCAATTCAGTTAGCCAAACAATTGTCTGACAAACGTAAAAAAACAGCAGAGCAATTTACAAAAAAGGTAAAGCATGAATTGCAGTTTTTAAATATGCCCGGCATTGAGTTTCAGGTAGAGCAAGAGAGAGTTCCTCTTAACAGCAACGGCTGTGATAAGATTCAGTTTCTTATTTCAGTCAATCCGGGAGAACCTGCAAAACCAATTGCCAAGATAGCATCCGGCGGCGAGTTGTCCCGTATTATGCTGGCGATACAAACCGTACTGTCTGCCCATGATGATTTGGACACTATGATTTTTGATGAAGTTGATACAGGTATCAGCGGCAGCGCTGCTCAAAAAGTAGGTTTAAAATTACACGAAGTATCCAAATATGCTCAGGTGATATGTATTACACATTTGGCGCAAATTGCTTGTTTGGCCGATTATCATCTTCTAATTCAAAAACAGGTTACAAATCATAAAACCTATACGCAGGTAATACCATTGAGCAAAGAGGCTCAAACAAAAGAAATTGCTCGTATGATTGGCGGTGAAACAATCACACCACTGTTATTGCAGAATGCACAAGAGATGATTGACTCTGCCAAACAGTTAAAGGCATAAGCATTTGTTCGGCCATTTGACTTGACAATGCAAATCTGTTTCATTATAATATTTTATTAATAGCATTGATGGAAAAAAGTAGGGTTACCGGTACTGGTACAGAGAATTTGCGGTTGGTGTGAGCAAATACAGCGGTAACCTGAACATACATTCCTGAGCTGCTGTCCTGAACCCAGCATCAGTAGGGACATGCCGTGTTTGCACGTTACAGCTAAGGTATGTTTTCATACCTGTAAGGCCATGCTTGTGAGAGTATGGTAAACTGAGGTGGTACCGCGATTGATTCGCCCTCTGCATAACTTGCAGGGGGCTTTTTTATATCCCTGCAAAAGACGTCATAAATGATAATTTTAGGAGGTTATTATGGGAGTTTTTGATCAACTACAAGAAAGAGGCTTAATTGCCCAAACAACAAACGAAGAAAAAATTAAAGAATTGCTGAACAATGATAAAGTAACATTTTACATTGGTTTTGACCCTACCGCAGATAGTTTGCATGTAGGCCATTTTGTGCAAATTATGGTCATGTCTCACTTACAAAAAGCGGGGCATACTCCAATTGCGCTGTTTGGCGGAGGAACCGGTATGGTGGGGGACCCATCAGGAAAAACCGAAATGCGTAAAATGCTGACAAAAGAAGAGATTGCACATAATATCAGTTGTTTTCAAAAGCAGATGTCACGCTTGATTGATTTTTCAGATGGAAAAGCAATTATGGCAAACAATGCAGACTGGCTTTTGGACTTGAATTATATTCAATTTTTGCGTGAAGTTGGTGTTCATTTTTCCGTGAACAGAATGCTGTCTTTTGAATGCTATAAGCAACGTTTGGAAAGAGGACTTTCTTTCTTTGAACTAAACTATATGCTCATGCAAAGCTATGACTTTTTGGAGTTAAACCGCAGATACAACTGTGTTATGCAATTGGGCGGAGATGACCAATGGAGCAATATCATAGGCGGTGTGGAACTGGTACGCCGCTCCGACCAAAAAGAAGTATACGGAATGACCTTTACACTGCTGACCACCAGTGAAGGGAAAAAGATGGGCAAGACAGAAAAAGGCGCTGTTTGGCTCAATCCCGAAAAAACCAGTCCGTTTGATTTCTATCAATATTGGAGAAATGTAGATGACGCCGATGTCATCAAGTGTTTGAAAATTCTTACTTTCTTGCCAATGGAACAAATCAATGAATATGCAAAAAAAGAAGGCAGTGAATTAAATGCTGTGAAAGAGATACTTGCATATGAGGTTACAAAATTGATTCATGGGGAGGAAGAAGCAGCAAAAGCACAAGAGGGTGCTCGTGCTTTGTTTGGTTCAGGTGCAAATACAGACAATATGCCGTCCACCACTTTCACTGCTTCTGACTTTGCAGATGGTCAATTGGGTATTTTGGATATGCTCATGAAAGCAAATTTAGCTCCTTCCAAGAAAGAAGGCCGCCGTTTGGTAGAACAAGGAGGCATTTCTGTCAATGATGTAAAAATTACTGATCCTACAGAACAATTTACGGCAGAAAACTTTAAAGACGGTTTTATCATTGTGAAAAAGGGCAAAAAAGTATTCCATAAAATCGTGTTGTCATAAAAGAAGCTGTAAAAAACAAAGCTTGCTTGCAGGCTTTGTTTTTACGTTATAAGTCGAGGTGAATCTATGAAGAAATACTGGCAATGTTTATTGCCTCCTGTTGCTGCCGGAGCTTTATGTTTAATTGTCTTTGCGATATTTCAATTATTTCCGTTTGCACAACGAACATTATCCTGGTGCGATATGAATCAACAGGTAGTTCCTTTGTTGCTGGACTTAAAAAATGTATTGTTGGGCCAGTCAGATTTATTTTTAAATATGGCAAATGCAGGCGGCACCAGTTTTTGGGGAATTCTATTATTTTTTGTATCCAGTCCGTTTTCTTTGCTGGTAGCGTTCATAGATACAAAAGATATTTATTTGTTTGCAAATATTCTGGTGTTTATCAAAATTGTGGTGTGTGCAGGAACAGCAAGTCTATTCTTTCGAAATAAATTTACCTCACTGCATGTATTGCAAAATATTGCTTTATCCGTCATGTATGCATTCTGCGGATATACCATGATGTATTTTCAAAATGTAGTTTGGCTTGATATGATGTACATGTTTCCAATCTTGTTATTGGGAATGGACCGTATGATACAAAAAGAAAAAGCATTGCTGTATATCATTGCTTTAACTGCAATGATTACCATAAATTTTTACTTATGTTATATGGTTGCTATCTTTTTGATTTTGGCAATAGGTTTGTATACATGGTTCTGTGTTGAAAAAGAACGAAGGAAAAAGGTCATCTGTTTATTTGGAATTTCTACACTGATTGTCCTTTGTATTTCTGGAATTGTATGGGTGCCTTCTTTGCTTCAATACTTGCAGTCCGGTAGAGGAACAGGGATTCTTGAAAGTTTATCTTCAGGAAGTTTTATTTCAGAAGTATATACTACTGTGCCGATTATCACATGTACAGCGATTTTAATTGCCATCGTTCCTTTGTATTTTATTTGCAAAAAATATAAAAAGAGAAAATTAAATATCATAGGTATCTTATTTCTGCTGACACTGCTTCCCATCTTTATAGAACCTATTAATAAGATGTGGCATACAGGAAGTTATCAGGCATTTCCCGCAAGATACGGATACATTACCGTATTTTTAGGATTGATTATTGCTGCGGATATGCTAAACGACTTTAACCAAAAAAATACAGTTGGAAAAATCAGCGTGAAGAAAAATGCTGTCATGATAGGCAGTCTCAGTGCAGGAATCATTGTGGTGGCCGCAGTTGGATTTTTGTTAATCTTCAAACAATGGGATACACTTACCGTGTACACCAAAACCTTGCACGGTTCTTATGCAGCATTGGGATTATTTGTTTTATTTGCGTTAGCTGCAGCCATTTTTTACTTTTTTATTTTATTGCTGTATTATTTAAATCTTATGCGCAAACTGACCATGTGTATTTTTCTTTGTCTTATGACCATTACGGAAGTCATGTTTTGCAGCAGCATTTATTTTGGTTCTGCGTCTAGATCCACTTTTTCAAATGAAGCGGTTTTAGACTTGCAAAATAAGATTGACGACAATGAGTTATACCGTGTAAAGATGGATAAAAAGTATTTTGATGTCAATATGGTAGGAGCATTGGGTTACAACTCTTTAAGCCACTATACTTCGTTTACCAATGAAACTTACATGTTTACAATGAAAAAATTAGGGTATTCTTCCTACTGGATGGAGGTAAATTCCAATGGCGGTACTGCTCTGACAGACAGTTTGCTTGGAAACCGATATCATATTGTGCTAAATACTGATGTTACTGATGAACAGGAAATCATTTATCAGAACAGCAAATATTCTATTGTAAAAAATGAACTGCCAAGTACCTTTGGTTCTGTATTCACTGCGGAAGATATGGAAGGTTATGCTCAACTTCCGGATGGTTCCAGGGAAGAGATTCAAAATGCACTGTTCAAAGCAATTTATCACACTTCCGATGATGTAACAGAGACTTATTCGCCTATCTCTATGGATAATATCGTATATCATCAAAGTTCTGAAGGGTTACATACCATTCAAAAAGAATTGTCATCTGATGCATCTTATTTGCTGTATACCATTCCTGTTGAAGGCACACAGACACTGTATTTTGATTGTTTCCATGAGTTGTCAAACAAACTGGTAGAACCGATTAACAGCTCTTTTGATGTTTATGTAAACGGAAGTTTGGTACAAAGCAAATATCCGTCTCAAAGTAGCAATGGATTACTGGAATTGGGGACATTTACGGATGAAACGGTTGTTGTAAAAGTAGATGTACGAAAAAATGTCATAGCAAAATCCTTTGGTGTATTTGGAATAAAACTGGATACGCTGACAAAGCATATGGATAATAAAACAGCTGTCAATTTGGAACAGCAAGGAAATACGATTACAGGCACTGTAAACGCCATGGGAGAAAATCAATATTTATTTTTGCCGATAGGCTATGTAAATGGTTTCAAGGCAACGGTAAATGGAGAAGAGGCAGAAATTTACCAAGTATTTGATACATTTATGGCAGTCAAATTGCAAAACGGTACGAATACGGTTACCGTTTCGTATGTCCCAAACGGATTTATCACAGGGGCAATATTATCTGCCGCAGGTATTTTGTTG
>UQLQ01000024.1 GCA_900541905.1 uncultured Oscillospiraceae bacterium
GGCGTGATTCTATGGAGGCTTGCCGTACCAGAGGAGCAGGCGTGTTGCTGCCTGTCAGCGCATTACCATCACCATATGGAATAGGAACGCTGGGGAATGCAGCATATCGTTTTATTGACCAATTACATGCAGCGGGACAAATGTATTGGCAAGTGCTTCCGATAGGACCAACGGGTTTCGGAAACAGCCCGTATCAGTCTTATTCCGCATTTGCGGGAAATCCTTATTTCATTGACTTAGACCGCTTGGCAGAACAAGGCTTACTTACCAAAAATGATATGTCAAAATTTGACTGGGGCGAAAATCCGTCTTGTATTTCTTATGACAAAATTGCTGAACATCGTTTGCAATTGCTGCAAACAGCTTATGAAAACAGCAATCATTTATATCGTTCCGATTACATGGAGTTTTGTAAAAAACAGGAGCATTGGTTGGATGATTACGCGCTGTTTATGGCTTGTAAAGACCATTTTGGACAATGTGAATGGCTCAAGTGGAATCCAGATATGAAAGAGCGTGATGCATCTGCGTTGATGAATTATCGTATTCTTTTAAAAGAGAAAATTCAGTTTTGGAAATTTTGTCAATATCACTTCTATCAACAGTGGAATGATGTAAAAACGTACGCAAATAAAAAAGGAATTTACATTATTGGAGATATTCCCATTTATCTTGCTTTGGACAGTTCCGATGTGTGGACACATCCTGAATTGTTTTTGTTAGATAATGAAAAGAAGCCCAAGGCGGTTGCAGGGGTACCTCCCGATGCATTTTCCGATACAGGTCAGTTATGGGGAAATCCGTTGTATGACTGGGAGCATATGGAGCATACAGGATTTCAATGGTGGAAATATCGTATGGCTTGTTGCTCCGAGTTGTATGATTTTACCCGAATTGACCATTTCATAGGAATTGTGAGATACTATGAGATTCCCGCAGGAGAAGAAACTGCAATAAAAGGTCAATGGCGGCAGGGACCCGGAGCAAAGCTGTTGCATGCCATTCATGAGGTGATAGAGCCGCACCGTATGATTGCAGAAGATTTAGGTGTGTTAACAGATGAGGTCACTTCTTTGCGGAAGCAAATGGGGTATCCGGGAATGAAAGTGTTGCAATTCGGTTTTGACGGAAATCCTCAAAATGAGCATTTACCTCACAATTATGAAAAAGATACGGTTGCTTACAGTGGTACCCATGACAATGAAACCGTTTTGGGATATTTTTCGGCACGGGAGGAAGAACGCGAAAGGGCATTCTTTTATTGTAATGCGACCGATTTAGAAGAATTGCCGAACGCATTTATGCGGATGTTATACGGTAGTGTTGCAGATATCGCCATATTACAGATGCAGGATATACTGTCATTACCCAACACTGCAAGAATGAATTTTCCTTCTACCATAGGAGATAATTGGCAGTGGCGGTTAGAGTCGGAGCAATTTACGGATAACATAGCAGAGCATATGAGACAGCTTGCTCATATTTACGGACGATAAGCATATATATTGCTACAAGGCTGGGAGGATTGTATGAAAGCGTTAAACAATCAACAAACAAGGGAATTGGAACAATGGGCAGTTGATGAAGGAATACCATATATCACATTGATGGAGCATGCGGGAACCGCAGTCGCAGAATATATCAGCAGTCATTATAATATCAGAGAAAAGAGAACTGTGATTCTGTGCGGAAAAGGAAATAATGGCGGAGACGGCTTTGTTGCTGCAAGGAGACTGGACGCAGCAGGAGGAGAAGTCATAATTGCATTGGTGGACGGTTTGCCGAAAACGGATATTGCAAAAGAAACTTTGTCCCGTATCAGGCAAACCAATGTGCAGGCGTTCAGTATTGCGGATGACCAAGAGCTTATCTTTGAACTGATACGCACAGCCGATGTCTTGGTAGACTGTATTTACGGAATTGGATTTAAAGGGACTCCCGATGCACGTATGACAGAAGTGTTGGAGACAGCCAATTTGTCAGGAGCGGATAAAATTGCAGTAGATATTCCAAGCGGCATTGAATGTGATACGGGAACTGTGGACACCGTTTGTTTTCAGGCGGATGTTACCATTACGTTTACAACAATGAAAACAGCGCATTTATTATCTCCCGCAAAAGAATACTGCGGTGAAATTGTAGTTGCTGATGTTGGTATTCCTCATAATCTGGTGGCTCAGCAAGAAGCGGATATTGAAGTGGCGGAAGAATGGCAGATTGAGTCCATGTTCAAACCCAGAAAACAAAATACAAACAAAGGCGATTATGGTCACTTGCTTTGCATTTGCGGAAGTGAGGGAATGGCAGGCGCAGCAATTATGTGTGGAAAGGCAGCATTGCGCAGCGGAACAGGTCTGGTACATATGGTAGTTCCAAAAGAAATTTATCCGATTGTAGCAGGGCAGCTGACAGAACCGATTTATACGGTACTGTATCGGGAGCGTATGCTGCAGCAGCTAGACGAAGCAATGGAAAAGGCTACTGCTTGTGTCATTGGATGCGGAATGGGAACGAGTGAAACTGCCAAACTCATTTTGACCTATGTTTTAAAACATTTTAAGCATCCCATTGTGTTGGATGCCGATGCTTTAAATATTGTGTCTGAAGATATAGAATTGCTTCAGAATACTACAGTTCCGTTGATTTTAACGCCCCATCCGGGAGAAATGGCCAGATTATTAAAAATTACCACCAAAGAAGTACAGAGGAATCGGTTGCAGATTGCCCGAGAGTTTGCTAAAAAACATGGAATTACACTTGTGCTGAAAGGTTCAGGAACCGTTGTTGCGGCGCATTACGGAAAAATAAGTATGAACCCTACAGGAAATGCCGGCATGGCAAAAGGCGGAAGCGGTGATGTGCTTGCAGGCATGATAGGGGGCATATTGGCACAGGGAGAAGCGCCGTTTGAAGCGGCAAGAACGGCGGTATATCTGCATGGTATGGCAGGAGATAAGTGTGCTGATAAATTATCTCAAATATCCATGCTTCCTACGGATATGATTGAAGAGTTACCAAGGTTATTTTTAAAATTTGAGAAATAGGGTGATTGCATTTGAAAAAGGCAATGCAAGCTTTTTTATGCAGTGGATTGGTGCTGTTCGTTGCACTGTTTGCTGTAGGATGTCAATCGTCAGGCAATGGCGGGTCGTTAAAAGCAGAGCAAATTGTCTTTGATATGGAATGTCAAATATCCGTGTCGGCCTCAGAAAAAGAAGTTGCTTGCGGAACGTTGAAAAATACCGAAATAGAAACTGTTTTTACACTTACAAGCCCTGAAACGGCGAAAGGATTGTGTTATCAGGATATCAACGGTACGGTTAAGATATCTCTCAATGACTTATCGATTGACGGAGCGGAAGCTTTGTTGCCGGAATACAGTTGGTTTTCACAGCTGGTGTCAGTATTGCGTTATGCAAAGGAACAACCTCAGCTATTGGAAAGCCAAGGAAACGGTCAGTTTTCAGGCAGTACGGAACAAGGTGTGTCCTTTGTAATTACTGCAAGGAATAAAGGAACTGTAGAATCTATTACAGTTGACCGATACCAAGTTAAATTTTTGTAAGTTATTTCGGTATCATTGATACCAACATTTGTGTATTCAAGAATAAAAATGATAAAATAAGAGGCGGTTGTATTTAAGGTCTCTATTTGAATTTGTAGAATCATTTACGTTGATGTTACTGGTACGATTTTATAAATAGCATAGAAATAACATCGTTTTCATAAGGTAGTAACGTAACAGAAAAAGCTCATGTTGTAGGAAAAATCCTATACAACATGAGCTTTTCATTTTCGTTGTGATTAGAAGTATATACAAGTGTTCCGAATATTTTCTAGATACAAGACAGAGCACTTGTTTTTGCCGAAAGTTTATAAAATGTTTTAGAAATTTGCTGATAGAGTACGGAAGAACCTGTAAAAGTATTCATTGAAATATTAGGATAGAACTTCTGATAACGGTTCAGTCTGTTTTTGACAGAGCAAAATAAAAAGAAAAATAATAGGAGGAAAAGCTATGGGAAAATAATAACTGGTTATGATTCATGTGAATAATTCTGTTGAAAAGGTAAGATATTGAAAAAGAGAGTGTTTTTATGATGTAGAATAAAAGTAATTGAAAATAAAAAATTTCAAATTTGGAAAAGTATACCATATTAAATTGTGTGTTTCAAGAATAATCTGCATTGTATTTAGGCCTTTTTTAAGAGGTTTCAAAATGTATACTTTTACATATTCAAATAAACAAAAGGATGAATTTGAGGAGGTAAACAGGATGTTTCGAACAAAATCTAAAAAATGGATAGCATGTCTGCTGGTAGTGGTAATATCGGCATTAATGCTGCCTGTCAGTGTTTTTGCGGCAGAATATGACCAAGGCATTGACGTAACTGCAGATGATTACACTGACAGACAAGGCTATAAATGGGACTCTGCCACGAATACACTCACCTTGACAAATGTAACACTTATCGGTGATGGCACAGGAAAAGGCATTTTACTGCCACAAGGTGAGGTAACAATTGTTCTCGAGGGAGAGAATATCATTCAAGGTTTTTCTGAGGGAGTGGCACAAAAAAACAATAATTCGTCGAAAGATAATTTATTACAAATTACAGGCTCCGGTTCTTTGACAGTTTCGCAATGCAACTTTATGAGCAGCGGCAGTTTTGAAAATGTCACTGTTGATGGAGCAAAATTAGTTGGTAATAACACAAATGGCCTTGTTATGAACGGAAATTTTGTTGCAAAGAATGGCGCTTACATTGATTTGTCCGTTGCAGATGGAGACAGCAATGCATGGAATCCGATTTATGCAAACGGGAATATTGAAATTTACGACAGTACTTTAATCAGTCATTCCGGTGCTACAGGTGGAATATGGGCGGTCGGAGTAGGAAAAGACAGCTCTTTACTGAAATTTGTAAATAGTAATATTACATTAAATGACAGTGGTTGGGGTGCACAAAGTGGTAGCGTGCAGAATCCGAACGGAAATGTTTATATCGAAAATTCCACAATTACTGTGAACAGCATTGCAGGTATTTTTGCAGACAATTCGGCAGAAGTTGTAGGTAATGTGAAGTTTATTACAGAGAACAACAAACAAATTCTTCGTACCAATACAGGTGAAATTACTTTAAATTTGGGTGAACAAGCTGATTTCCAAGGATATATAAACGCAAAAGGAACGGAAGTAACATTCCCAACAGACTATATTCTAGCAGAGAATTGGGAAATTGCCGCCGGCAGAACGCTTACCATTCCTGAAGGTGTAACGCTTACTTTATCTGACGGAGTCAACATTACAAAAGCTGAGGGCTCTCAAATTATCAATCATGGAACCATTTTGGTTCCATGTGATGCTTTGAATGCAGTCGAAGTGGATGGAGGAAATGCACCTGCAAAGCATCATAGCTTCAACAACTATATTTCAAATCATGATGCCACATGCTCACAGGATGGTACAGAGACTTCTGTATGCGATAATTGCGATGTTACTGATACCAGAGTAGTTACCGGTTCTGCTTTAGGACACAATTTCAATGAAGTCTGGAGCACCGATGCAAGTCAACATTGGCATGAATGTACGATATGCCATGAAAAGAAAGATATAGCTGACCACTCGTTTGCATGGATAGTAGATAAAGAAGCAACAGAAACAGAAGCCGGCTCCAAGCATGAAGAATGCACTGTTTGCGGATTTGCAAAAGCAGCGGTAGAAATTCCGCTAACAGGTACAACTGAGACGACTGGTTCCAATACATCAACCGGAAATGAGAATATAAATTCAGCCGGTGACGCAGTAAGTCCCCAGACCGGAGATAACAGCATCTTAGGGGTTTGCCTTGTGCTGTTAGTCAGTGCGGGTGGTTTGGCCTTAACAGCAATCGTGACGAAAAAAAGAAAAGTACAATAAATAAGATTGATACCGGTTTCTGTCTGGAAGCCGGTATTTTTATTTTCAATTATTTTATAGAGAAATTATAATAGCCAATTTTCTATATAGGTTACAGACTGATGAAACAGAGCTCAATGGCGTTTTGCAAAATAAATAATGCTCCAAAGATTTGACAATATATTTTTATTTAATAAAAGAAAACATAAACGCATCTTTTCATCATTTTTAAACAATCAAAAAAGAATCGCAAGCAAAAACAGTCAAAATTAATATTATAGATTAGGGCGTAAATTAATTTTTATTTTTATGATTAAAACTTGTTGTTTCAGGCAAATATAAATTCAGGGCCCAAAATCAATATAATAATTCGGAGTGTGAAAAAATTGAATATAAGAAGAGGCGATATCTTTTATGCTGACCTTAGTCCAGTCATTGGTTCTGAGCAAGGCGGAGTGCGTCCTGTACTGATTGTTCAAAATGATGTTGGTAACCGTTTTAGTCCAACAGTAATTGCAGCGGCAATTACAAGTCAACGTGCAAAAGCGAATTTACCCACGCATATTATGCTGCAAGCAGAAAATACAGGATTGGCACGAGATTCTATCGTACTTTTGGAACAAATCAGAACCATAGATAAACATAGATTAAAAGAACGCATGGGACGCCTGGATCCAAACGCAATGACGCAAATTGACCAAGCGTTATCCATCAGCTTTGGTTTAGATGCAGACAGTGCGATGCCACAGGCTACATAAACGCCTTCATCGCATTTGAATAAAAGAAATGCAGTATAAAGGAGAAGCAGATATGTTAACAGCAAAGGAATTATCCGCAATTGAAGAACAACTGAAAGCAGAAAAACTGCTCATTACAAAAAATAAAGCATATGCCCAATTATGTGATGACCCCGAACTCAGAAAAAAGTGCGAGCAAATGGCCGCAAAACATGAGGATCATTATCAAACACTATTATCATTGTTGGATTAAAGGAGACGTATATGAGCAGAAAATCCATGAAAGAGCGAGACTTATTTGAAGATATACTGACAAATCAAAAATACATTACCGAAACTTATAATACATTTGCAAATGAATGTAAAAATTTATCCGTGCGCAACGATATCTTAAATTTATTGAATGAAGAACATCAATTGGAATCCGATGTATTTGATGAAATGCACCGCAGAGGATGGTACCCCACCGTATTGGCTGAACCTCTGGCAATTGATGAGGCAAAAACAAAATATGAAAACGAAAAACCATAATGGTTTTCTATATAAATAAACAACACGGCATTTTTACCGTGTTGTTTTCTTTTTACGTACATTTTCTGACAGAATTATTCTGTCAGACTGACTATAATAATGTTACAACTTTTTGGGAAAAGGAGGAACTATGTGAAGCAGACCATTTACATTGATGTGTTGCTGGCAGTCAATATCTTTATTAATTATTTTTTACTGTTGGCTGCAGCAAAATTTTTGGCAGTGAAAAGAGTCCGTCTCAGAATTTTAGCAGCCTCCATATTGGGTGCGGCATATTCTCTTACGATGCTGCTGCCGTCAATTCCCATGGTATTGGCGCTGTTAATGAAGCTGGCGATGTCTGCATCTCTTGTTTTTGTCGCTTTTCCCTGGGGAGGAAAAAAACAATTTTTAAAATCGCTGGCATGTTTTTATATTATGAATTTTGCTTTTGCAGGATTTATGATGGCAATTTGGTATTTTATTTCTCCGCAAGGCATGATTATCAAAAATTCCATTGTTTATTTTAATATTTCTCCTATCATTCTCATTGGCTCAACAGCTGTTTGTTACGTTGTGATTCGATTCATCTACAGATTTATTGGAAAACACGAAGTGTCGGGAGGGTGCTGCACTGTTACCGTTGTTTGGAAAGAGAAAACAGTGGAATGTAACGCAAAAATTGACACGGGAAACAGTTTGGTGGAACCTTTTTCTCATTATCCTGTGATTGTAATGGAATTGGAACCGCTGTCTGAATTGTTTTCTGAACGGTTACGTACCTTCTTTCGGGAGAAAAAATGGGAACATCCCGGCAATACAGTGGGAAGCGAAGAGATACCGAAAATCAGAATGGTTCCGTTCCAAACCATCTCCGGTATAGGCGTGCTTCCTGCATTTTCACCGGAGAAAGTTATCATAAAATCTGCCAAAAAGCAAATAGAAACAGAAGATGTTTATATTGCGGTATGCCAAGAAAAAATTACAAGCGACGGTTTTAAAGCGTTGTTAAATCCGGATTTATTTTCACAAGGCAAAGAAATTGTTATGGGGAGGAAATGTTGATGAAACAACTATTTTTACAAATGAAATGGGTACAAACAATCCTGCAATGGTGGATCAACAGAAGATGGCGCGAGGCAGTTCATTATATCAATGGACCGGAAACATTGCCTGCGCCGCTTTCTGCCGAAGAAGAAGCAAAAGTAATGGAAAATATACGAAACAATGTGGAAGGTGCCAGAGAACCTCTGATTACACACAATTTGCGTTTGGTTGTTTACATATCAAAAAAGTTTGAATCCAGTTTTGCCAGCGTAGAAGATTTGATTTCCATTGGCACCATAGGACTGATAAAAGCGGTCAATACATTCTGTCCGGAGAGAAATATCAAATTAGCAACATATGCCTCCAGATGTATTGAAAATGAAATTTTGATGTATTTAAGAAAAAGCACTCAATTAAAGCATGAAATTTCTATTGATGACCCTCTGAATGTGGACTGGGACGGTAATGAACTGTTATTATCAGATGTGTTGGGAAGTGACCCGAACTTGGTAAATCAAAATATCGAAAAGCAGGTAGAACGGGATTTATTAATGGCTGCCGTATCCAATTTATCTCAAAGAGAAAAAACAATCATGCAGCTGCGTTTTGGGTTAAATCAGGAAACGGAGCATACGCAAAAGGAAGTTGCCGATACGTTGGGAATTTCTCAATCCTATATTTCAAGATTGGAAAAAAGAATCATGGAACGTTTAAAAAAAGATTTAGAACGGGTGGGATAAAGCATTTATGCGCATTCTATTTACGATTGTAAAACATAACAGAAAAGAAGAAAAACGGCAGGAAAAAAAGGAGGCCGAAAGGCCTCCTTTTTATAACATTGGTGCAAAAATACGTAAAACAGAACGTCCCAAGCGAATATACCACGGTACAGACTGACACATTTTCAGTGTAATTCCTTGACTTAATTTTTGTGTTTGGAGAAAGTCTTCTTTTACTTCAAACACACTGTTCATATTGTAAAGCCATACACCGCACTCAAAATGCAAATACAAGCTTCTGTAATCCAAATTAATGGTACCTACGGTTGCAAATTTATCATCGACGATAAATGTTTTGCCATGTATAAAGCCCGGAAGATATTCGTATATTTTTACTCCGCTTTCTATCAATATTTGATAGTTGGATTTTGTAACAGCATGTACATACCATTTATCGGGTATATGAGGTGTAATAATCCTAACATCAATTCCACGTTTTGCGGCGTTGCATAAAGCTGTTTGCATTTCATTATCCAGCACTAAATAAGGTGTGGTAATATATACATATCGCTGGGCCGCTCCGACCAAATTCAAATATACATTTTCTCCCACAGCTTCGTAGTCCAGAGGACTGTCCGCATAAGGTTGTACATATCCGGAAGAGGGAAAACGTGCTAAGCTTTGGGGAGAAGGGCGAAATTGTTCGAAGTTTTCATTGGTTCCTTTTAAATAACTCCACAGAGACAGAAACATAACGGTAAAGCTCCATGCGGCTTCGCCTTGTACCACGATGGCGGTATCTTTCCAATGACCAAATCGTTCGATGACATTGATATATTCGTCTGCTAAATTGATTCCTCCCGTAAAAGCGGTGTGTCCGTCAATCACTGCAATTTTACGGTGATCTCGGTTATTGAGCTGAGTGGATAACACAGGAATAAACGGATTAAAAACGCAGCATTGAATGCCAAGTGCAGTCAATTGTTTTTCATAGCCGAGAGGTAAGGTTCTTAAACAACCAACATCATCGTAGATAACCCGAACATCAACACCTTCACGGACTTTGCGGACCAATATTTCTAAAATAGTGTTCCACATGACGCCTTCTTGTACAATAAAATATTCTAAGAAAATATAGTGTTTTGCTTCCTCTAATTCCTTGCACAAGCGGGCAAATTTTTCTTCTCCTATTTTTAAATACTCGGCAGTTGTATTTTGAAATACAGGGCAGCCGGAGTAATGAATTAAATATCTGGCTTGATTGGAAGCGTCCAAATCCTGTTGCTGCAAACGTTCGAATACTTGTTTGTTTTGGTGTAAATTAGCAGCCATTTTGCTGCCGATGCGTTTTAGTTTCTTTTTGGTCCGACGACTGGCTTTGTTTCTGCCAAAAAAGATATAAAATAAGCCGCCGAACATAGGAAAGACAACAATAGGCAGTATCCATACAATTTTATAAGCGGGATTAATTCGATCGTTTAAGATCCACAATACTGCTGCTACGCTGATGGCTGTAAAAATAACGTACAAGTAAAAGTAATAATTGCTGAAATAAAAAATAAGCGTAATCAGCAGTATGACTTGTATTAAAATAGTGAGTCCTACCAAACATAATCTGCTGAACAAAAGCTTAAAGAATTTGCCAAACAGCTTTTTCAATTCTTTTTCTCCTTTCCTAGATTAAGACCTGTTTAATATTATAGTTTACTCTAATAGCCCCATTTATGTCAAATATCAAAGATGTAATCTCTCTAACCTTTCATATACATGGAAATAAAAGCAGAAAATCCGGTAAATCAAGGATTTTCTGCTTTTTATTGTCTGATGAAAGTTTATATGCTTTTGAATTGCAAATAAGATTTTATTTTGTGATGACAGGTTTTCCGGTTTCATCTAAAAGCGGAGTTAAACCGGCGCCATATCCTGCGGAAATAAAAAGATAATTTACTCCTGTTTCTTTATCCACGTAGATAGTTTTTTCGTGGAGTAGATTCTTTTCTTGATGGACTACTTCAAATCTGCGTTCTTTTCCCATAGCTGTTTTTCCTCCAAATAGACATTGTTATCTCAAATTTTATGTGGACGGTAACGAATTATTTTTATATATGGAATACCGTCTTGTCAATAGAATGGATTCATAATACAAAACACATATTGAAAAGATAAAAATATGTGAGTAGATTAGGATTCCGTAAATAAGTACTTATTTTGATGCAAATATTGCAGCAATTCATGTTTCTCATTTTTACATGTTTCTTCAATGACTGCCTCCAGAAGAAATTGCAAAATCGTTCCAATCATTTTGCCTTGGGAAAATCCAATGGCAATCAAATCTGACCCGTTTACAGCTAAATCTTTGACAGAGAAGCAAGGAGGCTCTGATAAGATTTCTTTTGTCATGGCTTCACACTTCATAATATCTTCCAGACGGTGCAGCAAGTTTGGATTTTGTCCTGTAATATCTGCTTTATGCACATCAAGCAATTGCAAAAATAAATCCGCTCCAAATTTACGGAGTTGTTTTTTAATCCAAATAGGGGACAGTTCACAGCGAATATCATGATATTTGACAAGCGTAATAACGGATTCTTTTGTTTTACGGTCAAACTTCAAACGTTCCAAAACCTGTTTTGCAATTTCTGTGCTGACAGCTCCATGACCATAAAAATGTCCAATGCCTTTTTCATCCTGTGTGAATGTATTTGGTTTTCCAATATCATGCAGCAGCATGGCAAAACGTAACACAGGGATAGGTTGAATGGCTTCTACCGTTCGAATGGTATGTTCCCATACATCGTAAGCGTGATAGGGAGTATGCTGCTGAAAACCAACCATGGGTAATATCTCAGGTATCCAAACAGCTAAAACGGTACCATATACTCTTAGCACTTGTGCGCAATTTTTTCCGCAAAGTAATTTTATCAATTCTTCCCGTACGCGTTCTGCAGAGATATGACATAGTTTCGCTTTTTCTTCCAACAGTGCATTTGCTGTGTTCGGGTCAATTTGAAAATTTAAAGTGGAAGAAAAACGCAGCGCTCTTAATATTCTCAATGCATCTTCTTCAAAACGGGAACATGCATTGCCAACACATCGTATGGTTTTCTGTTGCAAATCATGCCTTCCGCCAAATGGGTCTATCAACCCTTTTGCAGGGTGATAAGCCATTGCGTTTATCGTAAAATCACGGCGTGCCAAATCTTGCGTTAAAGACGAGGTAAACGTAACACGTTCAGGCCTGCGGCTGTCTGAGTAGGTTCCGTCGATACGAAAGGTTGTAATTTCTACAGGATATCCTTCTGTTATGACAGTCACAGTACCGTGCTGTATTCCGGTTTCAATGGTGATATCATGTTGGAATACAGTTTGCACTTCATGAGGCAGAGCAGAAGTGCAAACGTCCCAATCGTGGACCGCTTTGTTGAGCAGAGTATCACGGACACATCCGCCTACCACATAAGCTTCATAGCCGTTGTGTTCTAATTTCTCTAAAATAGTAAGCACATCATTTGGAATGATCATATTCATAAAATCACTTCCTTAAAAGTACCATGCAGATTCTTTAATTGAATGGTTCGAATAATATGGTTTGTTCTAAAGATAATCCAATCGGACACCGGCTTGCTTTTTTCATCAGTTCCTCTTTTTTGGTGTTCTCTATGGCTCCTATAATCTCACACTGATATAAAAATTTGGTTTGACCTTCCACGGAACGGTCCAAGTCTACAGATACAATTACTTGTTCATAGGATAATTTTTCTTTATCCAATAGCTTACATAAAGTGATATGAAAACAAGAGGCATAAGCCGCACATAAAAATTCATGGGGACGGAATGCCTCCGCTTTTCCGCCGCGTTCTTTTGCAATGTCAGAATAGACAGAAGTATCTCCATTTGTAATAGTTACGCAATAGGGTGTTTTCGTTTTGCTTGCAGTTATCATTTGTCTGTCATCCTTTCTATAAAACAGGTCGTTATATCATTTTGATTAAGATTAGTGTAGCATAGCAAAATAAATTTGTATAGGCAATCATACATAAAAACAGGAGGCAATTTGCCTCCTGCTTTTTTTATAAATCTCTTTTTATTTTGTCCAGAGCACATTTTTCCAAACGAGAGACTTGTGCTTGGCTGATTCCAATTTCCGCTGCAACTTCCATTTGTGTTTTTCCTTGGAAAAAACGCATTCCCATAATTCGTTTTTCTCTGTCGCTTAGGTCATTCATTGCCTCTTTCAGTGCAATTTCGTCCAACCAATTTTTGTCGTCATTTTTGTCTCCAACTTGATCCATCACATAAATGGTATCTCCGCCGTCTGAAAACACCGGCTCATATAACGAAACAGGTTCTACAATTGATTCCAGCGCCAGCACAACATCTTCCCGGCGCAAGTCTAAGGATTTTGCAATTTCTTCTACAGTGGGTTCTTTGCCGTTTTGTGCAGTCAAACGCTCTTTTTCCTGCATGGCTTTATAGGCAATGTCCCGCATGGATCGACTTACTCTTACTGAGTTGTTATCTCGCAAATATCTCCGTATTTCTCCAATAATCATGGGAACACCATAGGTAGAAAAACGCACATCCTGCGAAATATCAAAGTTATCAATGGCCTTAATTAATCCAATACATCCTACTTGAAATAAATCATCCAAGTTTTCACCACGGTTGGTAAATCGCTGAATTACGCTGAGTACCAGACGTAAATTTCCGTTAATGAGTTCCTCTCTGGCTTGTTTATCGCCCGCCTGCGCTTTTTTTAAAAGTGCTATTTTTTCTTTTTCATTGAGCACTTTCAGCTTGATGAGCCGGGATGAGGCGTTAAATAAGATTGCCACCTTTACAGGCGGATGCAAATTTGATTCCTCCTTAGCAGCAACACTCTAAGTATTGCCACGAAAAGGAAGATTCATTCAGATTTTAAAATATTTGAAAAGGCTTGTTCAACGTATACTTTTATTGTATAATAAAAATTAAATATTTTTGAGGATGGAATCAATATGAGACATAATCAAACACAACCGAATCATCCCGTAGAAGACAGCCCGTATCATCTTCATTTATTCCGTAAAAATGAGTTTTTATCTTTAGAAGGCTGTTGTTCCAAAGGCTCTTTTTTATATCCAACCAATCTATACATTACAACGTACAATCCTTTTGAAGAAAAAGAGACAGAGTTTGATATTTATTCTTGCTCTCAATGCGGTGCTATGTATGTGGAAGCAGAAGGTAAGTATCGAAAAATGGAGAATCTTTTAAAATATGAGGTTAAATTGAGGTAATGGCTATGTCAAAACGTATTCCTTATATTGGGGCTTTTCTTACACTTGCAGTTGTATGCAGCGTTTTGTTGACAGGATGCAGCAAATCACTCCAATCTCAATCGGCATCAAGAACAGAACTTGTAATGAGTACCGTGGTTACGATTACATTGTATGGAGAACAAGCGCAGGAAGGGGTAAACGCTGCATTTCAAAAGGCGAAAGATTTGGAGAAAATTCTATCTTCCCAAGATGAAAAAAGCGAGTTGTATCAGGTCAATCAATCTGCATATGACCATGAAGTAGAGGTTTCTGATACCTTATTTACCGTAGCGCAGCGCAGTTTGCAATATTGCAAAGAAACAGACGGCGCTTTAGATTGCACCATAGGAAAAATCAATGATTTATGGGCTTTCGGCACAGGTAATGCCAGATTGCCAGATGAAGAAGAGATTACTTCGTTGTTAGTGGATAAAGGGTATGAACAGGTAGAGCTCAATGAGGAGAAACATACCATACGTTTTTTAAATCCAAATATCCAGCTGGATTTTGGAGCAACAGCCAAAGGTTTTGCAGCAGATGAAATTAAAAATATGCTGGTTGAAGAGTATGGCATTACATGCGGTATTCTTAATTTGGGTGGCAATATTATTACCATAGGAGCCAAATATGACGGACAGCCTTGGGGGATTGGAATCACAGACCCGAATGATACTACCCGTGCTGTATC
This sequence comes from uncultured Oscillospiraceae bacterium, assembly GCA_900541905.1. Classification (GTDB taxonomy): domain Bacteria; phylum Bacillota; class Clostridia; order Oscillospirales; family Acutalibacteraceae; genus UMGS1071. Next base: position 14,901 of record UQLQ01000024.1, read on the forward strand.
CACAGAGTATCTCACCAATGCAACTGCTGTTACTTCGGGAAACTATGAACGCTATTTCATAGAAGACGGTGTGAGATACCACCATATTTTAGATCCGAAAACCGGCTATTCGGCAAATAACGGTCTGATTAGTACAACCATTATTACTGAAAATTCGATGTTGGCAGACGCATTATCTACTGCTACATATGTAATGGGATTGGAAAAAGCCTATGCTTATATTGAAGCTTTAGATGATGTAGAAGCGATTTTTATTACAGATGATGGAACTGTTGTGAAAACATCAGGAATTACAGACGACACATTTGAGGGTGTATTATGAAAAAGAATGTGAAATATATTATTGCAGGAACAGTTGTTGTTGCAGCAATTGCCGCTTTAATTGTAGCTTGGATTTTCATTACACAAACGAAAGTAAGTAATGCAGTAGCAAATATCTATCAAAACGGAACCTTAATTCGTTCGATTGATTTGGAAGCAGTAGAGGAAAGTTACACTTTCAAAATTGAAGGGGAGAATGGGGCTTATAATACGGTTTTGGTAGAACCGGGATATATTTCCATTACGGATGCAAGCTGTCCTGATAAAGTTTGTATTTCACAAGGCAGAATCAGTGATGGTGTATTGCCCATTACCTGTTTGCCAAACGGCATTGTCATTCAGATTGAAACTCAGGACACTGCGAACAGTACATTGGACGGCATGACGCGATAAATATAGTAAATTATGAAAAGGAAGGCGTGGTGGCAAAACTTGAATGTAAAAAGAATGATTTTGTCATCCATGCTGATTACCAATGCGCTGACTATTTTCATCATTGAAGCACAGCTTCCGCCAATTGCTCCAATCCCTGGTATCAAGCTCGGTCTTGCCAATGTGGTCACGTTATTTGCAATTTATTTACTGGGATATAAAGAAGCTGCCAAAATTCATATTTTGAGAATTGTGTTGGGCAGCATTTTTACAGGGCAAACCATTTCATTTATGTACAGTATCAGCGGTGGTATTTGTTGTTTGCTTGTTATGATGCTATGCAGAAAGCTCATATCAAAAGATTTTATTTGGCTGGCAGGTATTTTTTCCGCAATTGCCCATATTGTAGGACAGTTGGCCGTGGCCATGCTGGTGTTGGGCACTGTCAGTGTTTTGTATTATGCACCAATTGTATTAGTCAGCAGTATTGTAACCGGATTTTTTACTGGATTATGTGTTCAATTTTTATTGAAAAAGCATGAAAAAACATTTTGTAATATGTTAAAAAAATAAAGGCTGTGTAAATGAACACAGCCTTTTATGAAAAACAGAAATGATATAGAGTGATACATGATATGACATTAGAACAAGACATCCAATTTGCATTGGAACATGATGAAGCAATAGAATATAAACAATATGAAAACGAGATACTTGCAGATATTGCAATTGAAAACATTGAGTTTGAATCTGTAGTTTTAACAAACTGCAAATTTATGAACTGCAATTTTGAGAGAGTATCTTTTTATCATACCAAACTGAATCATTGTGAATTTGCAAATTGTAATTTTTCCGAAGGTTATTTCAAACATGTGCAATGGATTGACTGCAAAGGAGACGGCGCTGATTTTAGCCAAAGCTCTTTTATGAATATCACCATTGAAAACGGCTCCTATTTCTGTACCAACTTTACTGAAACATTATGGGATGATGCCAGTATTCAGAATGCAAACATGTCAAATGCATTCATGCCGGAAAGTAAGTTCAAACGTTTTTCCGTTGTAAATACCAATTTGGAAAAAGTGGATTTTTTTAAAACAACTTTGAAGGGAATTGATGTTTCTACTTGTAACATTGCAGGAATTACAGTGTCGGAAAACTTTAACGAAATTAAAGGAACCAAAATAGATGCATTGCAAGCTGCGGATATTGCACAGTTGGTTGGTGTAAAAATAAAATAGGCTGTCTGTTAAGACAGCCTATTTTATTTTTAGATTATTTACAGAATTTTTCGTTGTAAGCTTTAATGCAGTTAGAAATAATTTCAACTGCAGCGTCTCTTCCGCTTACTTCTTCAATTGCAGTTACTTTGTGTTCTAATTCTTTGTATACTGAGAAGAAGTGTGACATTTCATCAAAAATATGTTTTGGAAGTTCGTCAATATCTTTATAAGTATTGTAAGTTGGGTCATTAAAAGGGATTGCAATGATTTTTTCGTCTTTTTCACCGCCGTCTACCATACGGATGACACCGATTGGATAGCAGCGTACCAAAGCAAGCGGTACAATATGCTCAGAGCATAGTACCAAAACATCCAATGGGTCTCCGTCTTCTGCATATGTGCGTGGAATAAAGCCATAGCTTGCAGGATAGTGGGTAGATGTGTAAAGTACGCGATCCAACTTTAAAAATCCGGTTTCTTTATCCAACTCATATTTTGCTTTTCCGCCTTTTGTAATTTCAATTACCGCGTCAAAATCTGTTTCTTTTACTCTCTCAGGGGAGAGGTCATGCCATATGTTCATCATGATCAATATGCCTCCAAATATTTGTGTTCTTTTCATATTCTATCATATTACCGCACAATTCTACCATATTTTTAAGCAAACATCAACCGCTACTTTTGGTATGGCGATTTTTTAGGTCAATTTTTCATTGTATCTGCATATCATTACACACGGGGGTGTATCTATTATGAAATGCAGTATTGCAGATATGAGAAATAAAGAAGTAATAAATCTGCAGGACGGTACACGATTGGGCTTTGTAGGCGATGTGGAAATTGACACGGAAAATGCAAAATTAACAACCATTATTATATATGGCAGGTCCAGATTATTTGGTCTGCTTGGCAGAACTGACGACATTATGATTCCTTGGGAAAATATTGATGTGATTGGAGATGAAACCATTTTGGTCAATCATACCATATACGCATCTCCGCAGCGAAGAAAGCAGAGCTTATGGAGCCAGTTTTTTGGCGGATAACCAATGGCAGAAAAGTATAAAATATACTTGCAATTTTATATTTGCCATGCTATAATAATACGGTTCAATATAACACACGTTACAGTATGACGAAGTTGGTGCTTGATTTTTAAGTGAAATTCGTATATCGCTGTAACGGAGGATACAACCAAGGAGGATTTTAAAATGGCAGTAGTATCTATGAAACAATTATTGGAGGCCGGTGTACACTTTGGTCACCAAACAAGAAGATGGAACCCTAAAATGGCTCGTTACATCTTCACAGAACGTAATGGTATTTACATTATCGACCTGCAAAAAACAGTAAAGAAATTGGAAGAAGCTTACAGCTTTATCCGTGATATTTCCGTTGAGGGCAAACCTGTACTATTTGTTGGTACCAAAAAACAAGCTCAAGATTCTGTAAAAGAAGAAGCAGAACGTGCAGGCGCTTACTATGTAAATGCCAGATGGCTTGGTGGTATGATGACTAACTTCAGCACCATTCGCCGCAGAGTAAGCCGTTTACAACAACTAAGAGCAATGGAAGAAGACGGTACATTTGATTTGTTGCCAAAGAAAGAAGTAATTAAACTTCGTCTTGAAATTGAAAAATTAGAGAAATTCTTGGGCGGCATTAAAGAAATGAAGCAACTTCCGGGCGCTTTGTTTATTGTAGACCCACGCAAAGAAAGAATTGCTGTAGCTGAAGCGAAAAAATTGGGTATTCCAATTGTTGCAATCGTTGATACAAACTGTGACCCGGACGAAATTGATTACGTAATTCCTGGTAATGACGATGCAATTCGTGCTGTTAAATTGATTTCTGCTACAATGGCAAATGCTATTATTGAAGGCAGAGAAGGTCAAATGGGTGCAGCAGCTCAAGAAACTGCTGACGAAACAGCAGCTGAGGAAACAGAAGAAGCTGCTGAATAAGATTCGCATTTTGAAATATCCGTCTTTTGCGACGGATATTTTTTGAATACAGCTTAGGACAATCTATAATACTATATTTATATAAAAATCGGAGGAATGAAAAATGGCTTTTACAGCAAAAGACGTTGCACAATTACGTGAAAGAACCGGTTGCGGTATGATGGACTGTAAGAAAGCACTTACAGAAGCAAACGGCGATATGGATGCAGCAATTGACTTTTTGAGAGAAAAAGGTTTGGCTGCTGCTGCAAAAAAAGCAGGCCGTATTGCTGCTGAAGGTGTTGCATATGCAGCTACCAATGAAGCAGGTAATGTTGGTGTTGTAATTGAAGTAAACGCTGAAACAGACTTCGTTGCGAAAAATGATGAGTTCAACAACTTTGTAAAAATCTGTGCACAAACTGTTATGGATCAAAATCCTGCTGATGTAGATGCATTGTTGGCTTGCAAAGCTGCCGGTTCTGACGAAACAATCGCTGATATTCTTCAAGAAAAAATCTTGACCATCGGTGAAAACATTAAAATTCGTCGTTTTGCACGCAGTGAAGGTGCTGTTGTAACTTATATTCACGGCGGCGGACGTATGGGTGTTATGGTTACCTTTGACACAACTCCTGAAATTGCTTCCAAACCTGAATTTGTGGAATATGCAAAAAACATTGCAATGCAAGTTGCTGCAATTGTTCCAAACTATGTTTCTGAAGCAGAAGTTCCGGCAGATGTAGTAGAGCATGAAAAGAAAATTCTAACAGAACAAGTTGTAGATTCCGGTAAACCTGCAAATGTTGCTGAGAAAATTGTAGAAGGAAGAATGAAAAAATTCTTCAAAGAAATTTGCTTGCTTGACCAACCATATGTAAAAGATGGCGACATGAGCGTACAACAATATACAGATGCAACAGCAAAAGAGCTTGGCGGCGATATTAAAATTAAAAGCTTCGTTCGTTTTGAAAAAGGTGAAGGTATCGAAAAACGTGAAGATAACTTCGCAGATGAAGTTGCTAACATGGTAAAATAATTTTATTGTTTTGCTGAGTGTTTCACATTAGATAAATAAAAAGAGCCGGGGACTAACCCGGCTCTTTTTATTTTCTATTGACAAAGTACACCTTTTTAACTTAATATTTTACGCTTTACACTATATGTGTTTGTCTTCTGACAATACTTTTTCAAGTACTCAGTATATAACGTGAAAACGCTATACTGAGTTAGCAGATATGATAGGAATCAGTTTATTTGTTTTCGCAGGAGGATGGGGAGGATTAGTAAATTTGTTGTTTAAGATATAGAAGTGTGCCTAATGCCGGCCGTTGACTATGGTGAACGTTATATGGAGTGTATGAAAATGAAACATAAAATGTTCATCCAATCAAAAGCAGTATCTGAACTCATAAAATAGAAGTATAAAAAACACGCAGTTAATTTTACTTAACTGCGTGTTTTTTCGTTACATGGTAGTTCCTGCAAATGCTTTATTCTCAGCTTTTTTATATTTTTCTACAATCATATTTGCACAGCGATAAATATCACCGCCGCCTAATGTAATGATTAAATCTCCCGGTTGGGCACGTTCTATGACATAGTCGCTAATTTCATCAAAGGTTTTTAAGCATACACTTCCCGGAACTTTTGCACCTAAATCTTCAGCATAAATATTATAGGTATTTGTTTCTCTGACAGGCAATATTTCGGTTAATATCACGTGGTCAGGGATAGACAAAGCTTCTGCAAAATCGTTCAGTAATAAGAAAGTTCTGGAATACGTATGAGGCTGGAAAATAGCCCATACATTTTTAAAGCCCATATGCATAGCTGCTGTTAAGGTTGCATTTAATTCTGTGGGGTGATGTGCAAAATCATCGGCAACGACAATATCGTGAAAGGTTCCCAGTCGTTCAAATCTTCTGTGTACGCCTGTAAAATCGTGTAACCCTTTTGCAATATCATTTCCGGAAATTCCGAAGTAGTCAGCGGTAGCAGCGGCTGCAAGAGCATTCATAATATTATGTTTTCCGGGAACAGAAAGACGAATGTCTGTAAGGGGAGCACCCTGCTTCATTAAAGTAAAATCTTCAAATACATTTGGCTCTTCTTTGATATTGGCAGCTGAATAGTCATTATCAGCACCCATGCCGAATGTAATAATTTTGACGCCTTGGATACCTTTAATTGCTTTTTTCACATTTTCATCATCACCGTTTACAATCAGAACTTTGCCGGTTTGATTGGAAAATTGATGAAAGGATTTAATGATATTTTCGAGAGAACCAAAGTATTCCAGATGGTCAGCATCTATATTTAAGATGATTGAAATGGCAGGACTTAATTTTAAAAAAGTATCTACATACTCGCAAGCTTCGCAAATCATAATATCAGATTTACCTGCACGGCCATTGCTTCCGATAAACGGGAGTTTTCCTCCAATGATAGCAGAAGGATCTTTTCCGGCTTGGATAAATAATTGTGTAAGCATACCGGTTGTAGTTGTTTTTCCATGTGTTCCTGAAACGGCAATGGAGTCCTGATAATGTGCTGTGACTACACCAAGCATTTCAGAACGTTCCAATGTTGGAATTCCGCTTTTCAAAGCAGCAACCAATTCAGGATTATCTTTTTTGACCGCAGCTGTATATACAATTAAATCTGCACCCTTGATATTTTCAGCTTTTTGTCCTATGACAACCGGAATTTGATAGGAGCGAATTTTTTGAACTGTTTCGGACTCAGAAATATCTGAACCTGTAATATGATAGCCTCTATGGTATAAAATTTCTGCAATGGGACACATACCAGAGCCGCCTATACCAATAAAGTGTATGTGTTTTACGGTATTTAAAATGTTTTGGTTTTCCATACAACAATGCTCCTTAATAACATTCACTCAATTTCTATTTGTAACTTTTTCAATCGTAAAAGATATATTCTTAATATATAATATTGCTTTAAACTCATAATGGAAACTAATATTTTTCGATATGACGAATCTTTATAAAATGATACGTCATTCGATTCTTTAATATTATAGCATTAAAAAAATTGCTTTGCAATTTTTTACTGATAAAAGCGAAAACGTTCTCATAACAGTCAAAATTTTGAATATGGAAAGACGTTCCTTTCAATGTTTGTTTTACCGCTGTTTTGAGGTTGTTATAGCATTAAAAATTATATTACATCCATAAATATTGATATATCTTTATGCTAATAAAGTATATGACAACATATTTTTGTATTGGACCAACCTGTAACGCACAATATTTATTATATTTCCATAATATAGATTATCAGAAGTACTACGGGGGTTGGTTTTATGGTTGAGATGAATCGTTTTGGTATTTTAGGTGGAGATAAAAGACAAATTTATCTTGCGCAATCTATAGCAGCAGATGGATATCAAGTATATGCATGTGGCTTTGATGAAGATGTTGAGATGAAACGTGTTGTAAAAGTTTCATTTGATGAATTAACCGATACATGCGGTTTAATTATTCTTCCGTTGCCTGTAACACAGGATGGAAAATATTTAAATATGCCTTTCAGTAAAGAAAAATTTTTATTGGACGACACATTTGCAGAAAAAATGGTTGATAAGCAGGTATTTGGCGGTGCATTAAATCGATTAAAGTCAACCAGCACACTTTGGAACAAAATTGCAATGTATGACTATTCTATGAGAGAAGAGTTTGCTGTACAAAATGCAGTTCCAACAGCCGAAGGCGCAATTATGATTGTTATGGAATTAAGTGAAGGAACCATTAATGGTTCAAACTGTCTTGTGACCGGATATGGACGAATTGGCAAAGTATTAAGTGAGATGTTGAAAGGTCTGGGGGCAAATGTGACTGTCAGTGCGCGTAAACCGGCAGATTTAGCTTGGATTCAATTAAATGGTTATCAAGCGGTACAAACCTCTCAATTAGCTGATTTACCCGGTAATTTTGATTTTGTGTTTAATACAATACCCTCTTTCATTTTTACCAGAAAAGTATTATCCAAACATCATAAAGATACACTCTTTATTGAATTGGCATCCACACCAGGAGGTTTTGATAAAGAAGCGGTTTCTAAATTAGGATTAAAATTGATTCCGGCATTATCATTACCGGGGAAAGTAGCACCTAGGGCAGCAGGAAACATTATTAAAGATACGATTTACAACATTATGGAGGAGTGAGGTATTTTGAGTACTCTTACCTTTGGTTATGCAATGTGCGGTTCGTTCTGTACATTTAAGCAGTCTTTAGAGCAGATGAAAAAAATTGTGGCTGACGGATATCAAGTAGTGCCGATTATGTCGCCAATATCATATACAACGGATACTCGTTTTGGTAAAGCAAAAGATTTTATTGAAGAAATAGAATCGACGTGTGGAAGAAAAATCATACACTCAATTGTAGATGCCGAGCCAATTGGACCTAAAAAAATGGTAGATGTTATGATTGTTTGTCCTTGTACGGGCAATACACTGGCAAAACTTGCAAATTCTATTACAGATACTGCTGTCACTATGGCAGTGAAATCACATTTGCGTAATAGCGGACCTGTGGTACTGGCACTTGCAACAAATGATGCACTATCCGGTTCTGCCAAGAATATTGGTAAGCTAATGAATTATAAAAATATTTATTTTGTCCCAATGAAGCAAGACGATCCGGAAAAGAAACCAACTTCTGTAATTTCTGATTTTAATTATGTCCTTCCGGCAGCAATCGCTTCTTTGGAAGGAAAACAACTGCAACCCACATTTTTGTAAAAGAGTTATTGTAACCGTATCATATAACAATCATCTTAGAAGCGGCAGCTATGATATAGCTGCCCTACATAAAAATAAGACAATCTGTATAAAAAAGAAATAAAATTAAAATACAGAATTCTGAATATTTATATTGACATCTATCTATTATCATGTTAAGATAATTTACATAGTTAACTAAGAATAGGGCCTAAATATTTCAATTATTCATTGGATTGACAGAATAAGTAACAAATACTTATTCATAGCAATCCTTTTTTTAAAAGTTGGTATTACAGAATTCTGTTGTGTTTTTTAATATGCTTTTTGGAGGTTTGTATGTCAAATAAAAGAGATTTAAAATTAGAAAAATTCGGAATTTCATTGAGCAGATATAGAGAATTATATTATTTTTGTCAGCAATATCATGAAAAAAAAGAGGCATTGCAGCGCTGTTATAGTGTAAAATCAGGACCTATATCAAATATGACAGGAGATACATATGTGTTAACGAATTCCGCAGAACAGCAAATGGACAAAACAAATAAATTGTCCAGAGATATAGATTTAATAGAACAAACAGCACAAGAAGCGGTTGGTGGATTGTATCCTTATATTTTAAAAAATGTGACGGAAGATATTACGTATGAACATATGGGAGTACCTTGTGGAAGACGTCAGTTTTATTTTATGAGAAGAAAATTTTTCTGTTTACTAGACCGCAAAAAGGAATAATTGCAAGCATTTGTTTTGTTATTAGACCTACTATGGAACACCATTAAAATTTGTGTATAAAAGGGTCACACAAAGGACGTACTTTCACTGTAAGATATAAGTACGGATAGAACGTTTGTTCTTTTCGTTGTATTATCCTATCATATGTACCATCTTTGCAAAAAGAAATACATCTTTTGTAAATAGAATTTGAGTTGCAAGAGGTATATATTGTTTTTATCTCTGACGGAACTATTGTTCGTATCAAAGATAATTGGTATAGGGGTAAATAAAAACAGGAGGATAGTTTAATTATGCCGGTTAAAATGATTGGATTGGCTGAATTGGAAATGGACATGGCGGAAATCGTAAATCGGGCTTTGACTGATTGTCAAACTTTAACTGATGATATTTGCACTGTGATTCAAAAAGAAATTGAACGAAAAACCAATTCAAATAGTTATTCTGATTCTCAAACAATTACAGTGCCTGATGATTCTATGCTGCCGCGGCTTGAGGCACTGGCCATTTTAGAGGCAGAAAAATTTGCAGATGCATTAACAAAGGAGCTGGATGGATAAATGCTATCTTATCAGCAAATTTCATCTGAAATCTCGCGGCTGTTGGCACAAGCATATCCTGATTACGGTGTATACGCAAATGCACTGCCGCAGGACGCCCAATATCCTTGTTTTTTGATTCAATCCATTGCGACAGATATACAAGATGCATCTTGTTTTTTGGTTTCCATTACAGAATATATTACGCTATCTTGTATCATTTCGGATGATACTTTAAACGGTATGGAACAATTAACAAAC
>UQLQ01000025.1 GCA_900541905.1 uncultured Oscillospiraceae bacterium
ATAAGATGGGTGAAGTCACAATCACCGCAAATGACGACGTTTCATTTGCAGTGAATAAGGGGGAATTTGCTGTCATTGTAGGCTCCAGCGGCGCCGGAAAATCTACCGTACTCAACATTCTGGGAGGTATGGACCATTGTGATGAAGGGACGATTTATGTAGACGGCAAAAAAATCAGCGATATGAAAGAACGCGAACTGACTACATATCGCCGCTATGATATCGGCTTTGTATTCCAATTTTATAATTTGGTACCCAATCTAACCGCAAAAGAAAATGTTGAACTGGCTTGTCAAATTTGTAAGGACCCATTAGATGTAGAAACCGTATTGACCAATGTTGGCCTAAAAGACCGTATGAGCAACTTTCCGTCACAATTATCCGGCGGTGAACAGCAGCGTGTTTCCATTGCCCGTGCCCTTGCGAAAAATCCAAAGCTTCTTCTATGCGATGAGCCAACCGGAGCTTTGGATGACAATACCGGTAAAACCATTCTAAAACTTTTGCAGGATACATGTTATCGCGATGGTATGACTGTTATTCTAATCACTCATAACCATGCCATTACACCTATGGCTAACCGAATTATTACCATGAAAAACAGTAAGGTAATCAGTAATGTTTATAACGAAAATCCGGTTCCAATTGAGCAAATTGAGTGGTAAATACACTTAATACTGCCCCAAAGAGAGGGGGAGCATTTTATGGGCGGAGCTCTTTGGAAGGATACCCTTCGTGAAATTAGACATTCCATTAATCGCTTTATCTCTATTTTAATTATCATAGCGCTTGGTGTAGGCTTTTTTGTTGGTATTAAATGTGCCAGCCCTAGTATGCTGAAAACAGCGGATGACTATTTTGAAACACACGATTTAATGGATTTTAAACTGCAATCCACGGTGGGATTTGATGATGAAGATTTACAAGCCATTGCAGATATGGAGCATATTGCAGAAATTATGCCCTCGTATTCTGCTGATGTCATCTTACAGCAGGAAAATAAAAATGCAACTGTAAAAGTGATGGGCATTCAACCTGATGATTCCTCTTATACAGAATTGAACAAACCCGTTGTCATTGAAGGCAGAATGCCTCAAGCTGCCAATGAATGCGTGGTAGACCATTCGCAGGCTGTAAATGAATCCATTACCATAGGCAGTACTGTACAGTTTGCCCCCACTGTAGGCGAACAACCGCTTTCTGAAATACTAAACCGCGATACTTATACAGTTGTAGGTATTGTGGAATCTCCTATGTTTATTTCGGCAGACCGTGGACAAAGCACGGTTGGAGACGGTACCATTTATTGCTTTTTCATGATTCCCCAGGAAAACTTTGCATACGAGTCCTATACAGAAGTATATGTTCAGACTGATATGAGCAAAGAAGGCATTTCCGCTTTCAGTGATGAATACAAAAATGCAATGAAAGAAATCGAAACGCAGCTGGATGAGCTGGGCAGCGAACGCGTACAAAACTTTGAGCAAACCACATTAAAGGATGCGCGTGAAGAGCTGGCACAAGCAAAGGTCGATTACGAGGAAGGACAAAAGGAAGCTCAAACACAGCTAAGCGATGCCAAACAACAGTTGGAAGACGGTAGAGTACAACTGGAACAGGGGCAAGCAGAATTAGAAGAAGGAGAAAAACAACTGGAAATCGGAGATGCAACTGCCGCGGCAGGTTTTGCATCGGCCCAATTCCAATTAAACTCCGCAAAACAGCAGTTGGATTCCGGTTGGCGTGCACTTGCTCAGTCAAAAGAACAACTTGCACAATCCGAACAGATCATCAACGACGGAAAAGCGCAAATTGCAGACGGCGAACGTCAATTGCAGGATGCATGGAACCAGTATGATTCCGGAAAAGCTCAACTGGAGCAAGCATCTTCACAGCTTACCCAAATCAAACAGGAATATGAAGCTCTTGTTGCAAGCGGTGAATTAAAAAATCCGGATAAACAGTTGGAGTTTGCTCGAATGGCATCTGCTGCTTTAACAGACTTTATTTCATTACTGCAAAACAATCAAGGAGATGCTGACATTATAACAATGCTGCAATCTTTAAAGTCTGAAATTGACAATCGCATTCAAAAGGCTGAAGAGGAAATTGCACAGGGAAATCCAACGCCTCCTCTGATAACAGACGCTGAATTGGCATTAATTCAAATGATAATGCCTACACTGTTCCAACAAGCAGAAACCGCCTTAAACGATGCCTCTGAACAATTAGAACAAGGAAAAGCAGAACTTGACAACCAGCAAGCATTGCTGGACAGCAAAAAACAAGAATTGGCTTCCGGAGAAGCACAACTGGAGCAAGGCAAACAAGCACTTGCAGAAGCTGAGAGAACATTAAACGAAAGTCAGGCACAGTACACAGCAGGCATTGAAGCACTGCGGATACAAAAAGAACAATATGAAGTTCAACGTGCAAACGGAGTTGCCGAATTAGAGTCAGGGCGCGCTGAATTGGAACAAGCAAGAATTGATTTGGAAGAAGGTCAAAAAGAATACGACAAGGCCGTTGAAGAAACAAATCAAACCCTTGCCGACGCCAAAGCACAAATTGACGACGCACAGGAACAGCTGGATTCCTTTGACGAATTAAAATGGTATGTATTCAGCAGAGATGATAATCCCGGTTACGGAGATTATGAATCTGATACGCAGCGTGCCGACGCCGTAGCGTCTGTCTTCCCCGTGTTCTTTATTGCAGTTGTTATCTTGGTAACCCTGACAACTATGACACGTATGGTAGAGGACCAGCGCATTCAAATCGGCACCTTAAAAGCACTGGGATATTCTTCAAAAGCAATTACGGGCAAGTATTTTATTTACTCTTTCCTTGCAGGTATCATTGGCTGTGCGGTAGGATTGGTTGTGGGTATCTTCTTATTCCCCAGCCTAATCTATATGGCATATGGTGCAATGTATCCTGCACTGCCGAATTTGATTTATTCCGTACCATGGTTATATCCGTTTTTGGCAATCATTGCAGCAATTTTATGTACGTCTTTCGTTTCCATTTTGGCTTGTTACAACTCGCTTCGTGTACAGCCGGCCATATTAATGCGTCCAAAAGCTCCAAAACCGGGAAAACGTATCCTTTTGGAACGAGTAAGTTTTATTTGGAAACATTTGAGCTTTACCTCTAAGGTAACGGCACGTAATTTATTCCGTTATAAGATTCGCTTTTTGATGACCATTTTAGGTGTGGCAGGATGTACCGCATTGATTATTGCTGCTCTGGGCTTGAATGACTCTGTATCTGTCATTGGGCAAAAACAATTTGTAGACATTACCCACTACAATACAACTTTGGTCTTTAACAAAGAAAAAAGTGTAGCAGAAGCGGATACAATGAAATCCTATTTGAATGAGAATGAATATACCAAACAGAATATCTTTGTATCGATGCAGTCTGCTGTAACTCATAATGCCGACGACTCTGTCACCATGGATACGTACTTGGTTGTACCGGAATCGACAGAAGATTTCTCTTCTTACATTGAACTGAAAAACAGAGTCAGCAAAGAAGAGCTGCAAATGAGCAATGATGGTGTGATTATCACTGAAAAAATTTCGATGAAACTAGGTTTAAATGTTGGGGACTATGTTACATTCCGTGTAGACGACCAAGAATATCAAGCGCCCATTACAGGCATTACGGAAAACTATGCATATCATTATATCTATATGCCGCCTGCCGTATATGAACAAGTATTTGGAGAGCCTGTCACCTACACCAATGCGTTTGCAATTGTACCTGATTTAGATGATACTGTAAAAAGTGAAATTGCAGATGATTTACTGGAACGCGATGATATTATGGCATTGTCTTATAATGATACCATCATAGACCAATTTAACAATACCATTTCAAGCATGCAGGCAATTGTTGTCGTTATTGTTTTGACAGCCGGTGCATTAGCATTTGTCGTTCTTTATAACTTAACAAATATTAATATAGAAGAACGTGTGCGTGAAATTGCTACCATCAAGGTATTGGGCTTTAATATGAAGGAAACTATCAGCTATGTATTCCGTGAAAATATTATACTCACGTTACTTGGAATTGCCATTGGTTTGGGACTTGGAACCATTATGACCGACTTTGTAGTCAATATTATAGAGTTAGATTTGGTCATGTTCGGGCGTGGCGTAAGCTGGATTAGTTACGTTGGTTCTGTACTCATAACACTGGTATTTGCAATACTTGTAATGGTAGTAATGTCCTTTAAAGTCAGAAAAATTGATATGATAGAATCATTGAAATCAAACGAATAAAAAAAGCTGATGCAAACGTTTGCATCAGCTTTTTTATTGACAATTATAGTATCATTTTTCATGGCAAAGTCTCAAATAAGCCGTAAGAAGATGCTCTAATCATGTTTAAAAAATGATTTCAAAAATGCAGTCTTTCTGAAAACACCAAAAATTTTGTATCATACACAGTCATTCCAAATGATAGCCAGAAGCCCTAAAAGTATAAAAAAGCGATGAACCATACAGCTTTTTATCAGTGGAAAACTATAATAGTTAAATTGACACACATATGTTGTCGTTTCTGCTTCTATCTCTACAGCCACGCTTCTAGGCAAGCAGGATACTCCTCATCAATCAATATATAATGGCAACTGTATTTTTGACACATTTCAAGATAATATGCGTTATCCGCAATTACAGATTGCATGGTACAACAGGTATCATCTATACGCTGTTCGATTGCATTTGCGTGCTCTTTTATCTCCAAAAAATGTCGTTCAATATAGTGTTGACTCATTACCAGACAATAATAACGAATTTCATTCAGATATTTGTCAGAAAAATCTTCTTTCCAGTAAAAAGGAATATAGCTCCCCTCTATCACAAGATTTTGCTCATTCTCAACAGCAGTTTTTATCATCTCCCGTATGATAGGCCACAACAAAAGTTCCAATTCACTATCATCTTCGGGTGTTAAATTGGTATATCCGCTTCGTATGAGCCCCATCTTCAAAATATCAATAGACAAATATGGATATTGATACTTTTCTAACAGTTTTTGTGCCAATACAGTTTTTCCTGTGTGCGAAGCTCCTGTGATTAGGATAATCACGTTTTGTCATCTCCCTATCTACTGCCAGTAAATAAAATCATTCAAAATGAACAGTACTGTAATTTCCATGCCAGTACACGGAGTACCCTCTCGTTAATTTCTTGCTCTGTAATCGTACCATCTGTGACAGCCTGCTTGATAGCTGCTCCCCCTCCCGCCAAATCGGATGTAAGCAGAATATCATTTCCTGCCTGAAATGCCATGACAGACGGATCTTGACCGCCTGTATAGCTTGGTATTGCCTGCATAGCCAAATCATCTGTCATAATGACACCTGTAAACCCTAATTCTTCTCTCAAAATCCTATGCACTTCCTTGGAAAGTGAAGCCGGTGCGCCGGAATCCATACAATTTACAATATTGTGTGACACTAACACAGCAGGCGCTCCTGCTTTGACTCCTGCCAAAAATGGCAAGAAATCCGATGATTCAAAGGTGCTCATCGGTCGATTGTCATAAGCAATACCTGTATGAGTATCCTCATTATTGCCGTATCCCGGAAAATGCTTTAATGTACTTGATATTCCCTCTTCATTCATAGTTGTAACAACTGTACTGATATAATCTGCTGTACTCTCTGCATCTTGCCCAAAGGTACGGTCATAAATAAAATCTGTTTCCTGAAAAGATACATCTGCTACCGGTGCTAAATTCAGATGAATACCCAAACTTAACAATAACTGAGACTTTTCTTTTGTATCCTCAACAATAGCTGATATTCCGCCTTGTGCATATACCGTTTGCGGTGACTGAAATTTATGGTCGGCTATGAGAGGATTGGAACTGACTCTTACTACGGTTCCCCCTTCCTCATCCACTCCAAAAATCATGGGAACATTACTTGCATTTTGATAGCTTTGTAAGGTCTCTTTCACTTGCTGCGCTGTTTTTCCATCAATATCACGTGCAAACAAGATATAGCCTGCCGGCTGCAATGTCTCAATTGCAGCAATAGCGCTGCTTTCTGTTTCAGGACAGCGTGATATAAATAATTGACCTATTTTTTGTTCTAACGTTAAAGTATCCAATATGGTTTGTGCTTCTGCTTTTGTTGCAGAAAAAACATCTTTTGAAATTGATGACTGCTCCTGTTGAGATTTCGTTTCTGAATCTGATACGGATGAAGTATTTGTATCAGATTGCACCTCATCGGCAGTGCTGTTTACATCGGAAGAAACTACCTCCTGACTGTTTGCACAGCCGCTTAGTACAAGAACCAATGACATAAACATAGCCAAAATCATAGATGCAGATATAGCAGATACCTGCGTTTTTTTGATTCGTTTCATATTTTTTTCCTCTCATACCATTTCTTTTGCCAATAAACTTTCTACTCCAATATCAATCATCATATCGATAAATACAACGTATGTAAAGAAAATTTAGAAGTTTTTTGATTACATTTTTGAAACCATCAGCTGCAAAAATCATTTAGTAGGAAAATGAGATAATCAGTATCTTCACACCCTCATACCAGTTCTTGGGCATGTTTTTTTACTCTGTAACGCACGCTATCTTAGCTTATCCCTTCTATTACTTGAGATATTTTGCTACTGAAAATTATCATTTACTCCAAAAAAAGCAGACACCTAGGTGTCTGCTTTTTTACAAGACAATACGCACACTGCTTTTCTTTACTGTCCGATTGCAAATGTCAATTCTGCTTTGCAAGCAATTTGTCCGTTTACTTTAGCGACTGCAGCGCCAATGCCTACAGGTCCGCGTACCTTAATCATTTCAATTTCCATTTCAAGCACATCGCCCGGCACAACCTGCTGCTTAAATCGGGCATTTTTAATACCGCCGAAAAATGCAATTTTGCCTTTGTTTTCTTCAACAGAAAGAATGGCAACTGCACCCACTTGAGCCATAGCCTCAATAATTAAAACACCCGGCATAACATGATGCTGGGGAAAATGTCCCATAAAGTGCATCTCATTTGCTGTTACACATTTGATACCTTTTGCTTTTACCCCTGGCTCTAATTCTGTAATTTTATCTACCAATAAAAATGGATAACGGTGTGGAATAATTTCTTGTATTTGATTGCTGTTTAATTCCATGTTAATCTCCTTTATACTTCTTCAGAAGAATCGTTGCATTATGTCCGCCAAATCCCAGTGAATTGGACATTGCATATTCAATTTCTTTCTCACGGCCGACATTTGGAACAATATCCAAATCGCATTCAGGGTCAGGAACTTCATAATTTATGGTTGCGGGAATAAAACCTTCCTGCAAAGCTTTTGCTGTAATAATGGCTTCCACAGCGCCGCTGCCGCCCAACAGATGGCCTGTCATTGCTTTTGTGGAACTTACTGCCAATTGATACGCATGGTCGCCAAATGTAGTTTTGATGGCGAGGGTCTCACCACGGTCATTTGGAGGTGTGGAAGTACCGTGTGCATTGATATAATCCACCTGTTCAGGATTGACTCCTGCATCTTCCAAGGCACCTTTCATTGCTCGTGCACCACCGCTTCCATCAGGTACCGGCAGTGTCATATGGAAAGCATCACAAGTTGCACCATATCCTACAACTTCTGCATAAATTTTGGCACCACGTGCTTTTGCGTGCTCCAATTCTTCTAAAATCAAAGCGCCGCTTCCCTCACCCATTACAAATCCGGAACGTTCTTTATCAAACGGAATGGAAGCACGTTTTGGATTGTTACATTCGGTCAGTGCTTTCATAGAAGTAAATCCACCAATGCCAAGTTCAGTAACAGAGGCCTCGGAACCGCCTGTGCACATAATTTCGGCATATCCGTCACGAATATGGCGGAACGCATCACCAATTGCATTGGTTGCACTGGCACATGCTGTTACAACACTGGTACAAATACCTTTTGCACCAAGTTCAATTGCAATACATCCTGCTCCCATATTTACAATTAACATAGGTACAAAGAACGGGGATACACGGTCATGGGATTTTTCCAAAGCACGGGTATGTTCGCGTTCCATAGTACCAATACCACCAACGCCTGAAGAATAAATAACGCCAAATCGTTCCGGATTGATTTTTTCAATATCCAGACCGGAATCTGCAAAAGCTTGTTTTGCGGATACAACAGCATATTGACAGTAAGTATCCATTTTCTTAGCGTCCCGTTTCTCAATATAGTCATCCATATTAAAGTTTTTGATTTCAGCCGCAATTTTTACTTTATGATTGCTGGTATCAAAATTTTTAATAAAATCGATGCCACATTTGCCTGCCTTAACAGACTCCCATAACTCCTGCGGATTATTGCCGATTGGAGTTAAAGCACCAATTCCTGTTACCACTACGCGTCTTTTCATTCTATGCTCCTTTTCTCCGCCCTTTCAGCAGAAATAGATTGTCTAAAAATTGAATTACATTACCATACCGCCGTCAACATTAATTACTTGACCGGTAATATAACGGGAGGCATCGCTTGCCAAAAATGCAGCTAAGTTTGCAACATCCTCTGTTTCTCCCATAACACCCATTGGGATAACACGTGTTATTTCGGCTTTTACATCATCGGACAACACATCAGTCATGGCAGTTCTGATAAAACCGGGAGCAATTGCATTTACAGTTACACCGCGGTTTGCAAGTTCTTTTGCCATAGATTTGGTCATGCCAATCACACCTGCTTTACTTGCAGCATAATTTACTTGACCGGCATTGCCTGTTACACCAACAACAGATGCCATGTTGATGATTTTGCCGTATTTTTGTTTCATCATTGGGCGTGCTGCTTGTTTCATGCAGTTAAAGGTACCTTTTAGATTTACCGCAATTACAGCATCAAATTCTTCTTCGCTCATACGCATTAACAGATTATCTCTTGTAATACCTGCATTGTTTACCAAAATATCAACTCTGCCAAAGGTATCCACTGCTGTTTGGAACAATTTCTCGCAATCTGCCATTTTAGAAACGTCGCCTTCACTTAACGCTACTTTCGCTCCTAACTTTTCGCATTCCGCTTTTGTATCTTCTGCCTGAGTTTTATCGCCAATGTAGTTAATCACTAAATTTGCTCCCAATGAAGCAAATTTTAAACAAATTTCTTTACCAATTCCGCGGCTTCCGCCGGTAACAATTGCAATTTTATCTTTTAAATGCATGTCTTTTACTCCTTTATACTTTCTAATGTTTTTGTTAGAGATGCAACATCCTCTACCTGATATATGGAAACGTCTTTTGAAATCTTTTTGATAAATCCGCTCAATACCTTACCGGGGCCTATTTCTAAAAATGTGTCAATGCCCCGGTCAATCATATAGCGAATGCTATCTTCTAAATAGACTGAAGACATAATTTGCTTTGTTAATAAACCTGCAATGGTTTCATCCGACTGAAGTTCTTTTGCAGTTGTATTGAAAACAACAGGTATGTTCATATTTCCAAAGGAAACCTGATTTAATTTTTCTGCCAATTTTTTGGAGGCAGGTTCAAGCAAAGAGGTATGGAATGGACCGCTTACATTTAGTGGAACCACACGTTTTGCTTTCAACTCTAAAGCAACTTCGGCAGCTTTATCTACTGCGGCAACTTCACCGCCAATGACGATTTGTCCCGGACAATTGTAGTTTGCAGCTTGTACCAAACCTACTTTGGAACCTTCCGCTACTGCCTGCTCCACCAATGCTCTGTCAAGACCCAATACAGCAACCATTTTACTGTCAATTCCCTGCACTGCTTCTTCCATAACCTGTCCGCGGTAACGCACCAAATCCAGTGCGGTTGTTTGGTCAAATACTCCTGCCGCATAAAGAGCCGAATACTCACCTAAACTTAAACCTGCTGCCATTTGTGGAACGATTCCTTGCTCTTTCAGTACCTCAGTAATTGCAATCGCAGTTGCTACCATGCAAGGCTGTGTATACTGTGTTTGAGATAATGTTTCCATTGGACCTTCAAAACAAAGTTTTTTTACATCAAAATCCAACTGGATACTGTCAAACACTTGTTTTGCAACAGGATATGTTTCATACAGCTCCTGTCCCATACCTACCGCTTGACTGCCTTGACCGGCATATACAAATGCAAGTTTCATTTTATTCACCATACCTTTTCTAAGAAAAAATCAATCATTCACCGCTTTGATATTCTGTCATGATTTCATCTATAATGTCTTTTACATGAACAATCTCTTTCATGCGGTAACCGTTGCTGCCGCAGAAGAATAGTCCATCTTCCCAATTGCCTTTTGCCGCTTCTGTCAGCGCTGTGGTAATACAAAAGGCTGCCACTTTCGGGTCACAAGGCCGCAGGCATACCAAACAACGGGTAATTTTTTCTTTTTCTCCTCGCAGTAAGCGTTCCACAAACGGAGAACGCAGTGCTCTGCCCGGCATTCCTACCGTACTTTTAATTAAAACAATATCTTCCGGTTTTACATTCAGATAACGCTTTTTATATGCAAGGCTTGCGTCACATTCGTGTGTTGCAATAAAGCGTGTTGCAATCTGTGCGCCTGCTGCGCCCATATCCGTAAATTTCTTTACGTCATATCCTGTGTACACACCGCCTGCTACAAACACAGGAATGTTCACATTATATTTTTCCTCAAATGTTTTGACCACTGTCTGCACATCTTGGAAAATTTCTTCTAATGTTTGTTCTCGATTTTCGGATAGTTCCTCCATAGGAAATCCAAGGTGTCCACCTGCTTGACTGCCTTCTACTACGATAAAATCAGGCAGACGATCATGCTTTTTTTTCCATGACTGACAAATGACCCTTGCGGATTTACCTGAAGAAACGATTGGCGCAATGGCAATATCCGCATCGCCTACAATGGCAGGCAATTCCAGTGGAATACCCGCTCCGGAAATAATAGCGTCTGCACCGCCTTCAATGGCTGCTTTTACCATTTGGTCATAATAACGCAATGCTACCATTACATTGATTCCGACCATACCATTACCGCCTGCAATTTCTTTGGCTTTATGGATTTCATTTTTGATTTCTGTTAAATTATCTTCCAGAAAATTCTGCCAGAAATCATCACAGCGATACCCCGTATGAGCTGTTGAAATAACACCCATACCGCCGCATTTGGCAACATGCCCCGCTAAATTTCCTAAGGAAACGCCAACACCCATTCCACCTTGAATAATCGGCACTTGTAATGTTTTATTCCTAAGTTTTATTGTCTGCATATTTTAAACTTCCTTTTCTAATGCTAAATATGCCTCTTTGTAGTCTTCAAACAAACCATCAATAATTTCTTTTAGAGGTTTGATTTCATTACATAAACCGGCAACTTGACCGGCCATTAAAGAACCGTTTTGTACATCGCCATCAATGACAGCTTTTCTCAAAGAGCCAAGGGTGTATAACTCGAGTTCTTCCGCACTGGCACCTTCTTTTTCCCGTTTGATATACTCGCGGGCCATTTTATTTCTTAAAATACGAACAGGAGTACCGCCAATTCTTCCTGTAACAATGGTATCGGTGTCACCTGCTTTACAAATGGCTTCTTTATAATTTTGATGGATTGGGCATTCTTCAGAAACCAGCAAACATGTACCTACCTGTACACCGCTTGCGCCCAAAGCAAATGCTGCCAATACCTGACGTCCTGTTGCAATGCCTCCGGCTGCAACTACAGGTACGCTCACAGCATCTACTACTTGAGGAACTAAGGAAAATGTAGTTAATTCGCCAATATGACCACCTGCTTCGGTACCTTCTACGATAATAGCATCAGCACCGCTACGTTCCAAACGTTTTGCCAAAGCAACGGTTGCGGCAACAGGAAGCACTTTTAAACCCGCTTCTTTCCACGCTACCATATATTTACCTGGGTTACCCGCACCTGTTGTAACTACCTTGATATTTTCATCAATTACCATTTGTGCAATGGCATCTACATCCGGATTCATCAGCATGATATTGACACCGAACGGTTTATCTGTCAGCTCTCTGCATTTGTGAATTTGTTCACGTAGTGTTTCCGCATTCATGCTGCCCGCAGCAATCAAACCCAAACCGCCTGCATTGGATACCGCTGCTGCGAACTCACCTGTTGCTATATTGGCCATACCACCCTGTATTAAGGGATATTTTGTACCTAAAAGGTCTGCTAATTTCATTGATACCTCCACTAATCTGCTCATACATAAAACTTCTATTGATATTTTATATTACCACTCTAAATAAATGGTACCCCAAGTGAGACCTGCTCCAAAGCCCACCAGTAATAATTTCATACCTTTTTTCAGGAGTCCTTTTTGATTCATTTCGTCCAGCATAATCGGAATACTTGCAGCCGAAGTATTTCCGTATTCTTCAATATTGGAATAAAGTTGTTCCTCTTTGATTTTTAAACGTTTGCTGATAGAGGAAATAATACGGGCATTGGCCTGATGAAATAAAATGTAGTCCATTTGGTCTATGGTATCATCCAAGTCAGATAACACTTGTTTAATGGACTGCACCGGAGATTCCACCGCAAATTTGAACACTTCCTGTCCATTCATTTTGCAATAGGAAGGCTCTTGATGGTCGGCAAATGGCACTCCAGGAATATGGATATGTACAGCTTCCACATCGCCTCTTGAAGAAATTACTTCATAAAATCGGGCATTGGGATTATGCTTTGCCACAACTGCACCCGCACCGTCTCCAAACAAAATACATGTGGAGCGGTCTGTATAATCCAGCATTTTAGAGAAAACTTCCGCACCGATTACCAATGCAAGTTTGTCAGGACGTGTTGCCAGCATTGCATTTGCAATGGAAAGTGCATATACAAATCCTGTGCAGGCAGCATTCATATCAAATGCCATCACTTGTTCGCTTAAACCTAATTGTTTTTGCAGCATACATGCAACAGACGGCATAATATGGTCCGCACTGCAAGTTGCTACAATGATAAAGCCAATGTCTTCTTTGGACACGCCACTGTTTTCAAGCGCCCTTTTGGCGGCTTGATATGCCAATTCAGATGTATTTTCCGTCTGGCTGATGTGGCGCTTTTTAATACCGGTTCTGGGATAAATCCATTCATCGCTTGTATCTACCATAGTAGACAAATCGTCATTACTTAATGTGTGGCTTGGTGCATAACACCCTGTTCCTAAAATATCAATTCCGCTCATACAATCTCCTTGCTTATTCTATGATCAAATACCGCTGCAATCACCAATACTGCGGAATTTCTTATAGCGTTGATCCAGCAATGCACGTTCACTTAATTTGCAAAGTGCTGTCAATTCGTTGCTTAACAAATCTCTTAATTGTGCGTAAATTACCTCGGCATGTTCATTTAAATTGCCCATAGGCTCTTTTACAATCACATCAACAATATTAAATGCATATAAATCCTGCGCAGTTAACTTCATAATCTCGCTGGCTTCCTGTGCTCTTGTGCTATCTTTCCATAAAATAGTAGCAAAGCCCTCCGGAGATAAAATGGAGTACACCGCATTTTCCAACATCCAAATACGGTTTGCAACCGACAGTGCCAATGCACCTCCGCTACCGCCTTCACCAATCACAATACTGATGACCGGCACGGTTAAGTTGCACATTTCCATTAAATTGCGCGCAATTGCCTCTCCTTGACCATGCTCTTCCGCCTCAATTCCCGGATATGCACCGGCTGTATCAATAAACGTAATAATAGGTCGCTTAAACTTTTCAGCCTGTTTCATCAAGCGCAATGCTTTGCGATACCCTTCCGGATTTGGCATACCAAAATTGCAAAGCAGATTTTCTTCTAAGTTCTTGCCCTTTTGGTGACCGATTACAGTAACAGGCATATCGTGGAACATAGCAATACCGCCGATAATGGAATGGTCGTCACGATATAAACGGTCACCACGCTGTTCAAAAAAATGATCAAACAGATTTTCAATATAATCACGTACATTTGGACGTGTTGGTTTACGCGCTAAATATACTTTATCATAACTGGACAAATTGGCATAAGCTTTTGTCATAATTTTATGTCTTGCCTTTTCCAGTTCATCTTTAATGGTTTCAAAATCTACGTCAGGCGTATCTTTTTGTTCCAACTGACGAATTTCTTCATCAATTTTTCTGATTTGCGCCTCTGCTTCTTGAATAGACATTATAGCGTTGCCTCCCTTGCATGAAGTTTTAATAACAACGCAATGGTAGCACGCATCTTTTTGCGTTCCACCACTTGGTCAAGAAATCCTTGCTGTTGTAAAAATTCAGAACGCTGGAAACCTTCCGGCAATTTTTGTTTAATGGTTTGCTCAATCACTCTCGGACCCGCAAAACCAATCAAAGCTTTGGGCTCAGCCAGCATAATATCGCCTAAAGAAGCAAAGCTTGCAGTTACACCGCCTGTGGTAGGATGTGTAAAATAAGAAATATACAATAAACCCGCAGCATTGTGTTTTGCCAGTGCATTGCTTGTTTTAGACATCTGCATTAAGGAAACAATACCTTCCTGCATTCTGGCGCCGCCGGAGGCGCTGAAGATAAGTAAAGGCAAACGGCGTCTGGTTGCGTACTCAATTGCACGGGTAATTTTTTCACCCACAACGCTACCCATGCTTCCCATTAAAAAACGGCTGTCCATAACACCAATTACCACACGGTAGCCGCCTACTTTCGCAACTCCCGTGACAACCGCATCATTCAAGCCTGTCGTTTTTTCCAAATGGCTTAATTTTTGAGTATAGTTTGGAAAACCCAGCACATTTTGTGTTTTCAGTCTGGGGGTAATTTCCCGAAAGCTGTCTTTGTCCACCAACATTTGAATGCGATCCGCTGCGGTAATCTTAAAATGATGTCCGCAGCCGGGACAGACATAAAAATTTTTCTGTACATCCTCGCTTAAATATCCTTGTTCGCATTCCGGACACTTGGTGTATAATCCTTCCGGAACACTGGAGGTATTGGAAACCTTTTTTTCTTCTTTCGGTTTACGACGCAAGTTTTTTAGAATATTTAATTTCTCTCTGCGCTCTTTAAACAGTTCTTCCATCTATTTCACCAATTTCTCTAGGTTTTTCTCAATAAAGCTGGTATCAAAATCACCTTTGGCAAACGCCTCGCTCTGTAAAATCATATAATGCAGGTCAATATTGGTATCAACACCCTGCACAATCATTTCTTCCAAAGCACGGCACATACGGTGAATGGCTTCATCTCTTGTATTTCCATGTACAATCAGCTTTGCAATCATGGAATCATACGTAGGCGGAATTTTATATCCTTGGTATAAAGCGGAATCTACACGCACACCAAAACCGCCGGGCAAATTAATACCATATACTTCACCCGGACAGGGGCGGAATCCTTCTTTTGGATTTTCCGCATTAATTCGGCATTCAATGGAATGACCGTTTAGCTTCACGTCTTCCTGCTGAAAAGAAAGCGGATAATTTGCCGCAATCAAAATTTGTTCGCGAACCAAATCAATTCCGGTAATCATTTCCGTGATGGGATGTTCTACCTGAATTCGAGTATTCATCTCAATAAAGTAATAATTCCCCTCTTTATCCAGTACATACTCGATGGTACCCGCATTACGGTAACCTGCAGCTTTTGCCGCTTGTACCGCATGCTGTCCCATACGCTCACGCAGCTCCGGAGTTAGCGCTGTGGAAGGCGCCTCTTCAATTAATTTCTGGTTGCGGCGCTGAATAGAACAGTCGCGTTCTCCCAAATGTACCACATTTCCGAAGTTATCAGCCATAATTTGAAATTCGATATGTTTTGGATTGAGTACCAATTTTTCTAAATATACGTCATCATCATTAAAGCAAGCCTTTGCTTCTGATTTTGCCGCTGTAAATGCCTCATCAAACTCTTCAGGTGTAAAAGCTTTTCGCATACCGCGACCTCCACCACCTGCAGAAGCCTTTATCAACACCGGAAATCCAATTTCCTGTGCAGCCTTTCTGGCTTCTTCTAATGTGGCCACACTGCCGTTGGAACCGGGAACCACAGGTACGCCCGCTTCCATCATCAAAGCACGAGCAGCTGACTTATTGCCCATTTTGTCAATGACATCTCCGTCCGGACCAATAAACGTAATTCCACAAGTTTTTACCAAACGAGCAAACGTTGCATTTTCCGACAGAAAACCAAAGCCTGGATGAATTGCATCTACTCCCAGAGCGGTTGCTGCGGAAAGTATATTTTTCATATTCAAATAACTTTCAGCAGATTTGGCAGGTCCGATACAAACAGCCTCATCGGCCAATTGTACATGCAGCGCATTGCGGTCTGCTTCGGAGTATACCGCAACCGTTTCAATTCCCAATTCTTTACAAGCACGAATAATACGTACTGCAATTTCTCCGCGGTTTGCAATTAATATTTTTTGAAACATGAATTGTCCACCTTAATCCTTTGTTAGCATTCTTTAATCAGCATAATTGTTTGGTCATATTCCACCAAACCTTCATTTTTTGCAAGAATTTCAGTAATTTCGCCGGAAACAGGCGCTTTAATTTCATTCATCATTTTCATTGCTTCAATAATACACAATGTTTGGCCTTTTTGAACCTTGTCGCCTACTTGTACATAAGCCGGTGCATCGGGGGCACTAGCGCTGTAAAAAACACCAACAACAGGAGATTTCACAGGTGTACCCTCCTGTTGTTCGCAAGCAGAAGCCGCAGGCGCCGCTACAGGGGCAACTGTCGGTGCTGCGGCAACGGGAGCCGGCATAACAGCAGAAGGGGCTGCTACAATCGGCTGAATCGGCTCTTCTTTTTCCAGTTTCAGTTTAACATCATCCATTTCTAGAGAAAGTTTATAAATATCTGAATCATTGAATTCTTTCATTAGGTCTTTGATATCTTGCAAATTCATAAATTACATACTCCTTCAATCTCAAAACAATTTAATTCCGCTATACAAAAATAAAATTATCAACATAGTTATACAACATATATTATAAAGGATTTGCCATATAAAGTAAACACTTATCCTCTGCAAAAAGTAAGTTAAATTGTAAACATTCTATAAAATGATACGTCTTAATTTAATAATATGTGTCATGATACCACTTTTTTTCCTAAGAAGTGACACCCTTGGATATTGTTAGACTATACGATTTTGAAGCAAAAAACAATTTTGTGCTATTTGGGTACGTAATATCAATAACAAGTACATATGGTTCTAATACATATCACGAATAGAACCATTTTACCGTATTTTGACTTTATAAGTGTGTACAAACTTTTAAGCCGTAACAAGTTATATATGATGATGCTATCAATTGACAACAAAAAATATTGATTCATCCTCCTTTATTATACTTCTGTAACGTTTTTGATACCATGTGCATATCTTATAGATAGAATCATGTTCAATGATTCTGTACAAGCTGCCATAATAGTCCACCTTGTATCACAGATTTCCTCCTCTTATCATATAGTCAATGTAAATCGCATAGTTTCATGTTAGCAGATTATTTGGAAATAGCGAT
This sequence comes from uncultured Oscillospiraceae bacterium, assembly GCA_900541905.1. Taxonomy (GTDB): domain Bacteria; phylum Bacillota; class Clostridia; order Oscillospirales; family Acutalibacteraceae; genus UMGS1071. The sequence goes on from UQLQ01000025.1 coordinate 17,508, forward strand.
TAACTAAACAGAAAATCGTCTGCAAAAAGACGATTTTCTGCTTTTTTCTCTTTAAATTCTGATACTTTTCTCTTGAACTTCATCAAACATTCACATAACAGGCCTATACTAAAAATGTACTCAACAGCAGTACTTTTTCATACTTCTTTTCATTCCTTTTAAATGCCAATATCAATCATTACATATTTGATAATATTGTATTGGCACTCTTTGTATATGACACCTCAATATCAAGAGGGTTCATATAAATTATTTCTTTTTCATATTTTTCTCCTTTGCCGCGTCACTCCCTATTGGCGCGGCACTCCTTTTTACCCCAAATTTCTGTGCACCAAAACAATATAAATGCATAGTATAGAAAAGAGGACAAGAACGGGATTGTCCTCTGAATGCAAAAGTTGCCTGCAGGCAGAGCAATTGGCAAGTAAACTTCTTATGTACGGATCGCATTTTTGCAGGTATTTCTTTGCCAATATCGCTCCTTAAAAACCAACTCAACCTCACAAAATAAAAAAGCCGTCCAATCGGACGGCTTTTTTACATAAACAATTATTTGATTTCTTCATTTTCTTTTGTTTTGCTATCTTCTGATAATTCTGTATGGTCGTCAGTTGTCTGTTGCGGACCATTTGTATTATTCTTGAACTGTTTAAAAATTTGATTTGCATATACACTTGCACCACCTACCAACACACCTTGTGTTAGTGCTGTGAAGATAGCCATTGCAATGGCTTGAGGGCTACCCAAAGCAGTAGTAGCCAATACATAAATCACTGACAGCAAAATACCAATTGCACCCACTACCAATGGAATCAGTTTATCTGCAATCAAGGCTGTTTTCTTTACTGCCATGCCAATCACATACAAAACCGGGATTAAAATGAGTAACTCCGGTTTGATATATTCTGTAAAATCCATACCAAATCTCTCCTTTACTTCAATATTTGAGTTAAAACAGCAGCTACAATGCCGGATGCCAAAGCTCCCAATGCTGCTGCAATTAATTTATCCCACCACTGTGCCGGTCGAGCCGTTACCTTTTCTACTTCCTGTTTAATTTCTTCCACGTCTTCTTTAATATTATCTACTTTGCTGTCTACCTTAGCAATGGCAAGGGTCAAAGTTCGCAGGTCTTTTATTTCACGCTCCAGTGCATCAATTCGTTTATGTGCTGATGCTGCAGCGTCCAATGCCTTGCCAAGTGTTACGTCGTTGTCTCCCATAATTCATTGCTCCATTATGGCAGCTGTAATACTTGACCCGGATATATGGTATCATCGGATAAACGATTGAGCTCTTTAATCTCTTGATATCTTGTGCCATCACCTAATTGTGACTGTGCAATTCCCCAGAGACTATCGCCTGCTTGTACATAATATGTATGAGACGAAGTATTTTGTGACACAATCAAAACTTGCCCTACATGGATAATGTTAGGGTCAGAAATACCATTTAAAGCAGCCAGTTCCTGATAGGTAGTACCGTACTTTGAAGCGATTCCGCTTAACGTATCCCCTGCTTGTACTGTGTAGGTATCGCCTCCCTGCGGCGAGCTTGCCGCATTGCCTTTGAGTTTAATAATTTGTCCTACATGAATGACGTTTGGGTCTGCAATACCGTTCATTGCTGCCAACTCTTGATACGTAGTTCCAAATTTTTCAGCAATACCGCTTAATGTATCCCCTGCCATAACTGTATATGTGTCATAACTTGGTTCCGGCTGTGGTGCAGGCGTGGTGGTTGCTCCATTTGTGTAGTCTTTATAGCACCAGTTCATGTCTACGGTATTGGCTGTAATACCATCTACTACGCCTTTTGATGTATACTGCCACATAGTATATGCACCTTTGTAGTCGCATTGTGTGTTATATTGTGCTAACCATACGTCAATACCTGCATTATCAATACGTGCCATATCAATATAATTGGTTGCCCAGTTCAGATTGGTATACAACATAGGTTGATAGCCCGCTGCACGAATCTTATTGCAAAAAGCGATTGCCATATCGGTACATACTGTCTTTCCCAATGCTGCCTGTTTGCTTTCTTCCATATCAAAGGCTACAGGATATTGCGGATTACTTCCTGCGATAAGTTCAAGACAAAAGTCTGCTTCCTGCTCTGCACCTACTGCATTTGTAGCATATGAATAGTGATAGAAGCCATAAGACATACCAACGTTTTGGCAGCCTGACAGATTATTATAAAACTGCTTATCGATTTGGTTAGGTGTCTTTACACCATAGCCTGTTCGTACCATGGCACCAACTACACCTGCATTTTTTACTTTTTCCCAGTCAATATTTCCTTGATGTTCACTTACATCAATTACTGATAATTGCATATCAAATATCTCTTTCCTTTCCTATCAAACTCTTTTTATTTATTCCACTTTTGTGGTTCTCTTCTTTTGGGGAGATAAGGTGTACCTTCATGCCTATAGCATTCCGAAGGAGGAATTTTTCTCATATTACCCGTGTCAATCAAGTAGTGACAACAACAGTCGTCCATATATTTATTTTGAGATAAACTCCTATAGTAATAACAGCCGATACATTTCATGACGAAGTACACTCCTTTTGCTGCAACAATGCGTTTAAAATTGTTTGATACATCTCTAATTTTTGTATTGCATATAATGCCCCGCAGCTTCCTTCACGGCAAGATTTTACCAAAGCGGACCATTTTTCAATTTTTTGTTTTGTATGTGTAATTGCGTTTTCTTGCGTTGTCATCAACTGTTTATCACCCCTCCTCTAAATAGAATGTTTCATCTTGTTCCAGCCAATCTCCACTGAAATACCAAGGTACCAACATGTCCAAAAATTCTTCTGTCTCTTCCGTAATACAGGTGATTTGAATACCGCAATGCTGCATTGCATAACAAAGTGCATCAGATTCTTTTACTACTCGTTCTTTATTTTTGCCAATACCTATAAATATGATTATACATTCGCCTCTTTCAACTGATAAAAACGTACACCACAGAATTCAAAAGACGTTTCAAACGGATACTCTTCATTTCCGGACCAATTTGTTTTTGGAGATTTTCCTGCTGCTAACGCTAACTGTTCAATGCCCTTGTATACTTGAATACCACCAAATAACTGGTTACATAATTCTACAGTTCCGTTTCCGCTAACCAAGCTTTTCACCTGATAATAAATGTCTACTGTACGATACAGAAAGTCTCGATTTGCCTGGTGTGTTTGATTTGAAAATAATGGGTGCTGCTCTATTTTCATGAAATAACCTCGCTTTCTTTTGGCTATCTACAATAAAATTTATTTGATAAACCAATAAATTGCCAAACTTGCCGCCATAAAACAACTAAAAATAATAAGCTGTAAAACCATTTGCAAGTAACTGATATTACCTAAAAAATCTGAACCCGTAGTTCCAATTAATCCAATGACTGCAATTGCTGCCAGCAATCCGGAAACATATTTTAATATAGTGCGTATTTTTTCTTGAAAACGCATGCGAATTCCTCCTTTTTAGGTTGCACCACTTTGAAAACCAAAGTCCGATTAATGGGACAAACCATTTGATATACTATGACTCGTAACATCATATGAATGGTACATCTTTGCTGCAAGCTGTGTGTTTTAACAAAACAGTTTGTACATATCGCCATTGTTTTTCTATCTGTCGTATTACTTGCAGGGATTCTTTTGTTTTTTGTTCGGACTTTGGATTGTAAAATGAATGTTGTTTTACAATTCCAAGTTTTTTATGGCTTGTTAGGTGAATTAAATTCACATTTAATAACACCAAATACAAATTGGCGACACAAATTACGTTTTAAATTCTATCTCTCCTATTGTTGACAATTACATAATTCTGCAATATACTTAGGATGCAAGTAAAAGTATTATACAGAACTCTGTCAACCTTCCTTTATTATATATCAGAGTTCTGTAATAGTCAATGATATTTGTAATAAAAATTCAGTTTTCTGTAATTTTTATGCATAATATCTAAAGGAGAAACAGAATATGGCAGATATGTATAGCAAAATTGAACAACTATGTAAAGAAAATAACACAAATATCACTGCAATGTGCCGTCTATTGGATATTAGCAGAAGCACCCTGTCCGAATTAAAAGCAGGACGAACAAAAACGTTGTCTGCTGAATACACAACAAAAATCGCCTCTTACTTTCACGTAAGTGTCGATTATCTACTTGGAAAATCACAGCAAAGAAACACTCCGGCTGTATCAGCTCAAGAACTGTCATTTGATGACTTTACCTATGCAATGTACGATGAAGGAAAAAAATTAAGCGAAGAGAACAAAGCTAAGCTGCTGGAAATGGCTAAATTTTTTGTACAGCAGCAGGAAAAGGAAAACAAAAGAAAGTGAAATAAAATATGAAAACGTTGTTTAAAATTTATGAGGAGCTATACAAGGCAGGTGTAAAAGTATATAGTTATAATTTATGTGATACACCTGCTGTTACCATTGAAGCAAATAAGCAATATGCTATATTTTTTAACCCGAATGCTATCCACTCGTTAGCAGATGAAACTTGTATTGCGGCTCATGAAGCCGGACATATCATGACTGGCACAACTCACAAAGTAAACAGTCCTTGCGATATTGTTGCACGGCATGAAGAAAAAGCCAGTCGCTGGGCAATACAACATGTTGTACCTCATGAAGAATATATGCATGCACTGCATAACGGAATTTGCGAGGTGTGGGATTTAGCTGAATACTTTGGTGTAACAGAATCTTTTATGAGAAAAGCAATACACTATTACCAAATGATGGAACAAAATGAATCCTAATAAAAAGAGATAGTGGATTTTATCCGTTATCTCTTTTTTATCTATAAAAAATCCTCTGACATACAAATCTGGTAGTTCAATCACATTTATTTTGTTAATGAAAATATCTTATGATCTTCCTAATGTATAATAACAGTACTTATTTTTCATCAATTGATAATTTTTATTGAGATATCCAGCATATCAACGTATACTGAAATAAAAAAGCAACAACGGAGGGAAGCCATATGTTAGCATATACCTATATGGAAAAAGGATTATTTCAACTACAAGAAAAACCGAAGCCAGCATTAAAAGAAAAGCAAGATGCCATCGTAAAAGTAACACTTGCAAGTATTTGTGCCAGCGATTTGCACATAAAATATGGCAGTGTTCCAAAAGCAGTACCCGGTATTACGGTGGGGCATGAAATGGTAGGTATTGTTGAGAGTGTTGGAGCGGAAGTTACAGCAGTAAAACCAGGTGATCGTGTTACGGTAAATGTAGAAACATTTTGCGGACATTGTTTTTTTTGTAAGCATGGCTATGTCAATAATTGTACTGACCCACAGGGAGGATGGTCTCTTGGCTGTCGTATAGATGGCGGACAAGCAGAATATGTGCGGGTCCCCTATGCAAATCAAGGGTTAACTGTCATACCTGATCATGTTTCAGACGAACAAGCGTTATTTGTAGGTGATATTTTAGCAACGGGCTTTTGGTCTGTGCGTATTGCAGACATTACACCGGGTGATACCGTATTAATTTTCGGTGCAGGACCAACAGGTATCTGTACCATGCTTTGCGCACTGTTAAAATCTCCTCAAAATATCATTTTGTGCGAAAAAGATTCCCAGCGCTTACAATTTGTCCAAAGGCATTGGCCAAATATCCTTACCGTATCTCCCGAACATGTATTGGAACTTACACATAAGCACAGTAAACATGGTGGAGCAGACCGTGTATTTGAAGCAGCAGGTGCAGACGAAACGTTTCAGCTTGCTTGGCAATGCGCTCGCCCCAATGCAATTGTAACCATTCCTGCCCTTTATAATCGTTCTCAAGTCCTGCCTCTACCTGATATGTATGGTAAAAATTTAACATTTCAAACAGGAGGTGTGGATGGATGTGACAGTTCTGAATTATTGCAACTCATTTCAGAAGGTAAACTGGATACAACTAAATTAATTACCCATACATTTTCTTTAAAAGAGATTGATACTGCATATAAAATGTTTGAAGAAAAAACAGATGGTGTTTTTAAAATTGCAATTAAACCTTAAACAATGAAATATTTTATAAAGAGAAAAATCTTTCACGCAAAAAGTACGTGAAAGATTTTATATTACATAAATGATGAGATAGATTTTCATATTTTATGAATGTGTAGGAACCTCAAACGATGCACCCGTATAAATCCATTCCACACAAATGGTAGTTCTGGCACCACCTTGAGAAATAAACGTGCGTATTTCACACATAGACCATAGTTTTGTTGTTGGATTTTGTTGTCTGATACGAATCCAATTTATTTCTTGAGACTGACTGTATACCAAGTCGTCTACAACCAGTTTAGCAGCAACCGTAGTATTATTGAATGTTTGAGACTCTACACTTGCCCCATCATAAATACTGGTACGGCGAATATCTGCTAATACAGGTGTGGTAGCTACTTTAGGCTGAACAGACATTCTTACAGATGTGATTGAAGTATTTGCCACAGTGAAAGTAAGATTATCCAAAGGAATATCAATATAACTGTTTAAAGTGGCCAAATTTGCATTATAATATGCAACATTCGATTTTAAATTTGGACTTGTAATTTCTTGAGTGTCTGTTTTAAAGCTTACTTTATAACTGGTAGGTGTATCTTCTGCTACCGCAATGTTAGGTGTTTGCCCCGTAACACCTTGGATACCCTGCGCGCCCGTGGCACCTGTCGCACCCGTTTCGCCTTTTATACCTTGCACGCCTGTAGGTCCGGTTGCCCCCGTTTCACCTTTTACACCTTGTGCGCCTGTGGCTCCCGTTGCTCCCGTTTCACC
>UQLQ01000026.1 GCA_900541905.1 uncultured Oscillospiraceae bacterium
CAGTGTTGTCAATATATTATCCAATAGTTTTATAGTTTTCATATTTTCTTTACATTTGATAGAAATAAAATAAGAGAATCAATCTTTTGAAAGATTGATTCTCTTATTTTTGGTGATCCATCGGAGATTCGAACTCCGGACACCCTGATTAAAAGTCAGGTGCTCTGCCAGCTGAGCTAATGGATCGTCATAAAAATGACAACTTATATATAATAGCAGATTTTTCTGCCCTTGTCAACAAAATTTTCTGCCTTTTTTGGCAGAATATTTGGCTGGGCTGGCAGGATTCGAACCTACGAATGACGGAGTCAAAGTCCGTTGCCTTACCGCTTGGCGACAGCCCAATATAGACACAGAATGTACATAGTATATTCTGTGTTATGTACAAATGGGGTGGATAGTCGGATTCGAACCGACGGTCTCCAGTGCCACAAACTGGCGCTTTAACCAACTAAGCTATACCCACCATATGGCGCGCTGAAAGGGATTCGAACCCCTGGCCTACTGCTTAGAAGGCAGTTGCTCTATCCAGCTGAGCTATCAGCGCATTTGTAATGTGGAGCGGGTGATGGGAATCGAACCCACGCGACCAGCTTGGAAGGCTGGAGTTCTACCATTGAACTACACCCGCACTTTCGACAACGTTATGAATTATAGCATATAACATTGTCGTCTGTCAATAGCTTTTTTCAATATATTGGTTACTTTTTTTCTAAAAGCTATTATTACCATATGGTGGATATTTTATTCACCTTAAATAGAATTCAATTTTATTTCATCATTCTCAACTGTAATTGCAATTCCTGTAACCTGCTGGTCGTAATGTGTTACAAGCAGCGCTGCAATTTGATCCTCTATCTTCTTGCGAATCAGATTTCTCAAATCACGCGCACCGCTCTTGCCGCCAATGGCATGGTCAGCCAGCCAGCTAAGCACAGCATCGTCATATTTTAATGTAATATTGCGTTCTTTTAAAGAATCCACGTATTCATCAATCATGAGACGTGCAATTGCCTGAAAATCGGTTCCCGTTAATTCGTGGAAGATAATAATTTCATCCACACGACTTAAAAATTCAGGACGTAAAAATTCTGACAATGCTTTCATCGTCTTATCGCGAGTCACATCTGCTGCATTTTTTGCAAAACCAAGCGCAGATTCTTTTCTTTCACTTCCTGCATTGGAGGTCATAACAATAATGGTATTTTCAAAATTAACCACACGACCGTGAGCGTCTGTAATTTTGCCTTCGTCCAAAATTTGGAGCAAAATATTCATGACATCAGGATGTGCTTTTTCAATTTCATCAAATAAAATCACAGAATAAGGTTTTCTTCTTACTTTTTCCGTCATTTGACCTGCTTCATCATAGCCAACATAGCCCGGCGGTGAACCGATGATACGGGAGACAGAGTGTTTCTCCATAAATTCGGACATATCCAAGCGAATGAGTGCGTCAGGAGTGTCGAACAACTCGTGAGACAACACTTTTACCAATTCGGTTTTTCCCACGCCTGTAGGCCCTACAAAGATAAAGGAAGCCGGTCTACGTCTTGGACTGATTTGCACTTTACTTCTCCTGATAGCAGCCGCCACTGCTTCCACAGCTTCTTTTTGACCAATCACCTTAGAGTTTAATTTGCCCTCTAAATCTGCAAGTTTTTTCAGTTCACTTTCCTGAATGCGGCTCGCAGGAATACCGGTCCATAATTCAATCACATGAGCCAGGTCTTCTTCTGTCACGGAAGAATGCAGCGCATCTTGTTCCAAAGACTTTGTCTTTTCTTCCAAACGGGCAATTTCACAGCGTGTTTCCGCCAGTTTTTCATAATCCGGTTCAGCACCGTCTGCTGTCATTTGTTCTTCCTGTTCTTTTAATTTTTCCAGCTCAAATTTTGCTGTATCATACTCCGCCATAGAGGCATTGCGCAAAGCTGCGCAGGCACAAGATTCATCCATTAAGTCAATTGCTTTGTCAGGCAAGAAACGGTCTGTAATATAGCGTTCTGACAGTACAACAGCACGTTTGATAATATAATCTGAAAGCTGCACTCTATGATAGTTTTCATAATAAGATTTAATGCCCAACAGTACATGAATAGTATCGTCCACAGAAGGTTCCACTACCGTTACAGGTTGAAAACGTCTTTCCAAAGCAGTATCTTTTTCAATATATTTTCGATACTCTGTAAATGTGGTAGCGCCAATAACCTGAATTTCTCCGCGAGAGAGAGCAGGTTTTAAAATATTGGCCGCATTCATGGAGCCTTCCGCATCACCTGTTCCTACCAGATTATGCACTTCGTCGATAAACAGAATAATATTCCCGTCTGCCTTTACTTCATCTACCAAACCTTTGATACGACTTTCAAATTGACCTCTAAATTGAGTTCCTGCTACCAAAGCAGTTAAGTCTAATAAATGAATTTCTTTCTTTTTCAGGCGTGCAGGAACATTTCCCTGTGCAATACGAATGGAAAGTCCCTCCGCAATGGCAGTTTTACCAACGCCGGGCTCACCGATTAGACAAGGATTGTTTTTTGTTCTTCTGCTTAGAATTTGAATCACGCGCGCAATTTCATTGTCACGTCCAATAATGGCATCCAACTCTCCATTTTTTGCTTTTCCTGTTAAGTTGGTGCAATACATGTTCAAATATTTCCGTTTTTTCTTTTTCTTATCGTCTGTTTTTCTGGAAGAAGCATCTGTTTCTTCCTGTTCCTTTGTGGTTTCTTCTCCATTAGGACCTTGGAATATATTTTTCAGGAATGGGAAAGTAGCTGCACCGCCTTGTGTGAAGCCGTTTTCATCCCCATTCTCATCATCGTCATCATCAGTTGGCATCATAGCACCATCCATAGACATCAAACCGCTTAATTCGGATTCCATGGATTCCATCATTTCTTCCGTAATGCCCATTTTTTCCATTAAATCATTGACCGGTTTAATGCCCAGCTCTTTTGCGCAAACAAGGCAATAACCCTGACTTTGCTGCGCATCTGTCGAACCTGAGACAAATACAACAGCGGGTCTTTTTTTGCAACGTGTACACATCATCATAAAAATTTTTCTCTTCTCCGCTACCGCAACGGATTTTTCACCCTGCCCTGCGGTTAAATTAGGACAGTTCTAACCAATCGGTAAGTTCGCAATTATATAAACCACGAAGTAATAGGATTATTATAAAAAATAAATTGATAAATAAAGGAGTTATCCAATACTTGTTTCATGGGTTCTGAGCTGTTGCCTATCACAGGCATCAGCAGCTGTAACAAAATACATACCAAGAAGATATAAACAACACCTTTAAATATGCCAAATAAACCGCCCAGTATACCGTCTACCTGACATAAAACCGGCAAACGAAATACATTGCCGATTAATTTTATTACTAAGCGTACCAATATCACCAAAATAAAGAACAAAATGACAGTTAGCAACAATTGCAGCAGCCATATCACAGCAGGAGAAATCAAATCCGCTGTTGCAGGTGCCGCATTATTTCCTGCTGCCTGTAAACTTTGTTCAATCTGTGACGAAGTAATTCCCTGATTGTTCAGTGTATTACTTAAAAAGCCCGGTAAATTTGCTACGACCTGTGCAGCCTTTTCCGGGAAAGATGCCAACGCATCATTAGAGAGGACTGCTGAGATATTATCAATCAGTTTTTCTCTAAAAATACCTTGGTACAGGGCATTTGCAATCAAACCTGCCAACACCCAAGCCAAAAACATGGCAATGACTGCACCGATAAAACCGGCAATGCTTTTAAAAAATCCTTTCTTATAGCCGAAAACGACACAAAGTAAGATAATAATGACAAAGCCAATATCCAATAGGATACCCATGTATAACCTCCTGGTTTGTTACCCTGTTAATATAACACAAATTGCATTACTTCACAAGGGCTGCGCCTATGAAAATCTTGCCTGACGAACTTGGCTGACACCCAGAACATAAACGGTAGCTTCGTCCGCCAAAGCAATGCCTCTTGCATCTGAGCCGGCCTCTGCAGTGCTGAAGGAATTGCCGCTGCTGGCTGAGTAACCTGTTATGGTACTGTCGGTCAAAATTGCAGCTGTATCCCCATACAAAGAAACCGCATCAATTTTATTTTGACTTTCTATGACGCACTTTTCAGAGGCGCTGCTGTCTAAAATAACCAGTTTACTTGCAGATTGATTATCATAAGGAGTCAGCGCCAATGCCACTCTGTTTTTATCGATTGCATAGTCTGTCATTTGGCGGGACTGATAGTTGTAATCTACCTTTTCACCCGTAGTACCGTTAATCATGCTGGTAGTAGTGTCTCCAATTGCAGCAACCGTACCGTTATCCATATACTCTACTTTTTCCATTAACACTTCATTATATGTTAATATGGCTATCGGCTCAGGATCGGAAAAGTCAAAGATATAGACTGCGGAAACAATACCGCCGTCTTTTGCTGTGATACCGGAAACCGCCGCTCTGGTACCGTCGCTGTTCAATGAAATATCCGTTACATAATATTCAGAAAAATCATATTTATACTGTACGGTATTATCTGTTAAATATACGGATAAAGAAGACGGGTATCCTTGTGTTTCGGTCACCAACGCATATCGTCCGCTTCCTGCAATATCGCCTGCTATAATATTATTACTGGTATTGCCGGAATATATCGTATTAGAGCTACCTTCTATTTTAAATCCGTTTCCTCCCAAATTATAAATGAGATATTTACCGCTTGTCGCCTGCAAAACAGGGCTGTTAAAACTATGCTGACGGTTGATAGATTGATTGGCACTGCTGTTCATAACCGTTAAGGCGGTGTCACTTACAGTAACCACATTTTTATCCAACGTCATAAAATTACCGCGATTGACAGAACTTCCTACAATGGATGTTGGATATCCGTCCCCTTGTCCGCTTCCTACAGTAATACTCCGAAACCATTGACCAATTCCGGAAGAACTGTCTACACTGAACCAGATGAACAGACCCAAAACCACAGCAAGTAATACTGCTATGATAGCATAAACCCACTTTGGTAACTTGGAAAGCGGTGTTTTTTTCTTCATACGTTTTGGTGCATTTTTTTTACGGTCAGGAGAAATTACCGGTTCTTCTTGAGATTTTTCGACTTGGTCTGCACTGGGCAAATTCGTTTTTCCGGCAAAATTATCTAAAAATTGACCTTTGTTATTTTTTTTATTTTCATCCATTGCCATATAACACCTTTCTTAAAATCTCAAATTCCTTTTGCTGTTTCCACTCTGTCTGTTAATAAAATACACGGTTTAAATACAATCCGCATGGCGGTGCTGTAGGTCCCGCCATTTTTCTGTTTTTTGCTTCCAAAATATGTGGAATATCTTCCGGCTGAAATTTTCCTTGCGCTACTCTGAGCAAAGTTCCAACCATAATACGTACCATATTATAAAGGAATCCATCCGCAGATACGGTAAACAACACCATATCGCCTGCTCTTTCTACCTTTGCCTCTGTTACGGTTCGTACCATATCGCCCATTTTGCGTTGGTCCAACGTACAAAAAGACGTAAAATCATGGGAACCAATATAATGTTTTGCAGCTTCATGCAGCTGTTTTTCATCCAGAGCATACCAATAATGATGGGCATAACCATCCAAAAAAGGGTCTCTGATGGGATGATTCCACATCTTATAAACATATTCTTTTCCTTTGCAGGAGTATCTTGCGTGAAAATCATCATCTACTTGCTCACAGCTATGTACTGCAATGTTGGGCGGCAGAAAATGATTCAGCGCTGCTACCAGCCTTTGTTCCGGAATGCTGTGCTCCAGTTTCATGCTGATGCAATACTCATATGCATGTACACCCGAATCTGTTCTGCTGCAGCCTTTCAAATTCGGCTGTATACCCAAAATATTTTTTAAGGCGTCCTGAAATACTTCCTGTACCGTAACAGCATTTTTCTGTATTTGCCAGCCGTGATAATATTTTCCGTCATATGAAATTTTCAAAAGCAAATTTCTCATATATGGATATATCCTTTATATCAAAAAGTTTTCTACTACAAATAAATTGAGCAGTACAACACCTGCACAAACTGCTACCGTAATTAAAGAAGTTACAACATCTTTTGTGGTGATATGCAAAACTTTCATCTTCGTTCTGCCCTTACCACCATTATAGCATCTGCATTCCATAGCCATTGCCAAATCATACGCACGGCGGAAAGAAGATACAAACAACGGTATCAACACAGGGATTAACGCCTTAACACGAGAGATAATACCGCCGCTTTCCAAATCGGCTCCTCTTGCCTTTTGTGCGCTCATAATTTTATCGGTTTCCTCCAGCAAAGTAGGGACAAACCGTAATGCAATGGTCATCATCATAGCGATTTCATGTACTTTGATGCGGAAAATCTTCAGCGGCTTCATCAGTCGTTCCAGCGCGTCGGTCAACTGAGTCGGAGATGTGGTATACGTTAAAATAGAACTCATTAAAATGAGCACCACAATACGAACTGCAATAAAAATAGCATTGCGGATACCGCCTGTTGTAATTTGTATAAAGCCCCATTGTACCAATACGGTTCCTCCGCCGTAAAACAAGTTCAATATAGAGGTAAACAGTACAATGAACAATACACCGCGGATACTTCGTATATATCTGGTAAACGGTACGCCTGACAGCAGCATTGCCACCAATGTAAATACCGTCATCAAACCCAAACTTGAAAAATTGCCCGCTATAAATATAAAAACAATATTAACTAATGTTAATAGAACTTTTACTCTTGGGTCCAGTTTATGGATAATAGACTTACCCGGAAAATACTGGCCTAATGTAACGTCCTTAATCATTGGCGGCTCCTCTCTGCACAAGTGGCAAAATTTCTTTTACTGCCTGCTCCAGTGTAAATACAGCAGGGTCCACAGGGTACCCGTTTTCATGCAGTTTCATCATGATTTTTGTAACCTGCGGCACACGCAAACCGATTTGCTCCAGCTCTTTCGCGTGAGAAAATACCTTTGCGGTTTCGTCAAACAAAAAGACTTTGCTTTCATTCATCACCAAAACACGGTCTGCTACCCGCGCAATATCTTCCATACTGTGAGATACCAGAATGACCGTATTCTGACGCTGTTTATGATACGCTTTTATCTGACTGAGCAAATGGTCTCTGCCTTGTGGGTCCAATCCTGCCGTAGGCTCGTCCAGAATCAAAACATCGGGGTCCATGGCTATCACGCCTGCAATGGCCGCACGGCGTTTTTCACCGCCGGACAAGTCAAACGGTGATTTTTCCAGCAACGCATGGTCCAAACCCACAAAATCCACAGCCTGCATTACGCGCTGATTGACTTCATCCTGTGAAAGCCCCATATTTCTGGGACCAAATCCAATATCTTTGATTACAGTGTCTTCAAACAGCTGATATTCCGAATATTGAAATACCATGCCAACCTGAAAGCGTACTTTGCGAATTTCTTTCTTTTTTTCCCAAATATCTTTTCCGTTTAACAACACAGTGCCTGACGTTGGTCTGAGCAATCCGTTCAGCTGCTGTATCAGTGTGGATTTACCGGAACCTGTATGACCGATTAAGCCAATGAATTCGCCTTTTTTAATTGCGATGTTTACATCTTCGATTGCCGTTTTGCTAAATGGCGTTCCGGCGCCGTAAGTATACGTAAGATTTTTTGTTTCTATTACATTCATCGGCTTACGCTTTCTCCTTTAACAGTAATTCCAACGCGGCAACACACTCATCCTCCGTTAATACACCGTTTGGCAGTCCCATACAGCCTGCCTCTTTCAAACGATGAATCAATTCTGTAGACTGGGGAACATCCAAGTGATGTTCCTTTAATACCTCTACCTGAGAAAAAACTTCTTTCGGTGTGCCATCCATTAAAATGTTGCCTTTATCCATAACCACTACACGGTTCGCAGCAATTGCCTCGTCCATATAGTGGGTAATCAACACGATTGTGATGCCTTTTTCCCTGTTCAGCTTTGTTATGGTATCCATAACTTCTTGGCGACCTCTTGGGTCAAGCATGGCAGTAGGCTCGTCCAAAACAATGGTGGAAGGTTCCATTGCAATGATACCTGCAATGGCAACCCTTTGTTTTTGTCCGCCTGATAATTTGTGCGGCGCATGTTCACGATACTCGTACATGTCTACCGCTTTTAGCGCATCGTCTACTCTTTGACGAATTTCCGCAGGAGGAACTCCTAAATTTTCAGGTCCAAAGGCAATGTCTTCTTCTACAATACTGGCAACCAATTGATTATCGGGATTTTGCAGAATCAAACCGACACGTTTTCTGATTTCAAATTTGAGACTGTCATCTGTGGTATCCATGGTATCCACATATACTTTGCCGCCGCTTGGCAGTAAAATTGCGTTAAAATGTTTTGCAAGGGTCGATTTACCGGAACCATTATGGCCCAACAATGAAACAAAGTCACCCTTTTGGATACCTAAAGTAACGCCTTTTAAGACTTCCACGATTCCGCTTTCATCTTCATCATAAGAGAATCTAACGTCCTGTGTTTGTAAATAGTCCATATGGTTTCCTTTCTATCTGCAATGGTTATTTGGATTGCCATATTGCGGTAGAACCGCAGGGAAGTACAAAACCTGAAGAGGTTACGGGCAATCCGATTTCGCTTGACGATACGGTACCGCCAAACGGTTTCTTTAACATAACTCCAAGAAGATATTCCATCACAGCAGGGGATAGCCCTGTTGTATAAGAATTTAATATAAAAAATAAAGGTTGTTTGGATAAAATCGGAAGACATAACTCCACCAAATGGTAAAGCTGTTCTTCCAGTTTCCATACTTCACCGCCCGGTCCTCTTCCGTAAGACGGCGGGTCCATAATAATACCGTCGTACGTATTGCCGCGGCGCTGTTCCCTTTGTACAAACTTCACACAGTCATCTACCAACCAGCGAATCGGTTTGTCTGCAAGTCCGCTTGAGACAGCATTTTCTTTTGCCCAAGCAACCATACCCTTAGAAGCGTCCACATGACAAACTTCCGCACCTGCACCGGCACATGCCAAAGAAGCAGCTCCTGTATAGCCAAACAAATTCAGCACTTTTACAGGACGTTTGGCTTCTTTGATTTTATTCATGGCAAAATCCCAGTTTACGGCCTGTTCGGGGAAGATACCCGTATGCTTAAACCCCATTGGTTTTAGGTTAAACGTCATATCTTTATAACGGATACTCCACACAGCAGGCATTTTTTTATGTTCCTGCCAATGACCGCCGCCGGTATTGGAACGGTGATACCTTGCATGCGCTTTTCTCCATAACGGATTTGTTTTTGGGGTATTCCAAATAATCTGAGGGTCGGGACGGATTAAAATAATATCGCCCCAACGCTCCAGACGCTCTCCTGCGGAGGTATCTATTAATTCATAATCGTTCCAATCTGCAATTCTCAAGTGTGTAACGTCCTTTCTGTTTATACCAATTGCTCACGAATGACGTCAGCAACATAATTTGCCAATTCCTGAATTTCCGCCTCGTTTTCACCTTCTACCATGACGCGAAGCAATGGCTCGGTTCCACTTGGACGCACCAAAATACGTCCTTTTCTTCCCAATTGATTTTGCACTCTTTGTGTAGCCTCTTTGATTTTTCTGTCTGTATAAAAACGGAGTTTTCCTTCATTGGATACTTCCACATTTACAAGAACCTGCGGGAAGCGTGTCATCAAAGTAGCAAGACTGGACAATTTTGCTTCTCGGCGGTGTACCAAACTAAGCAGATGTGCGCCTGTCAGTTGTCCGTCGCCCGTAGTTCCAAAATCTAAGAAAATGACATGGCCGCTTTGCTCTCCGCCAAAATTATAATCGTTCTGGCGCATGGTTTCCAACACATAACGGTCTCCAACTTTGGCTGCTTCAAAACGCATACCGTTATCTTCACAAAAACGGATAAATCCCATATTGCTCATAACCGTTCCCACAACGGCATTATGAGCCAATTTTCCGCGGGATTTTAAATCTGCCGCACAAATTGCCATGACGAAATCACCGTCAACCAGCTGTCCTTTTTCGTCTACAGCCAAACAGCGGTCGGCGTCGCCGTCAAATGCAATGCCCGCATCCAGTCCGTTATCCAATACAAATTGCTTTAAGCTCTCCATATGAGTAGACCCGCATTTGTCATTGATATTGGTTCCGTTTGGCTTATCATGAAGCATATAACATTCGGCGCCCAATTCTGTGTAAAGACGTTCTGCCGTTCTGGAAGCAGAGCCGTTGGCACAGTCCAAAGCAATTTTCATACCGTCCAGCGCATACGGAACCGTACTTTTAATATGTTGAATATAAAGGTCTACCGCATCCTCTTCACGAGTAATGCTGCCTACTCCGCCGCCTGTGGGACAATCATACGTATCGATATGGTCCAACACAATTGCTTCAATTTGTTCCTCCAGTGCATCGGGCAGTTTAAAGCCGTCTCCGCTGAAAATTTTAATGCCGTTAAATTCACATGGATTGTGAGATGCAGAAATCATAATGCCTGCATCCGCTTTTAACTTTCCAATTAAAAATGCAACAGCCGGTGTAGGAACCACACCCAATGTTACAACATCCGCACCAACAGAGCATAAACCTGCTGCCAATGCGTTTTCCAGCATATCAGAAGAAATTCTGGTATCTTTTCCAATTAAAATTTTCGGTCTCATTCTGCTTCCGTTTGCCAAAACCATTGCTGCGGCGCGGCCGATATTCATAGCCATTTCACAAGTTAATTCCGTATTGGCCACACCTCTGGCGCCATCGGTTCCAAATAATCTACCCATATAAGATCTCTCCTATAACTTCCATTTTTCTTTGGATTACTATATTTATGAAAACATGTTCTATTTATGTTAGATTCCGTCTATTTTTTGCTGCACGGTTTCCTTTTCCACTTGTGCGGGAGGCTTCAATCCCAAATGCAAATATGCGGCATGGGTTGCGCATCTTCCTCTTGGAGTCCTGCTCAAAAATCCGATTTGCATCAAATACGGCTCATATACATCTTCCAGTGTGACAGCCTCTTCGCCGATTGCTGCCGCCAATGTTTCAATTCCCACAGGGCCGCCGTTATAAAACTGTATCAATGTTTTCAGCATTCTTCTGTCATTGGCATCCAAACCGATTTCATCTACTTCCAGACGGTCCAGACCAATTTTAGCGGACTGATATGTAATGACACCGTCACTGATAATCTGCGCAAAGTCCCGCACACGCTTTAACATGCGGTTTGCAATACGCGGTGTTCCTCTGGAACGGGAAGCAATCTCCAATGCTCCGTCTGCCTCAATGGGGATTCCTAAAATCTGCGCGCTGCGGGTAACAATCTCCGCAAGCTGCTGCGGTGTATACATCTCCAAACGAAGCACAACACCGAAGCGGTCTCTTAACGGCGCACTTAACTGTCCTGCACGAGTGGTTGCACCGACAAGCGTAAACTTAGGCAGAGGCAAATGATAAGAAGCTGCCATTTGACCTTTTCCTGTAATAATATCCAGTGCAAAGTCTTCCATTGCAGGATACAAAATTTCTTCTACGCTGCGAGAAAGACGGTGAATTTCGTCGATAAACAATACATCGCCCTCATTTAAATTGGTAAGCAATGCCGCTAAATCCCCGGGTTTTTCAATGGCAGGGCCTGAAGTAATGCGGACATTGACATTCATTTCATTTGCAATGACGCCTGCAAGTGTGGTTTTACCCAAACCCGGCGGTCCGTAAAGCAATACGTGGTCAAGAGATTCCTTTCTAAGACGTGCCGCCTCAATGAAAACAGAGAGATTTTCTTTTACTTTCTCTTGGCCGATATATTCAGTTAAACGTTTGGGACGCAGAGGATTTTCCACTTCTGCATCTTCCGGCGTATATTCCGGCGCAACCATACGATTTTCAAAATCGTACTCGCTGTTTTCCGTAAAATCGTAATTCAAATTCTCATCTCCCTATTCAGGCATTACATCTTTCCTGCCATGGCTTTTAATGACAAGCGGATTAACTCCTCTACAGGCAAAGCGCTGTCGAATTTTGCCACCACTGCGGCCGCATCTGTTGGAGAATATCCCAAAACGGTCAGTGCATTCACAGCCTCCCCTGCATTGGAAGAAGCAGATACCACCCCTTGTTTTGGAATGACTACACTATCATCTATATCCATTTTCTTTACTTTATCTGTTAATTCCAGCACAATGCGCTGTGCCAATTTCGGGCCTACCCCTGCTGCTCTGGTTAATGCCTTGCTGTCGTTTGTGGCAATCGAAGTTGCAACTTGTTCCGGTGTTAATTCTGACAAAATTGCCAGCCCTACCTTTGGGCCTACTCCGCTCACGCCGGTTAACATTTTATAACAATTTAATTCCATGACAGTTGCAAACCCATAAATGTCCATTGCATCTTCCCGAACATGTACATAGGTATATACTTTTATTTCCTGACCCATTTTTGGCAAACTGCGCTGTGTGGTCAGCGTAGTATAACATTTGTAACCTACACCGCCGCACTCCACCACGAAAAAGCTTGGCTCCACATGGGTTAATATTCCTTTTAAACTATAAAACAAGAATTACATCCTCCCTGACAACATGGTACGGCGCAGCGTAGAACCAGCCGCTTGCCCATGACAAATCGCCATTGCCAATGCATCGCAAGTATCGTCTAGCTTTGGCATTTGGGTTAAACAAAGCAGCCGTTTTGTCATTTCCATCACCTGCGGTTTTTGTGCCTGTCCATAACCGGTTACAGCTTGTTTTACTTGCAAAGGCGTATATTCTGAAATCGAAACGCCTGCTTTTTGTGCCGCAAGCAAAATAACACCTCTTGCTTCCGCCACTTGGATGGCTGTTTTTTGGTTACTGTTAAAAAATAACTTTTCAATTGCAACCGCATCAGGCTTCCATCTTTGCAAAATAGCTTCCATAGAATTGTAGATGACTTCCAGGCGCCCGTTAAAATCTTGTGTTGATTTTGTGGTGACCGCACCATGTTCCAATGGACGATAACGACTGTTTTTTGCTTCTATCACACCGTAACCAACAATTGCATAACCGGGATCAATTCCTAAAATAACCATGAACAAGCTCCTATTTCGTCACATCTTTCAAAATATCTATAATTAATTTATTATAGCATAAAAAAAATTGCGTTGCAATTTTTAACTATAAAACGCTAAAACGTTCTTGCTAACAGCCAAAACTTTAGTTTTGCCGCTGTTACAAGGTTGTTATAACATATGAGAAATTGCTTTGCAATTTCTAACAAATAAATGTTAAAACGTTCTAGACAACAGCCAAAATTTTTAATATTGAAAGATATTCCTTTCAATGTTAGTTTTGCTGTTATTGTAAGGCTGTCACAACATAAAAAATGTCTATCTGCCAAATACTGCATTCACCTTTCGCCCTTTACTATGAGCAGACAAGAAAATGGATATCTCTATTACTTTAACATTACCACAAACTCAGCACAAAAACATGAATATTTATTAAATTCTGTTTCATTCGCATAATTATGTTTTTTTTGCAAAAAATAACGTAAATATTTGGTGATTTAGAAAGGCGGAATTTACAATGTCCACCAAAAGAATAATACAAATTTCAAGTATAATGATTGCAATTATTTTTATATTGAGCGCTTTAACTTGGATAGGATACGCACAAGCCGCTTCCTATCGAACCGATTTGGAATACACGTATCGCAGGGCGCTGAATGATTTAAACACCCATGTAAACGATATGAATGTAACGCTGACAAAAGCGAATTATGCAAATACATCCCCACAGCAAAATGGTATGGCAGGCAAATTAATGAAAAATACCAGTGGAGCCAAAGCTGCACTTGCGGTTCTTCCTATTGGAAATGATTCTTTAAATAACGTAAATAAATTTATTTCGCAGGTGGGTGATTTTGCCTCCTCTATCTCTTCAAAACTATCTGTGGGAGAATCCTTAAGCGATGAAGATAAAAAAATTCTTCAACAATTTTCTCAATATTGTAATATTCTTGCCGGCAATTTAAATGAAATTCAAGAGAATATTGCCGAACAAGAGGTAGTCATTGGGCAATCGGAAGAAATGCTCCAAAACTTAGAAAGCAAACAACCTCCTTTTGAGGATTATTTTCTTTCTACCGCTGAAGAATTTGCAAATTACCCTACTTTAATTTATGATGGACCCTTTTCAGACCATATGACACAGAAAACATCCGAAATGACTGCCAATGCACAGACGGTTTCTGTTGATGAAGCAAAACAAATGGCTGCACAATATTTATATGCAGACCCTAACACGTTAACTCATACCAACGATACGGAAGGCAACCTGCCTGTATACAATTTTAATACGGATACTACACACATTTCTGTTACAAAACAAGGCGGATATTTGGCTTCCTTTATGAATGCAAGGTCAATTGATACCATTACCTTGCAATTAGAAGAAGCCAAACAGTATGCCAAACAATATTTAAACAGCATCTATCAAGAAGAGTTTGCCGAAACGTACTATGTCATTTATAACAATATGTGTACCATTCAATATGCTTACAGCAAAGATAATGTCGTATATTATTCTGATTTAATTAAAGTATCTGTGGCAATGGACACGGGAGAAATTGTAGAATATAATGCCGATAATTTCCTTATGAATCATAAGGAAAGACAAGAGCAGACACCTGTTATTAGTGAACTATCCGCAAGACAGCAAGTCAGCGATAATTTGACCATTGAATCATCACGAATGGCAGTAATTCCAACTACAAGAGAGGAAGAACCTTTGTGTTATGAATTTCTATGCCGTGGTCAAAATGATGAACAAGTATTGGTGTATATCAACAGTGAGAACGGCATGGAAGAACAAATTCTAATTTTAATTGAGACCGACAACGGTACACTGACCCAATAAAAGAAAAGAATCTGCCAAGGCAGATTCTTTTCTTTTTACTGTCTAATCTTAAAAAACAGGAGGTGAAATATGTATAAGAACAACGAACGTAAATGATTCAAGAGGGAAATACACGATTTTGTTTTCCTATATTTGTGCAGTAATACAAAGATGTTGCTTCTATTTTCGATATCTATAAATTACCAAAAAATAGTGTTATAATGGAGATACTCTTAAGGGAAAAAATAATTAAAAAAGATTTGACAAAATTCATAGTATGTAGTATGATTAAGATAACAATAATAGTAATTATTGTTATTTTTACTATTAAATTTTATAGAAAGAGAGAAATGAATGATGAAAGATTTAAAAGGCACAAAAACAGAAGCTAACCTAATGGCAGCATTTGCCGGAGAAAGCCAAGCAAGAAACAAATATACATACTATGCAAGCAAAGCAAAAAAAGAAGGCTATGAACAAATTGCGGCACTGTTCTTAGAAACAGCAAATAATGAAAAAGAACACGCAAAAATTTGGTTCAAACTGCTTCACGGCGGAGAAATGCCTGATACTATGGCAAACCTAAAAGACGCTGCGGACGGAGAGAACTATGAATGGACAGACATGTATGCCAAAATGGCTGTAGAAGCAAGAGAAGAAGGCTTTGACCATATTGCATTCTTATTTGAAAAAGTTGGTGAAATTGAAAAACACCACGAAGAAAGATATCGCAAGCTATTATCCAACATTGAAGAAGGCATTGTATTTTCAAGAGACGGAGATACCATTTGGCAATGCGCAAACTGCGGTCATATTGTAATTGGTAAAAAAGCACCTGAGGTCTGTCCTGTATGTGCACATCCTCAATCCTTCTTCCAAATTTTAGCTGAGAATTATTAAGCCCATTTTCTGTATTTACATATAAAAGGTAGACTTTTGCAAAAACCTCCATTGGATGTTTATCCAATGGAGGTTTTTCTTTGTTTGTTTTTGTATTTCAATAAAAAGTCCATACATTATAAGAACAGCAGCAAACTAATTGCCATAACTACCATTCCGGAAATTAAACCATAAATAGATAGATGATGTTCTCCATATTCCCTGGCAGCAGGAAGAAGTTCATCAAATGAAATAAATACCATAATACCTGCGACTCCTGCAAAAATAACACCAAATACAACATCATTCATAATTGGCATTAAAATTAGCCAACCGATTAACGCACCTACAGGTTCCGCCAAACCTGATAAAAAAGAATATAAAAAGGCTTTCATCTTAGAGCCCGTTGCCTGATAAATGGGAACAGAAACAGCAATGCCTTCCGGTATATTGTGAATTGCAATGGCAACTACAATGGGAATTGCAACGCTGGGTTCCTGCATAGCAGAAACAAATGTAGCCAATCCCTCCGGAAAGTTATGAATCGCGATTGCAAGTGCTGTAAAAACACCCATACGCATCAATTTGGAATGCTTTGGCGGTTTTTTATTTTCATCTTCAACCGACTTTAACTCATGGGGATTTTCTTCTGAAGGGATTAATTTATCAATAATTGCAATAACCAGCATACCTCCAAAAAAAGAGCCTACCGTAACCCAGTTACCTGCTATTTTTCCAAGTTCAGATACCAAGGAATCTTGTGCTTTTACAAATATTTCTATCATAGAAACATATATCATAACACCTGCAGAAAAACCAAGACTGATGGATAAAAACTTTCTATTGGTATGTTTTGCAAAAAATGCGATGCAGCTGCCGATTCCGGTGCTTAATCCTGCAATCAGCGTAAGGGTAAATGCGAGAAAAACATTGTTCATATCGTTTTCCTTTCCATATAGTTAGCATAAACTAACTATATGTATAGCATAACAGCCCTATTCTTTTTTGTCAAGAAACAGGCTCTGTCATATTCTGTATATTAGTCTGAAAATCACCGATCACAAGAACTTTAACGAAGAAACAGTTATTATTTTGCCAAAGGTGTTATCACAATATGCATTTAAAAATCAGTGTATCAGCATCATATATTTTTTATTCCCTTTCTTTTTTTCTCGCTATTTCCACATTCGGATTTTATTGTACCTCCTGCCCTTAGGTATCTATGGAACTGTTTGATAAAGTAAAAAGTTTTACTTTATTTCCCCCGGTTTTTAACAACAAAATCCTTTTGTTTTGTCATTGTATTTTGTATCATTCTTTTTTATCCTATTACACAATGTTAAGGAAAGTCTTGGATTCCTATTTTAAATTACTGTACTGTCATAACTGAACAAATCATAAAAAAGAGACACAGCATATTGCCGTATCTCTTTTCGATTATTTCATTAAAGTAACCAATACTGCTTTTTGTGCATGCAAACGATTTTCGGCTTCATCAAAAATCTCGTCTGCGTGAGCTTCAAATACATCTGCTGTAATCTCTTCTCCTCTGTGCGCAGGCAGACAATGCTGTACCATAGCATCAGGTTTTGCCAATTTCATCAGTTCTGCATTGATTTGGTAACCTTCAAATGCTTTTCTTCTTTCGGCAGCCTCACCTTCCTGACCCATAGAGGCCCATACATCTGTAAACAACACATCTGCATCTTTTGCGGCAGTTGCAGGAGAATCTGTCATTTCAAAGCCCTCATATTGAGAGGCAAACTCCAACACTTCTTTATCGGGACGGTAACCTTCCGGACATGCTACACTGATAGACATACCCATCTTCAAACATCCTACAATAATAGAATGCATCATATTGTTGCCGTCTCCAATATAACATGCTTTCAGACCTTCCAAAGCACCTTTTCTTTCGCGAATAGTCATCAGGTCAGCCAGCACTTGACATGGATGAGCAAAATCTGTCAAAGCATTGATAATCGGAATAGAGCCGTATTTTGCCAAATCTTCTACTTGCTTTTGTTCAAAAGTACGAATCATAATTCCGTCCAAATAGCGGGATAACACTCTTGCGGTATCTTCAATTGGTTCTCCACGTCCAATTTGCATATCATTTGCAGATAAGTACATAGGATATCCACCCAATTGATACATACCTGTTTCAAAAGAAACACGGGTTCTGGTAGATGCTTTGGCAAAAATCATACCTAAGGTTTTGCCTTTCAAATGGTGATGCTCAATTCCGTGTTTTAATTCATATTTTAATTGGTCAGCCAAATTCAGGATTTCTTCAATCTCTTCTGTTGTTAAATCCAACAATTTTAACAAGTGTTTCATATCCAGTCTCCCTTCAATCTGTTCTGTTTTATCATCATTTTAAGCCTGTTTGATAACTTTTTCCAATATTGCCAAGCCCTTATCAATTTCTTCAAAGGTGATGGTAAGCGGAGGCAACAGACGTACCAGTGTTTTTGCGGTCAGCACCAGCAGACCATGTTCAATACATGCAGCTGCTACATCTTTGGCTGTTCCTTTTTCCAGCACAATTCCAATCATCATGCCAATGCCTCTTACTTCGGCAACGCCTTCCATCTCGGACAGCTTTTGCTGCATATATTCACCCTTAGCTTTTACTTCCTGTAAAAATGTCTCATCTGATACACGTTCCAACACACTTAAGGCGCCTGCACATGCAACAGGATTTCCACCAAAGGTAGAACCATGCATACCACTATTGAGCACCTCTCCCAAACGTTCGGTGCACAAACACGCACCAATGGGCAATCCGCCGCCAAGTGCTTTTGAGGACGTAATCACATCCGGCTCAATACCATATTGTTCATAACAGAAAAGGGTGCCTGTTCTTCCCATACCGGTTTGTACTTCGTCTATCATAAGCAGTACGTCATGCTTTTTGCACAGCTTTTCCAGTTCTTTTACAAAATGAGGTTCTAAAGGCATAACACCGCCTTCACCTTGAATCATTTCTATAAACACAGCGCAGGTATTTTCATCCAGTAAAGATTTTACGCTCTCGATATGGTTTGCCTGCGCGTATGTAAAGCCCTCTGTGAATGGGTTAAAGTAATGATGGAACGTATCCTGACCTGTTGCCGCCAAAGTTGTAACCGTTCTGCCATGGAAAGAATTCACCAACGTGATGATTTTGGTTCTGTTCTCATTATATTTATCCGTACTGTATTTTCTTGCTAATTTAATGGCGCATTCATTTGCTTCCGCACCGGAGTTACTGAAAAACACTTTACTGAAACCGGACAACTCACAAAGTTTTTGAGCCAAATTGGTCTGCGCAGGATTGTAATACAAATTGGAAATATGCTGTAATGTGGAAGCCTGCTTTGTAATGGCATCAATCCATTGGTCATCACAAAAACCAAGGGCATTGACACCAATACCGCTTGTAAAATCGATATAAGATTTTCCTTCGCTGTCCTGTGCAACAACGCCTTTTCCTTTCACAATCGCAACTTCAAAGCGGCCGTAAGTTGGCATCATATTCTTCTTTTCTTGTTCTTTAATATCTAAAAAATGCATGGTAATCTCTCCTTTGCATTCTTCCAAAGATGCCGCTTTGAAAGAATGGATTTAATATAACATGGTTCCAATACCTTCATCGGAAAACAGTTCGATTAAAATAGAGTGTGGAATTCTTCCATCCAAGATATGCGCACGATGCACACCGCGGCGGACTGCTTCCACACAGCAGTCAATTTTAGGAATCATACCGCCGCTGATAATGCCGCTGCGCTGTAATCTTGGTACTTCGCTGACATTGACAACGGGAATCAATGTACTTTCGTCATCTTTGTCTTTTAACAATCCGCGAATATCTGTCATGAGAATCAGCTTACGTGCCCCCAATTCGGCCGCAATACGGGCAGCGGCAATGTCTGCATTAATGTTATATACCTCTCCGTTCACGCCGCCGGCAATGGTAGCAATAATCGGCACATAGCCATTATTGGTTGCATCTGTGATAATTTTGGTATTTACTCTTACGATTTCTCCTACATAACCAAGGTCAGCGCCGCTTTCCAATTTACGTGCTTGAATCATAGAGCCGTCCAACCCGCAAAGACCGATGGCCTTACCACTGTGGTTCTCCAGATGTTGGACCAAATCCTTATTTACTTTTCCTGCCAAAACCATTTGTGCAATTTCCATGGTTTCTTCATCCGTATAACGCAAACCGCCGATAAATTTGCTTTCTTTGCCTACACGGCTTAACATTGTGTTAATTTCGGGACCACCGCCATGTACCAATACTACATTGATGCCAACAGACTGCATCAATACAATATCTGTCATAACAGCGGATTTAATCTCCTCATTAATCATAGCGTTGCCGCCATATTTGACTACAATGGTTTTTCCTGCATATTTTTGGATATAAGGCAAAGCCTGAGCCAAAATTTGAGCTCTATCGTTATTGGAAATATTCATACGACATCCTTTTCCTATTTTACAATATTTTGAATCAGCTTCTGTAATCGCCGTTAATTTTTACATAATCATAAGTCAAATCACAGCCGTATGCAGTTGCGCATTCGCTGCCCTCATGCAAAGTTACCGCCACAACAATGTCGTCCTCTAAAAGGATTTTCTTGGCAATATCCTCATCAAAAGGCAAACCTGCACCGTTTTTGCATACTTCGATGCGTCCTTGCTTGGATTCAAATGCAACGTCTACACCGTTAATATCAACATTTGCACCTGAATAACCAATAGCACACAGCACTCTGCCCCAGTTTGCATCGGCACCAAAAATAGCGCATTTGAGCAAATTAGAACAAATCACGGATTTTGCAACGGTTCTTGCATCCTCTTTTGTTTTTGCTCCTGTTACAGCGCATTCCAATAATCTGGTTGCACCTTCACCGTCCTTTGCAATTTTACGGGACAACACTGCGCAAACTTCTGTCAATGCTTTTGTAAACAATTCATAATCATGATTTTTTTCTGTTATGGTTTGGTTCTCTGCCAAACCGGACGCCATAATGGACACCATATCATTGGTAGAGGTATCTCCGTCCACACTTACCATATTGAAAGTATCCTCAATGGCTGTGTGCAGCGCTTCGTTTAATAATTCCGATGTAATAGATGCATCTGTTGTCAGGAAACCAAGCATGGTTGCCATGTTCGGGTGAATCATACCGGAACCTTTTGTAATGCCGCCTACAGTTACTGTCTTACCGTCCAATTCTACTTCAAGCGCATATTCTTTTTCTACCGTATCTGTCGTCATAATTGCTTTTGCCGCATCATTGGAACCTGTTGCACTTAACGCTTCTGCTAATGTTTTTACCGAATTTGCAATCGGTTCAATGGGCAGTACCTGACCAATCACGCCTGTCGATGCTACAATCACGTCGCTTGCATCAATATGCAGTTCTGCTGCAATCAAATCACACATTTTCTGTGCTTTTTCTTCTCCGTCCGCATTGCAGGTATTGGCATTGCCGCTGTTACAAATCACAGCTCGTGCCATACCGTCTGCAATGTTGCGTTTGGTAACCGCAATGGGAGCGCCTTTTACTAAGTTTTGTGTATACACAGCTGCCGCTGCACAGGGCACATCACTGTAAATCAAAGCAAGGTCTGCTTTGCTGCGATTTTTGCGGATACCACAATGAATTCCCGAAGCTTGAAATCCTTTTGCTGCTGTAACGCCGCCTTCTATGATATGAAATGTCATATGCTGCCTCCATTATACATTCTTTATAGGGCATAAATCCCCGCTGCGGCATCGCAACAGGGTTATGCTTGTATGATAAATTACAATTAAAATGCCGGTGGAATTAATGTAAGACCTGTTTTTTCTTCCAAGCCCAACACTAAATTCATGTTTTGAATCGCCTGACCGG
>UQLQ01000027.1 GCA_900541905.1 uncultured Oscillospiraceae bacterium
CCCGCCATTTTTATTATTAGGACTTAGTCCTCTCTATATTCTTCCATAATATAGGATTCGAATACATCGCCCTCTTTTACATCATTAAAATGTTCCAGAGTTACGCCGCATTCATATCCTTCTGCCACTTCTTTTACATCGTCTTTAAAGCGGCGCAGGGAAGCAATTTTATCGTCTGCAATAATAATGCCGTCACGTACAATGCGAACCAAAGAGTTACGTACAATTTTTCCGTCTGTTACGTAAGAGCCCATAACAATACCAACATTGCTGATTTTATAAACCTGGCGGCATTCCGCACGGCCGTAGAACAACTCGCGGTATTTTGGAGCCAACATACCTTTCATCGCAGCCTGAACATCTTCAATTGCTTCATAAATAATGCGATACAAGTGAAGGTCAATACCGTCACGTTTTGCATTTTCTTCCGCAACCGGGTCCGGACGGACATTAAAGCCGATGATAATTGCATTGGAAGCGCTTGCAAGCATTACGTCAGATTCACTGATAGCGCCAACACCGCCATGAATGACTCTTACGCGCACTTCATCATTACTCAATTTTTCCAAAGATTGTTTTACCGCTTCAAAAGAGCCCTGAACATCGGCCTTTACAATGATTTGCAATTCTTTCATTTGGCCTTCCTGCATTTGGTCAAACAGGTTATCCAAGGTTACTTTTGTTTGTGCATTGAAACGTTCTTCTTTTTGTTGAGAACGGCGTTGTTCTACCAACTGACGACCCAAACGTTCATCAGAAACAGCATTGAAAATATCGCCGCCTGTAGGCACGTCGTCCAAACCTGTAATTTCTACAGGAACAGATGGACCTGCAGATTTTACAAGTTCTCCTCTGTCATTGGTCATTGCACGTACACGACCTACTGTAGTACCGGCAACGATGCTGTCACCAATGTTCAAAGTACCGTTTTGCACCAAGATAGTTGCAATCGGTCCACGACCTTTATCCAATCTTGCTTCAATGACAGTACCTTTTGCAGCTCTGTCAGGATTTGCTTTCAATTCTTTCATATCGGCAACCAACATTACCATTTCAAGAAGCTCTTGAATACCTTCTCCAGTCAATGCTGAAATTGGCATACATGGTACATCGCCGCCCCATTCTTCCGGTAAAATCTCGTGCTGTGTTAATTGTTCTTTTACGCGGTCAGGATTTGCCGTTGGTTTATCCATTTTATTGATTGCAACAATAATGGAAACACCGGCAGCTTTCGCGTGACTGATTGCCTCTACCGTTTGCGGTTTGATACCGTCATCAGCGGCAACAACCAAGATGGCAATATCCGTTACTTGGGCACCGCGTGCACGCATGGTTGTAAATGCTTCGTGGCCGGGGGTGTCTAAAAAGGTGATTTCTCCATCTCCCACAGGAACACGGTAGGCACCAATATGCTGTGTAATGCCGCCTGCTTCGGATTTTGTAACATTTGCTTTACGAATGGCATCTAACAATGAAGTTTTACCGTGGTCAACGTGACCCATAACGACTACAACCGGAGCTCTTGGAACTAGGTTATCGTCTTCGTCTTCACTGTCATCAATGATTTGCTCTTCAATGGTGACCACCACTTCTTTTTCTACTTTTGCATGAAATTCCATTGCAATTAAAGAAGCTGTATCAAAATCGATGACATCATTTACGGTAGCCATAACGCCCATCATCATCAATTTTTTAATAACTTCTGCAGCGGTTGCTTTTAAGCGCAGCGCCAATTCATTTACCACAATTTCATCAGGAATGGTAATGGTCATTTGTTTCTTTTGGCGCTCCAGTTGGATACGTTTTAAGCGTTCTGCCTCTGTTTCTTTACGGGAATTCTTTGGTTTTCCTCTGTACTGGCTGCTTCTTTGTGTTAGTTTTTGTTTATTTACGGTTTGGTCTGTTTTTACTTTTTCACTTGCCAAACGGTCATACTTCTCATTGTAACGGTCCATATTCACTTGGGAAGTACGTGTATCTACAATTCTTCCGGCAGGTTTTTGTACTGCGTCTGAAGTTGTAACAACTGTGTTTGCAGCAGTGTCCTTTTTATCTTGCATTGTTTTTTCCTGTTTTTGTGCAGCAGGTTTTGTTTGTTTGTTATTTTTATTTGCTGCATTACTTTTTGATTCTTTTACGGCAGGTTTCGCTGCAGTTCTCTCTTTTTCCACAACTGCTTTCTCTTGCACTTTTGCAGTTGTGTTTTCTTTTGATTCCGGTGCTTCTTTAGAAGAGGAAATTGGCTGAGCATCCTCCCTTTCAGCAAAATATGCGTCAAAAGATTCCACACTGTTTTCTTTTGTAAAAGTATCAAATACAACATCAAGATCTTCTTCTGTCAACGCAGTCATATATTTTTTTGGTTCATCGCTAAAAGGTTTTAACGCTTCGATGACATCTTTATTTTCAACATTGAGGTCTTTTGCAACCTCGTTCACTCTGTATTTCTTCATCATATAATCCTACTCCTCCTCATTTTTCTGTTGATTGTCCGTCTCACTGCACATAGTACGCATTTTATTTGCAAAGCCGGCATCGTTTACCGCAATTACGCCGGTACGTTTCCCCAATGCAGCGCCGATTTCATCCATCGTCTCATTCATGGTAAGTACATCTATATGCGCTTCTTCTGCTGCAAAGCAAACGCCCTTCAATGTTCGTTTTGATAAATCATTTGCTACCAAAATTACACATGTCTGTCCGTTTCGCATTGCTTCCAAAGCAGGGTCATTTCCCAGGGAAAGACGGCTTGCTCTTCTTGCAATGCCCAGCAAAGAAAGTAATTTATTCTGACTCATATTTTGAAATCTCCTCCTCCATTTTGTCATATACCTCTGCGGGAATTTGACAAGAGAAGGCTCTTTCAAATCTCCTTGATTTTCGCGCTGCTTTCAGGCAGTCTGCTTTTTTACATACATAAGCACCGCGCCCCGGCTTTTTGCCGGTTGCATCCAGGGAGATTTCTCCTGCCGCCAATATATTGCCCTGCTCATCTTTTTGGTCAGGAGCTTTTACAACACGCACCAATTCCGGTTTTGGTTTCATTTCTCCACATCCGGTACACATACGCATGGGAATACGTTTTTTATGCATGATAAACTTCACCGCCTTTCGCGCTTTTATAGAAAGATTGGCTGTTATATGACCAATTATGCTTCTTCTGTTGTCTCAACAGATTCTTCCTGAACAGCAGGTTGAACCTCTTCGGGCTCTTCTCCATAAAAACCGCTTTCCGGTTTAATGTCAATCTTCCAACCTGTTAATTTAGCAGCCAAACGTGCATTTTGACCTTTATTCCCAATGGCCAAAGATAACTGACTGTCAGGTACTGTAACACGGCATGCACGGGCATCTTCATCTGTTACCACAACAGACAGCACGTCTGCCGGAGAAAGAGAGGCTGCAATAAATTTTGCAGGATCTTCACTGTATTCTATAATATCAATCTTTTCACCGTTTAGTTCATTTACGATATTGGAAACACGAGCGCCGCGAGAACCGATGCAAGCACCTACTGCATCAACATCTGCATTATGGCTTAGTACAGCAAGCTTTGTTCTGGAACCTGCTTCACGGGAAACGGCTTTAATTTCAACAGTACCGTCATAAATTTCCGGAACTTCTGTTTCAAACAAACGTTTCACCAAATCCGGGTGTGTACGGGAAATCATCGCGCGCGGTCCTCTTTCGGTTTCCTTCACATCTACCACATAAACCTTGATGTGATCTCCTTCTTTTAAGACCTCGTTTCCAACTTGTTCGCTTTTTGGCAAAACAGCTTCTGCTTTTCCAATGCGTAAAGAAGCAGCGCCTGAACGTGGGTCAATTCTTTCTACCAAAGCGCTGACCAGTTCCTGATGTTTGCTTTGGAATTCCTGCATCATTTGTCCGCGTTCACCGTCACGAATCCCTTGACGAATCATATTTCGGGCGGTTTGAGCAGCAATGCGGCCGAATTCTTTGGTATTGAGCTGAACTTCCACTTTATCCTCATAAGTTGCATTTGGATCTATCTTTTGCGCATCTTCCAAAGAAATTTCCTTGTTTGGTTCAAATACTTCATCTACAACTTCTTTACGCAAATATACGTCAAACGCGCCTTTATCCGGATTTACCTCTACACGGGCGTCTTCATTATCATAGCTGTTTTTACATGCAGTAAGAATGGCTTTCGTAATTTTATCTACCATAAAATCCACTTGAATGCCACGTTCTTTTTCCAGAAGATTCAATGCTTCAAACAATTCACTACTCATTTTTCTAAAATTCCTCCTCAAAATCTTCATCATCAATATCTACATAATCGTCACATACTCTGACAGACGAAGTATCTTTTTTATCAATGTCTAAAAATTCTCCCTCTTCCGTTTCCAAAGTAAGAACAGAATTTTCATAAGCTTGCAGAATACCCAATACTTCTCTTCTGCCGTCTTCCAAAGGACGAATAAGCTTTGCATTTACAACGGCACCCAAAAAAGCCTCAAAATGTTCCGGCCGCACCAGTTCACGGTCAATTCCGGGGGAACATACTTCCAGGCAATACTCCCCGTCAATGGGATCCAATTGATCCAATGGGTCGTTAATTGCGCGGCTCATAGCCTCACAATCATCCAATGTTACACCTTCCGGCTTATCAATAAAAATACGCAAATACCAGTAAGAACCTTCTTTTACATAACGAATATCCCATATGGTTAAGCCAAGCTGTTGTGCAAACGGTTCACACAATTTTGTTACCGCTGCAACCGTATTTCCCGATTTTTTCTTTTGTGCCAAGTTGTTTCACCTCATAATAATAAAAGAGCGGGCTAACCCACTCTTTTGTCCTTCTTACTATTCGTATGCTTTATTTTATCATAAGATACGCATAAATGCAAGGGTTAACCCATTTTTTCTGTATACTGTCCTTTATGATTCATGTATATACTATATATACGAATATTCATCAGGTAGTTACTGTATAAAAAAGAGCAGGTCTGTC
Source organism: uncultured Oscillospiraceae bacterium (assembly GCA_900541905.1). Taxonomy (GTDB): domain Bacteria; phylum Bacillota; class Clostridia; order Oscillospirales; family Acutalibacteraceae; genus UMGS1071. Next base: position 4,982 of record UQLQ01000027.1, read on the forward strand.
ACCTGCTTCTTTATAAATACAATATTAATCTTCCATTTGCTTTCCTAAAAAAGCCGCTGCAGCTTGTGCCAACTTTACTTCTACCTGGGTTGGAGGAGTATTTTTTTCATCAAAGAGAATAATAATAGCACCTGTCACATCACTGGATGCAATGATAGGATAAACCACACTGGCATTGCGTTCAATTCCTTCAATCGGACGTAGGGAATGGTCTGCTTCACTTCCAACAAACTTTTGTCTGGACTGCATATAGTCTTCCATTGCTTGTGTAACACGGCGTTCCAAAAATTCTTTCTTAGAAACACCCGCTGCAGCTACAACATGATCGCTGTCACAAATTAAAACAGGCACATTGGCTGTTTTGCTAAGTACCTCGGCATATTGTTCTGCAAAAGAAGATAGTTCCCCAACCGGAGAATATTTTCTAAAAATAACGCCGCCATCTGTATTTGTAAAAATTTCAAGAGGATCTCCTTCTCTGATACGCAGAGTTCGGCGAATCTCTTTTGGAATTACAACACGGCCCAGATCATCAATTCTTCTTACAATTCCTGTCGCTTTCATTTATATTCATTCCTCCGAATCACAAATTTGGTGAATTGTTCGTATTGTCCAATTTACTGGAAATAGTATTTGTCAGCAAAAAGAAATTATTCCATTTCTTCCTACCAATTTTTGTGATTCAAAAAATGAAATTTATCATTACTGTTGTATCTTGATAATAATCGCTAAGAAACATGAATAAAACAAGCTGTTTTCCAAACCAAAAAATACAGAAAATTTTAATAACAAGTTAATAAGCAGTCCAACCGCCATCTACAGTAACGGTGGTACCGTTTATAAAACTTGCTTCATCACTTGCTAAGAAAAGTGCTGTATTTGCAATTTCCTCCGGCTGACCCATTCTTGGACTAAGAGGAACTCCCGCACCTGAACGGGCCATACCAAATTCACTGGCATTGGAAAGCCCTGCTGCAATATTGGTAATAATGCTTCCCGGGCAAATTGCGTTACAACGGATGCCTTCTTTTGCATACATAAAACCAATATTCTTGGTAAGACCTACGACAGCAAATTTAGATGCAGTGTATGCAGCACCTGCACGGCAGCCAAATAAACCGCCTACGGATGCAGTATTGATAATAGAACCACCGCCATTTTTCATCATAATCGGAATAGCTTTTCGACAAGCATACATAACGGAATTTACATTAATACTCATCACTTTATCCCAAAATTCATCTTCTACCTCAGTAACAGAATACATTTTATCCAAAACGCCTGCATTATTTACAAGAACATCCAGCTTCCCGTATTTGTTTACTGCAAGATCAATCATAGCTTCCACCTGACTGCGGTTTGAGACATCCGTCTGAGAAAAAACAATTTCTCCAGCTATATCTCCTGAAGAAGCGATTAATTCTTTTACACCGGTTTCATTAATATCTGAGGCAATTACTTTTGCGCCTTCCTTTGCAAATAACTCCGCAATCGCTTTTCCCATTCCTGAACCTGCACCTGTAACAATAGCAACTTTATTTTCCAGTTTCATATTAACTTTCCTTTCCATTAACAAATATTGACTCGTTTCACTTTAAACTATATTCGATATATTAATTTTATATTAGCAATTTATATTTCTATGTGCAAGGATAGTCTTTTTTTTAACACCTTTTTGTATTGATTGTTAATTTAACAGTATACGTTTTGTTAAAAAACAATAGGTCTAAAAGACATATCATTGTAAAAGAACAAATACGTACAATCTATTAAAATCAAAATAATAAAAAATTTCCGTAGTTTCAAATTATGAAAAGGGGCAGTCATCTGAAAAACTTATTTTCCTAATTAATTATGCAATCATGAATTTGTTTTAGAGATTTTATTATTTTTATCAGGGCACTTTTCTTGTTTTTTCTTTTTCAATAAAAATCGTTTTCCTGTTAGTATGAATGCAGCCACAGCCGAAGCTACAGGAACGGTAAGCACAATGCCAAATGTACCGCACACACCCTGTGCAATTTCGATTGCCATATAATTAGAACTAAATAATTGATTAAATTGAACTTGGTAAGAGATAAATACAAGCAATGTAATAAAAGCGCTGCCTGTAAACGCAAGAATCAGCGTATTGGTCATAGTTCCTATCATATCTTTTCCAATTTCTATGCCGGAACGAAACAACTGTCTTGTTGTAATTGAAGGGTTATGATGCTGTACCTCGTATAAGGACGACACAATAGACATACCCACATCCATAATTGCTCCAAGAGATGAGATTAATACCCCAGCAAACAATAAATCTTTAATCTTTAGTCCTGTAGATTCATGAATCAAAATTAACGACTCCGCTTCTGATGAACTAAAGCCATTCAGATGCAGCATCCATGACATTAGCATGAACAAGAGAAGTGCAAAAAGCACACCAATCGTAGTCGCGATAATAGCAGCATACGTCTTTTTGCTTTGTCCATTCAGAAGAAGCAATGTAACAGCAGTTGACAAAACTGCACATAAAATACTCATCCATATTGGAGAATAACCGGAAAAGACAGCAGGAATTACAAGATAGATAATGATAAACATAGAATATCCAAGGCCAAGTATTGCCTTAACCCCTTTTCCCCGTCCGATACAAATGATAGCTGCCGCAAGTATGATACAGCAACTTAAAATGGGGATATTCCTGTCGTAATTATATACTGTATAATATGGCTGCACATTTTCAGGTGTATCTGCATTAATAATAAGCTTCATACCGTTTTGGGCATAAACATTGTGCGTCTTGGTAAGATAATTGGAAACTTCTATGATTTCTCCCTTTTGTTCTCCGCCGGTAATTTCTACTTTTAGTGTTTGATTACCTAAATATAATCCTAACTCTTCATCATATTCCAGATTCTCACAAGAAACCTCCACTACTTTTCCTTGTTCGTAGTGGAGGCTGTCCGTGCTATATCTGGAATAAGATTTCACCCCAAAAAGTTGAAATAGAATGACTGCCGCTACTGAAAGAACAATGACTGCCAGTACAATCCCATTTTCTTTTATCTTATTCCACATGATTGTAAATATCCTTTTATGAATTCATTTTCTTTTTCGTTAGCACGACCACAATGGTACCTGCTGCAATAAAGGCAGAAACTGCAGAAACAATTTCTACTGCATTTGCAGTATCGCCTGTCTGTGGTCCGTTTATCTGCTCATTGGATGGATTCTCTGTATTGACAACTCCTCCATCTTGGTTGTCTACCTTTACAAGACCATCTATCGCTTCTTGCAATGCTGTTGCTGCAGCATCTATATCCGACTGTGTCGCATTTGCATTGCTTTTTAACTCCATTGCTGCTTTTAAGGCTGCTTGAAGCTTATTCCAGCTTTCTTCGGTATAATCTGCCTGATTCAACCCTTGTGCTTGTGAAATCAAACTGTCCATAGCTGCTGTGTTCGTATTGACACCAACTTTTACAAGACCATCTATTGCTTCCTGTAATGCCGTGGTTGCAGCATCTATATCCGACTGCGTCGCATTTGCATTGTCTTTTAGCTCCACTGCTGCTTTTAAGGCTGCTTGAAGTTTATTCCAGCTTTCTTCGGTATAGTCTGCCTGATTCAATCCCTGTGCTTGGGAAATTAGGCTTTCCATATCCGCTGTATTAAGCGTTTTATAAATTGTAAATGTATCTAATACGCTCATATCATCTGCAAAATAAGTCGTCATCGTATAAGAAGTATTTGTTACTTCCACGTTGGTAACGGTTCTTCTTTTGGATTGGTCTTGAACGGCGGCATATTCTGCCTCAGGTGCTGTAATACCGTAATATTTACTACCACTTGCGGAGTTTGCTGTTAAATATAGAATACCTGTGGGATTTATCACACTGGACTGTACTCCTTGGTTTCTGTCCGGAGTAAATCCATTCATCATGTAAGTTCTTGTATATACGTGGTCATGACCCATTAGAACGACATCTATATCGAGTTCATCAAAAATCTGTGGAAGTTCGTTTCTTCTATCAATAATATCGCCATCACTGGCATGGCTGGCTGTTGAGTAAATAGAATGGTGGAATACAACTGTTTTCCATCTTACATCCGGATTGGCAGCAATTGCGTCCTGCATAAACTGTTTATGCTCTGCAGCAGAACGGTCATTTGAGTTTATATCCATAAACAGCGTATTGTTATAAACAAACCAGTAGTCGCTGCCAGCGGTAGTAGCACCGTACTGAGCACTTTCATTGGGAAGATTAAAATGTTCATTATAAGCAGCAGAACTGCTATCGTGGTTTCCTATAGTTGTAGCACTTGTAAGAGAGGAAAATGTATCGTTAAGATAACCTGTATATTGGGATTCATTATTTGCTGTATTTACTTGGTCGCCTGCCGAGAATAAAAAGTCAGGATTTAGCTGATTCTTGATTACATCCAGAGTATCGTTCCATCCTTGGATATCAGATGGCAAACTTCCTGCGCCGATTTGTGGGTCACCTACAAAAGCAAAAGAAAATGCTCCGTCAAAGTCTCCAGTTTGGAATGTATACTCTTTGCTGACTGTTTCACCATTCACAACCCTATATACATATTCTGTATTCTCATCAAGATTTCTCATGGTCGCTTGATTGGAATAAAAGCCGCTTTCATTTGACTGTGCAGATATGGCGTCAGCTGTTTGATATTCAGATGGAAATTGACCATTTGTCATATCAGACTTTTTGGCATACTGTACTTGACCTGCTGTTTCAGAATTTGCATACCAAGTAAGATTTCTTGAAGTTTCATCACTGCCCACAGTTAAATTAACAGATTTTTGTTCAATCTCAGGTTCACCGTAATTTAATGTTAGATTTTTAAATTCAAAATAAATATCCGAACTGTCTTTACGGTCATTATGCAATTCTACCGCAATTACGTTTGTTCCTTCTTTTACATATTGTTGGATTTGTTCCTTAGTTAGTTCCAACTTAGCCTCTTTCGGTGCACCGGCTGAAACACCTGCATAATATAAATTATTTTCTTGCTCCTCAGCAGGCATATCTACAGCCAGCACTTTATTTCCATTAATATAAACAGCCACTGCGTCATCATGATATAAGGTGCCTGTAATAGATGTAATTTCGCTTAGATTTTCTACTTCAAATGTAGAACGAAAAAAGAAGGTTGGTACATCCTCGTTTGGCACATCTGATTTATATTGATTTAATAACACAGTAGGTGTAAAGCCATCAAACTCTGTCAACTGACCCCGTTTTGCACCAAAGCTGCCTGCTGCGGATTTCCACGCACCATCGTTAAAATCAGAAGTTGTCCACGCGGTTAGAGACCCCAATCCGCTTGCCGGATCTGTATTATCATCTAAATATTTCCAAACAGTAGTTGCATCAATAACATTTACATCAGATGGTACCTGAGAATATGCGTTTGCTTCCTGAGCATAAACAGCACTCATACTTCCGCTATTGAGTACACTGGGTAATAAAACACCCGTTCCCACTGCAAAAGCCATTGTTACCGCTCCTGCTTTTAACCATATATTTTTTGACTTCATCTTCATATTCTGCCTCCTCATACATTCCTGTTTCTTTTTGCTTGCCTTATGTTATCATGTGTTTTTACTCCATTCAATAAGATTAACCATGATTTAATTTATCTCACAAACATTTAACCTAACCTTAAAAATGCTTTAAAAAAAGACCGGTGTTTTAACCGATCTTTCCATTTATTTTTATAATTTTTTAAAAATAGAGTTTGCTTATATACATATAAAAAATAACAATGTATGAATAAAGCATTTAATATCGTTTTAGAATAATATTTTATAACCCAATTCTATACATATGGAGTTAAAGTGCATATCACATTCCAAGGAGTGATAACATCATGAACATAAAAACTTTGTATCTGTCCACCAAAATATTCATCATTTGGCAAAGACAATATTGCTGTAACTGTAATAGTATAGAGTAACCGTACTTTTTATGCAGGGGGTGTAAATTTGAAAGCAAAAATCATGGATGCGTCACATCTGCTGATTATTTTAAGTGAGCAAGAAGCACTCCGCTTGGGATTAAACAGCATTTCCGTAGATATTCCCACGACTCTTTCAAAGATAACATTAGCAAAGGTATTTTTAGAGGGATGTAAATATACCGGCTTTTCTTATTCAGAAGCTGAAAACATTACAATTCGTGCACTTTCTATTAGAGACGGCACCTTTGTATTGCTGTTTAGTGTGCATATTCCGAATATGTCCTGTGGAAAATCATCTTTACAAAGAAAAAAGTTTCGGATAAAAGAAACCACCGGCCCATATGTGTATCAATTTCAAAATTGTACAGACATGATGGATGCGGTGGAACGACTTTGTATGGCAGGCATTACCTGTCCGAAAGCGAAACTATTACGTTTTGGAGGTAAGTACCGTATTATATTTCATTTAAGGTGGAAAACCAGTAAATATGCAAAGGCAATTCTCCAAGAATATGGTATTTTAAAAGGAAAAGGACGCGTTGCTGCCGCTGCTGCAATGGAGCACGGAACTTTGCTTACAGAAGATTTATTTAGCACTGTTTGCAGCACCTATCCTTGTGCAAAACGTTAGATATCCTCAGCTGCTCTTTTAAGGTCTGCAATCATTTGTTTTGGGCAAGAGGCTCGGAATACACTGGTACCTGCCACACAAATATCTACGCCTGCTTTGGCGCTGGAAGCAATGGTATCAACTCCAATTCCTCCGTCTACCTGAACCAATAGATGAGGTGCTTTTTGTTTTAATTGTTCTACTTTGGGCATCATGTCGGCCATATACTTTTGACCGCCAAATCCCGGCTCTACTGTCATCACCAATACCATATACAGCTTGTCCAAATAAGGAAATACTGTTTCCACAGATGTATTCGGTTTGACTGCCAAGGCCGGTTTTGCACCACAAGCTATAATTTTTTTTATGGTTCCTATTACGTCTTCTTCTGCTTCCACATGGAATGAAATAATGTCTGCACCGGCCTTACAAAAGTCCTCAATGTATCGTTTCGGATTTTGTATCATCAAATGAACGTCAAACGGTAAATCAGAATATGGTTTTACTGCTTTTATCACCGGAGCTCCAAAGGTGATATTGGGTACAAATAAACCGTCCATTACATCTAGGTGAATCCAGTCGGCGCCGGCTTGTGTAATCATTTGAATTTGCTCACCCAATCTGGAAAAATCTGATGCCAGTATTGACGGTGCAATTAACATGTATCATCCCTCCAAAGTTATTGTATTCTTATTTTACTCTAAAATATTGATTTTTTCAAGAAAATCAATAGGCCTGCCGCAAAACAAATTGCAGCAGGCCTTATCTATTTAAAGGGGTCTTTCTCAGCCCCGTAGTCCAGTTTATGCATTACCAAACAAACGGGTTCTTTTTATTATGCACAGCGTTTCATTTCTACCGTTTCCTGTTGTCTTAAAACATTTACTTGTTTTTTTATTCTCTCTTCTCTTACCATCGCCTGTGTGCGTTGTTTCTGTTCCTGCAATGATTTTGTTTTGCGCACCGCAAATACTTTTTCACGGTGTAAGTAAAACAAACTGCACACTGCCATAATCATCTGTGACGCTGTTTGCAGCAATTGTAATATCCATGAACCACCACCCGCTGTGATAGACATAATAGACATACTTCCGCAAAGCAAACATAAATACCATGATAAAAATGTCTTTGGACGATATTTTACTAACAATCCTGCTGTAAATACCAACAGAATACTTCCTATAATTTCTTGAAACATATATAATCTCCTCTTCTCTTTCAGCCTTTCGCAATCGAACATACGTTTGATTCATTTTTATTTTATCATAGTGATTGTAAAATTACAAGTAAAATATTCAATATTAAATAAAAGCTGTCCTATTAATGGGACAGCTTTTTACAATACATATTCAAATGTTTCTTGTATGATAAGAATGAATCTTGTACTATATCAGCACTTATGATAAAATAAAAGTATACTAAAAAAGGGGAATATATTATGACAATCACCTATAAAGATATTAAAAAGTTTAATGCACAAGAATTGCAAGATTTATTTTTGTCTGTTCATTGGTCATCCGGATATCACCCTGAAAAATTGGTGATTGCCATGCAAAATTACAGTACCGTTTACAGTGCTTGGGACGGTGAGAAACTGGTAGGTTTGATCAGCGCTATGGACGATGGAATTATGACCGCCTATATTCACTATTTACTGGTGGACCCTGATTATCAATATAAAGGTATTGGAAAAGAATTGATAAAACGGATACTAAAGATATATCAATCCTATCTGCGTATCTCTTTGATTGCCAATGGCAATAATGTAGGATTTTATGAAAACTGTGAATTTAAGATAGACAAAACAGGCATTCCCATGCATATTACCTCTTTGCTAAAATAATTTGATAAAAATATATTTAAATGGATATAGATAAAACAGCCATCTGCATTGAAATCTGCAGATGGCTGTTTTATCTATATCCCAGTCATAGTGGATGAAGAATTAAAAAATGCTAAAATTACAGTCGTCTCATTCTATTCTGATTTCAATAAAAGGGAACAAAAAAGCATTCCCTCCTACGGAAATGCTTTTGATAGCTATATTATGCCAAAATATAAACGTTCATTTGACGACGACCAAAGTTGACACATTCACCTAGTGTATTGTAATACAAGTCAACCAAAACACGACCTGACATCAATGCACCACCGGTATCAGAAGCAATTGCATAACCATATACAACGCTGCCGTCCGGAGAAGCAATATATAATTTTGTTCCATAAGGAATTATATTAGGGTTAACTGCCACGCGACCTACAGCAGCAGGTGCACCTGTAGCGGTAATTCCGCCACCGGTGTATGCAGTACACTCACCGGTAATCACTCGTGCAACGTTTAATACGTTACCATTTGCATCAACAATTGTATTGCCTGAAATAGTTGCACCTGTTTGAGCAGATGCGCTTGCAGTAGATACAGAAGTTACTGCTGCAGGTTTTGTTTTTGTACCTACCAATTGTACCTCTGCTACAGGTGCAGTTTCTGAAAGAACCGCTACATCTGTTGACTCTACCAACTGACCATTTACAAATTTACATTCCTTCACAGCAGTTTTGGTTCCATTTACACCAGCTGTTTGAACCTGTGTTTCACCTTTATAAAGGTCTGCTGTTTCGATTACCTCTGTTTCAAAAGGAATGTCCTCTGTTACAGTTTGTGTTGCGTAAGTAACACGATTTACGGTAATTTCCATACCATCTGTAACCGGCTCTGTTTCTGCTACGCTCAAAGTATCCTCTTCACCCAATGTAATATTCGCTGCCGGTAATACATTTGCTACTGTACCTTCCGGAACATCAATCATTTGGGTTGTTCCGTTATCATATACCGTTACTTTATGGTATCTTGTAACAACGAGGTCCGTGTTATCTGTTAACTCGCCGTTGATATCTACGTTTATGGCATCGTTATCATCTAAAACAACACCTGCTTCAGCAATCACGTCAGACACTTTGTCACCATAGTGTGCACTCACAGTTTGCTCTGCACCATCAGCCTCAACAGTTGCAGCCATTTCACGTCTAATTTTAATTACAACGCCATTTGTGTCATCTCTTTCAACAATATCATTTGAACCAACTTGAATATTGGCCTTTTCTAATAATTCTTCTGTATTTGTTGTGGTTAGATTCACACGATAAGATACACCGTTATCTAAAATGGTGGCTTTGCCTGTTGTTGCCATTACTGTTACAACAGAACCAACACCAATGACTGTAGCCAATGCAAAAGCACTGACGCGTTTTACTGGCGTATTCACCAATTTTAAAAACTTATGCTCTTTTTTCTCTGTGTTTTTCATACTTGCTCTCCTTCATGCTTACGACAGTATGGAAAAGAAATTACATTTTGTTAAGATGCGCATACTGCCGCTTGTTTTCGGATTACTTTGATGTTTGCTATTATATTCACTGTTTTTCCATATGTCAAATAAAAAACGAACTCGATTTTATGCAATATATACAAACACAATTTCCATAAAATTGAAAATACGACTTCCTAACTTAAAATTCTACCATTTATTTACATTTATGTTAATAAATCCTCTTTGTTTTATGTGCAGATTGCAAGAAAACAGAAGTTACAAATTTGTTACATGTATTACATGTATGTTTTATTTTCGTCATTTATACAAATAGTTATAACACTAAAAATTACCTTATTTTGGTAATAGTTGCTAAGAACCGCTTATTAGCTGGTCTAATAAGCGGTTCTTATATCAAATTCTTTCAAATTTTTGTCATATAAAATTTTTATTTTTCGTAAAAAATGAAAATAATTTTCTTCGTTTTAATTCAAAGCTTTATGTAAACTGGGATTCGATATATCTTTATTATCATTTTTATATCCAAACTATATAATGTCCCTCCACTTCAAAGAATTTATATTTTTGGTGCCATATTAAAACCATATAAAAGTTTTAGATGGTATTTAAAAGGTTACAAATTGTAATCTTTTAATTTTAAACAGATACATGATCTTGTATCTATAAATATTTCACCCCCTTTATATTCCTAATATTTTTTATCTATGTGGAACCATAAAAGTAATCTCTATTTTTAGACTATTGAGAAAATATTTCTTTTTCATTATATATATTAAAATTTAACTGCGCTTTAATTACCCTGTATCAACTCATTTTACAGTATATTTTATTTCTTCTAACCATGTATAAGTAATTTCATACTTATTATATTGAGCCCTAATAGCTTTAATTATTTGACACAAACTGTAAATGATAATGTAACAACCTATTATTACAACTATAATACAAAAAATTAATACTAATGCTAATATGAAATTTTGGTTTGTAATTATAGATTCAAAAAATTTCCTCCTAACAATAAATTGGTACCTACTGATAAAATAGCTGAGCAGCCTTTTGTTAGCCCTCTGAAAGTTTTTTCTTGTTTTATGCGACATTGTTCAATTTCTTTTTCTAACTGTTCTATACTTGTTCTGTCTTTTAGATGCAATCGTTGTAAGCCTACAGTAATATCTTCTTTTATCTCACGTTGTATTATAGGGTCATCAATATTTTTTTGGCATCTTGAGCCGTAGACTACACTTGGAATATATACAATCGTACCGATAAAAACATAAATAAATTCTCTTTCTAAACATCCTCTTATGCCAATAACTACTCCTATAATCATAATTATTATACACGTTTTAGCTAAAGGAGATATGAGGAAAGACTTTTTATTTTTCTCTGCAATCATTTTTATAACTTGTCTACATGTATTAGTCATATATAAACAACTCCTTTCCAACATTACAATATTTTAATTCCAAATAAAAAACCACTGCCCATGGCAGTGGTTTATAAATAAAATTATCTCTTTGAGAACTGTGGAGCTCTACGTGCGCCTTTAAGACCGTATTTCTTACGTTCTTTCATTCTTGGGTCACGAGTTAAGAATCCAGCCTTTTTCAGAGTAGGACGGAGATTCTCAGAATCATATTGAAGCAAAGCCCTTGCAACACCGTGACGGATTGCGCCAGCTTGACCTGTAACGCCACCGCCTGCAACACGGCAAACAATGTCGAATTTACCTTCTGTTTTTGTTAAATTTAGTGGCTGGCGAACAATTAGTTTTAATGTTTCCAAACCAAAATAATCATCAATATCTCTATCGTTAATTGTAACTTTACCTGTACCTTGGTATAGTCTTACACGAGCAACAGAGCTTTTTCTTCTACCTGTACCATAAAAATAAGACTCTTTGTTATACATATTCCAATCCTCCTCTCTTATTTATCCCAAACTGTTGGTTGTTGTGCTGCGTGAACATGCTCAGCACCTGCATATACGCGTAGTCTGGTTAGTTGTTCACGGCCATTATGTGTGCTAGGAATCATACCTTTTACAGCCAATTGCATAGCGAACTCTGGTTTTTCAGCCATTAATCTGTCATAACCTACCTCTTTTAGGTGACCAACGTAGCCTGTATGACGGTAGTATTTTTTGTTTTGCAGCTTATTACCTGTTAAAACAGCATCAGCGCAGTTAATGATGATAACATGATCGCCACCGTCAACATGTGGTGTATAAGTTGGTTTGTGTTTACCACGTAGCAAAATAGCAGCTTGAGCAGCTACACGGCCCATCGGTTTGCCTGCTGCATCAATAATGTACCATTTACGCTCTACTTGGCTTGGTTTTTGCATAAAAGTAGACATTGCATTTCCTCCAAACATTAATATTCTTTATCATTGATAGCTCCCATTTTTTAAATTGGGAAATCGCTCAAAACACTCATAAGTGTTAACATGCATTTATGATATTACCATACACGATTTATAGTGTCAACCCCTAATTTTCATTTTTTTAATTTACTAATTAATTTGCTTTTATTTTCTGCTGTTTTCTCTTTATATCTCTCGTATTCTTGATTGTCATTTTAAAAAAAATATTTTACTTTTATAAGAAATGTGGTATGATATGCGTAATTTAAAAATCCCGTTACACCGCAGTTATCCGCTATTTATCAATATGGAGGGGTCTTTTATGCAGCAAATTATGAGCCAAATACGGGCTGCCGTTGACAGTTACCAATTAATCCAACCGGGTGATCGTATTGCAGTGGGTATTTCCGGAGGTAAGGATTCCCTTGTTCTACTCTGCGCTTTAGCGAATATGCGAAAATTTTTACCAATGAAATATGATTTGGTTGCAATCACTGTAGACCCTTGCTTTGATAATATACAAACTGACTTTCGTCAAGTAGAAGAATTATGCCGCCGTTTACAAGTAAAGTATGAAATACGCCGTTCTCAGCTGGGTAATATTATCTTTGAACAAAGAAAAGAAAGTAATCCCTGCAGTTTATGTGCCCGTATGCGCCGAGGTATTTTACATGATATGAGTAAAAAACATAACTGTAACAAACTTGCGCTCGGACATCATTTTGATGATGCTGTACAAACCTTTTTTATGAATCTGTTTTATGGTGGCAAAATCGGCTGTTTTTCTCCTATGTCATATTTATCGAGAAAAGACCTATATTTAATACGACCGATGGTGTTTTGTGAAGAAAGTAAAGTGGAATCTGCAGCACAGCGCTATCATTTGCCTGTTGTAAAAAGTGAATGTCCTGTAGACGGACATACCTGCCGTCAAAGTACTCAAGAACTAGTTAAAGATTTAGAAAAACAATTTCCTGATTTGCGACGAAAGGTCATGGGAGCATTACAGCGCGCCGATATTGATGGCTGGGGCAAACAAAAATAACTCTTTATCTTTTACTAACTATATTATTAGACAGCCATAGGGAAGCTTTAAAACTTCTCGGAGCAATATAAAAAATTGGCTATTGTTTTATAGGAAACAATAGCCATGTTTTGAAAAAAGGAAAGTATCTATGAAAACTATTCTCTTTTTCAATTTGGACCAATGGGCAACTGGACGCCGCCTATATAACATCAACCGCACGAATGGCGAGACAAAATAGGTTTTCAATCAAAACAGTATCCATTTCAAAAGATAAAGTAAAATCTATCGGCAGATTTCAAGTAATACCTGATTGTGAATTTCATCATATCCTACAGATTACGAAGCTTTCATTTTAATCGGAGGTATGTCTTGGAAAAATGACAGTACCCTACAATTGAAACTACTTGTAGAACAATGTCTTTTCGACCAAAAGATTCTAGGCAGATTTGTGATGCTATCGCTTTTGGAGCGCCATTGGTGTATTGAATTATGCTGCATATACTAGTAACACTCTGGATGATTTAAAGATGTAAGCAGGTGTATTGTTGTATACCAATGAAAAAACATATAGGAAAGCTGTGCGCGATCATAACCTTATTACTGCAAATGCTACAGCTTCATTAGAATTTGCAAGGGAGATTCTGTTAGCTTAAAAGTGGCTCCTAAAATATCATTCAGCAGTGGTATCACTTTCATATACCAGATAATTACATCCTATACCTCATATATAAAAATGGAAATGCGTAAGAATGTGAACCAGACATTCTCACGCATTTTTTATTCTAAAATAAGATGATATGTTACCGTACTTACGGCAATTCTTACATTTCTCTATCAAAAATATTTGCCATTTGTCCTACTTTTTGCACTAAATCTGCAAAAGCCTCAATACTTAACTGTTGTGCAGCATCACTGATTGCCTCTTTTGCATTTGGGTGTACCTCTACAATCAGACCGTCAGCTCCGGCTGCAATACCTGCCAATGCTAATGGAGCTACATAACGTTCTTTTCCCGCTGCATGAGAGGGATCAATGATAATTGGTAAACTGCTGCGTTCTTTTACAACCGGAACAGCCGAAACATCCAGCGTATTTCTGGTAGCTGTTTCAAAGGTACGAATACCTCTCTCACATAACACAACATTGTAGTTACCTTCACTCATAATATATTCCGCTGCATCCAGCCACTCTTCAATGGTATTGGCAATGCCTCTTTTTAATACAACCGGCACTTTTGATTTACCAATATCTTTGAGTAAACGGAAGTTCTGCATATTTCTTGCCCCAATTTGGAACATATCGCAATATTTAATCGCAGTATCAATTTGTTCGGAAGCCATAACTTCACTTACTACTTTCAGCCCAGTTGCATCCGCTGCTTTTCTCAATAGCTTTAATCCTTCTTCTTCTAAGCCCTGAAATGAATATGGAGAGGTTCTAGGTTTATAGGCGCCGCCGCGCAAAAATGTTGCACCGGCTGCTTTTACGCCAATGGCTGCTTTCATAATACATTCTTCATTTTCTACTGCACAAGGTCCACCCATCATTACCAGTTTTTTTCCACCAATCACCTGGTCACCTACGTGCACAAGGCGTCCGTCAGGACACATATCACGGCTTGCAAGTTTATAAGAGTGCATAATCGGCACACAGTTTTCAACGCCGTCCAATAAGGTGATGTCCAAACCTCCCAGTTTGCTTTTATCACCCAAAATACCAATAATAGTAGCTTGGGTACCCTCAGATACATCGGCACCCAATCCACATTTTTTTAATGTTTCCACTACTTCTTGTACATTTTCTTTTGTACAATTTTGCTTCATTAAAATAACCATAACCTAAAACCTTCCTTTCTAAAAGTAGCCTAAGACTATTTTACACTTTAAAGCGATAAATTGCAAGTATTATTAAAGAAAAAAGCGAACAAGATGAAAAGACAGTTAAATCCACAAAAAAGCAAGGGAGAAAGGAACCCTCAAAAAGGCTCCTTCTCCCTTGCATACTGAAACTGTAAACAGCAGAGCAGTTGTATTTATCTGTCAAAGAAAACCATACGTGCTGTTATCTCTGCTTTTTACCTTTGGAAAGCGTATATAAAAGCACTCCTGCTGCACATGCCGCACATATACTTACTGCTGTAATAACTGCAACCATACTGTTTGTATCTCCTGTCCGGGGACTATCCATTCCTCCT
>UQLQ01000028.1 GCA_900541905.1 uncultured Oscillospiraceae bacterium
TCTTTTTCAATTTAATCTCTCCTCTTTATCACTTATAGCTTATTATACATCATAATACAATAGTTTCAAATAATAAAATGTCTAAATATTAAAATTAGTAAATATGTATAATCTACTTCCCGAAAATTTATTTTTATTATATTGTTATATTTATTTTGGTAGTGATTACTTGATATGATAATAAAACATCATGAATTCATATATAAAAATTGTTTAGATTTGTTGACAAATGTCTATTTTTTGTATATAATGCCAGTGTTTAGTATTGATCGTAGCATAATATATGTTATTCGTAACATTTTATGCTTTATTAATAACATTATTCTGCTTTTTCTTGCAAATAATGATAACCTAATATGTATAGTTTTGATTATTGTACTATTAATATATAGTACAGGGAGGATTAAGAAAATGTATGAAGAAAAAAAGAATATGAAAACATTATCACCTGATGAATGCTTAGAGGATGCTGAATTGCTAAAAGCATTGGCAAATCCCACACGCCTAAGTATTGTCAATCATTTACTTGTCAATAAATGTAATGTAATTGCGATTGAAACCAGCTTAGGTGTGAAACAGAGTAATGTTTCGAGACATTTATTTGTTTTGAAAAGTGCAGGCATTGTCGAAGGAAAAAGGGAAGGAAACGAGATATACTATGAGGTTATTAACCAGAAGGTAATAAAATTAGTAGAATTGCTTGTGGCTTTGAAGTAATTGATTACATAATAAAAACGTTTTGCATATGCAAAACGTTTTTATTATGATATAGGAAAAAAATAATGGTATGCTTTTCCGGTTAAATCTCTTTTTTGATAGTCAAATAAGACTGCAGTGGGTGTCAATGCTTTTGTTTCAGGATGAAAAGGAAACACCTGCATATGAACAATTTTTGCAATGCGTTTGGAACTTTCAGAAGTGTAATTTGGGAGGTATGTCTCAATGTGTGCCTGTAATTCATAAAATTTGGAAATCCAATCGCGATATTCATATTGATATGTGTTATCCGTAAAAGAGGGAAGTTTTTTGGGCTTTTCATGTAAACAAATATCGTAAATACACAATTGTTTCATAGTTTCGGTAAAAATACGCTTGGTAGATTTCCAAAAGTCACACAAAATTTCGTAATATTGTTCTTTTGAATGATTGGACAGGTGAAATCCGTTTGCAGTGTAGAAAGAACCCAGTTGAGCAAAAAAGTCGAATGGTGTTTGAAACTCTTGTATCATATATGTAAGAATAGTTTGAAAACGCCCACTGTTATAATAGATTTCGACCATGTCTTCTATGTCTTTTAAAAATAAAATATCATCAAAAGATAACCAATTGGTTTGAAGGACTTCAAACGGTGCCTTTGGCGTGTATAAAACGCCATATTCAGTGCACTGTTTGTGTATAGAGGAACCTTTTAATACTTTTAAAAATCCCAGTTGCAGTTGCTGTGGATGAATTTGAAATACTTGATTAAAAGAGTTTCGAAATGAGTTGATATTTTCATAAGGAAGCCCCGCAATTAAATCTAAATGAAGATGTATATTACCAAAGGAGTCAATTTCTTTGCAAATTTGGAGCAGCTTTTCTATATCTGTTTTTCTCGTAATTGCTGATAATGTTTCCGTATTGGTGGATTGTACTCCGACTTCAAATTGAAATTGTCCTTTTCTGACTGTACTTAGGAATGCAATTGTCTCTTTATCCAATAATTCTCCGGCAATTTCAAAGTGAAAATTCGTAATTCCGTTATCGTGTTCTTTTAAATAGTTCCAAATAGAGAAAGCATAATTTTTATTGCAGTTAAATGTTCTGTCCACAAATTTCACCTGCGGCACTTGATTTGATAAAAATACATCCAGACATTGATACACTTGTTCCAGAGGCATAAAACGAACTCCCTTTTCAATGGACGACAGACAATATCCGCATTGAAAGGGACAACCGCGTGAACATTCAAAATACAGAATACGTCCTTTTTCCTGTTCTAAGTCTGGATATGGAAAGGGGAGTTGAGACAGGGAAATAGGGGTAGCCTGTTTTGTTTCTGCAATGTGATATCCGATTCGATAAGTAAAAGAAGGAACAGACGCTGCCGAAGTTCCTGATTGCAAGTGTTCCAATAATGGAATAAGAGCTGATTCACCTTCGCCGCGTATGATTCCGTCGATAAAAGAATATTGCTTCATGATTTCTGTAGTGTTGTAGCTGACTTCAGGTCCGGCTAATAGTATTTTGGTGTTGGGCATCACTTGTTTTAATTGACAGCATAGGTCTAATATAATATCAATATTCCAAATATAACAGGAAAAAATCATATGATTGGCTTTTGTAAGATATAGTTCACGCAATAACTGGGGCAGACGTTGATTAATCGTATATTCAGCGATTTCTGTTGATATATAACCGTTTTGTTTGGCCAGTTCATGCATATAACGAACAGCTAAATTGGTATGAATGTATTTTGCGTTGATTGCAACAAATAATGTTTTCATAAAAATCCTCAATATATAAATTTCATTTTATTATATCATAGAAAAAATTGCGAAGCAATTTTTAACAGATAAAGGTTACAACATTCTTGTCAACAGCCAAAACTTTAGTTTTGTTGCTGTTGCTAGGTTGTTATAACATAAAAGAAATTGCACAGCAATTTCTAACTTATAAATGTTAAAACGTTCTCTTAACAGTCAAAATTTTGGATATTGGAAGACGTTCCTTTCAATGTTTGTTTTGCTTCTGTTGTGAGGTTGTTATAGCATAGAAAAAATTACGAGGCATTTTTATAATTGATAAGCACCAAAATACTTTCGAACAACTGGATTATAACTTATCCGATATTATGCGGTTGCGATAACATAAACGAATCAATATTAAAATATTTTCACAACAGTTAATATTTGTTTTGATATTGCTATGAGGTTGATGTAGCATAATTTTGAAAAACATATGATGCATGATAATAAAAAGCTCTGCAAATGCAGAGCTTTTTTTATTGTTTATTATTTTTTGTTTGTTCATCCAGTTTTTCTTTGGCTATGGACAGCATTAGTTTAATACGATTTTCTTGATTGACTCTTGTTGCACTGGGGTCATAGTCAATTGGAACGATATTGGCTCTGCTGTCTACTTCATTAATTTTGCGAATCATACCTTTTCCACAAATATGATTTGGCAGACAACCAAATGGCTGAGCGCAAACAATATTTTCATATCCTGCTTCGATTAGCTCTAAAATTTCTGCTGTAAGCAACCAGCCTTCACCCATTTTATTACCATAGCCAATTACACCTTTTGCCAGTTTTTTTACATGATAATAATCAGCAGGTGCCAGCACTTCCGGGTGCTCTTTAAAGGCTTTAATCATAACAGTTTGTAGTGACAGCAAATAATCTAATAGAATTTTATTAATTTGATATTTAATCGTATTGCCGCCATACAGTTTTATATCATCCAAACGATTGTCAATTTTAAAGAGAACAAAATTGACAATTCCCGGGACATAAACTTCACAGCCTTGTGATTTCAAAAAGTGTTCAAGGTCGTTATTTGCAATCGGAGCATATTTTACGTAAATTTCTCCAACAACACCTACTTTGATTTTTGGAACTCGGTGAATAGGGATAGAAGCAAAATCTTTTACAATTTTTTTTGCGTTGTTGCCAAACTGAGATTTGGATAAACCTTCGCCCTTTCTGAGTTGTTTGGAAAGCAGTCCAATCCATTTTTCGACCATTTTTTCAGCGTCGCCTTTATGGTCTTCATACGGTTCGATGTTGTTTTTCAGTTGCATCAAAACATCGCCATAGTACAGAACGGAAATCATTTTGCGCAAAAACGGAATACTTGCAGAAAATCCCGGATTTTTTTCCATGCCGTTTAGATTCATGGAAATAACAGGAACCTGAGGATATCCTGCGCGAATCAAAGCTTTACGCAACAGATGGATATAGTTGGAAGCACGACAACCGCCGCCTGTTTGCGTAATAATAAGCGCTACTTTATTGACGTCGTATTTACCACTGTTCAAGGCATCGATAAATTGTCCAATTACCAGTAAGGCAGGGTAGCATGTATCGTTATGTACATATTTTAAGCCTTCCTGTGCAATGTTCGGACTGGATGTACTGAGCAATTCTACTTTATAGCCAAAGCTTTTCATCACTTCCAGTACCAGACGAAAATGAATTTCAATCATGGTAGGGCATAAGATGGTGTATTCTTCTTTCATTTCTTTTGTAAACAGCAAACGACCTGTTTCGTCATAGACTAATTCAGCCATGTGAAAGACTCATCTCCTTTATCAAGGGCGTAATATCATGCAATGCTGTGAGCCCTTTTCATACAGCATACATTACATAAGGATATATACAGAAAATAAATGGTTATTGTTCAAGCGCTGCAAATAAGCTGCGCAGCCTAATTTTAACAGCACCAAGGTTGGTAATTTCATCAATTTTTATTTGTGTGTAAATTTTACCGCTTTTCTCTAAAATGCTGCGTACTTCATCGGTCGTAATCGCATCAATTCCGCATCCAAACGAAACCAACTGTACCAAATTAAACTGTGGTTTATCACAAATATATTCTGCAGCAGCATACAGTCTGGCGTGATATGTCCATTGATTCAAAACGGTTGTATTTAGTTTCTCTACTTTATTGCTAATGACATCTTCCGTTACGATACAGGCACCCAAGCTTGTAATCAATTTATCAATACCATGGTTGATTTCAGGGTCTAAATGATATGGTCTGCCGCAAAGAACAATAATCGGCATTTGATTTGCTTCTGCCTGGCGAATCATTGCATCGCCTTCTTTGCGAATGGTATCCAAATAATGCTCATATTCAGCATATCCTTTTTCAGAAGCAGTTTTTACTTCCTTTAAACTGATACCATCGAAATATTTTGCAAGGACTCCATGCATTTTTTCAGGAAAATCTTTTTTACGGTGTACTCCCAGATAATCGTTAATAAAATTAAGACCTTCCAATTCAGATACATTGGCAGAGATTACTTCCGGATAATATGCCACTACGGGACAGTTATAATGATTATCGCTTAAACCCTCATCGAAATTGTATGTAAGGCAAGGATAAAAAATAGTTTTTACTCCTTCATCAATTAAAGCACAGACATGGCCATGCATTAATTTGGCAGGAAAACACACGGTGTCAGATGGAATGGTATGCTGACCTTTAATGTACAACTCACGGTTAGAGAGGGGAGAAGTTACTACTTCAAAGCCAAGAGAAGTAAAAAATGCATGCCAGAACGGTAGCATTTCATAAATATTCATTCCCATGGGCAATCCGATTTTTCCTCTTGGTCCGGGAACAGGTTGATAGCTTAGAAGCGTCTTCATCTTAAATGCGTACATGTTAGGCGCATCAATGACTTCTTTTTGTTTAATTGGTTTATCACAACGGTTACCGCCTATAAATTTGCGATTTCCGTCAAACATATTTACCGTTAGCTTACAATGATTGTTACATAGTCCGCAAGTGACTAGTTTTACTTGATGGGAAAAGTTTTTTAATTGCTGTAAGTTGATCATTTGGCCTTTTGACTGATTGTGCTCTTTTGCGTATACTGCAGCACCGTAAGCGCCCATAAGACCTGCAATATCAGGGCGAATGACATTTACGCCCATTTCCTGCTCAAATACACGCAGAACGGCGTCATTTAAAAAGGTACCGCCTTGTACTACAATGTGTTTTCCAAGTTCTTCCGGAGAAGCAGCGCGGATTACCTTATAAATTGCATTTTTTACAACACTGACAGAAAGCCCGGCAGAGATATCTTCTGTGGTAGCGCCATCCTTTTGTGCTTGTTTTACAGAAGAGTTCATGAAAACAGTGCAGCGAGACCCCAAATCTACAGGACGCTTTGCAAATAAGCCCAATTTGGCAAAGTCTTGAATCTCATATCCAAGCGTATTGGCAAACGTTTGAAGAAAAGAACCACATCCGGAAGAACAGGCTTCATTTAAGAAAATATTATCAATAGTATGATTGCGGATTTTGAAGCATTTCATATCCTGACCGCCAATGTCAATGATAAAATCCACTTCAGGCAAAAATGTCTTTGCAGCGGTATAGTGGGCAATGGTTTCTACAATACCGTAGTCAAGTCCAAACGCATTTTTTAGCAGTTCTTCACCATAACCGGTAACAGCGCTGCATTTTATTCGAATATTTGGGTATTGTTCATATAAATGAATCAAATATTCTTTGATAATCGGAATTGGGTCGCCCGAGTTACTCTGATACAACTCATCTAAAATCTCATTGTCTGAACCAATAACCACTGCTTTAATGGTAGTAGAACCGGCATCAATACCAAGGTAAGCTTCACCTTGATAACTTTCAATATCCCCACGCTTTGCAACGTCTTTATTATGACGTTGTGCAAATTCTGCATACTCTTCTTGAGACTGAAAGAGAGGGGGGATAGATAAAAACTCACCGGACTGTGTATAATTTTTCACATTGTCTATGGCTTTATCCAAATCAATTTCTTCACTGCAGCCGTAAGCTGTTCCCAACGCAACAAAGTATAAAGAGTTTTCCGGAAAAATACCGGTTACATTCAAAGCTGTATCAAAACTTTTGCGTAATTCAGATAAAAAAGTGAGAGGACCGCCCAGATATACAACATTTCCTTTGATTTCTCTTCCTTGAGCCAAACCTGCAATCGTTTGATTGGCAACCGCAGCAAAAATACTTGCGGCAATGTCACTTTTACGAGCACCCTGGTTCAACAATGGCTGGATATCAGACTTGGCAAATACACCGCATCGAGATGCGATGGTATAAATTTTTTCGTGTTCTTTTGCAATATTATTTAACTCTTCGGGGGATAAGTGCAACAAAGTAGACATTTGGTCGATAAAAGCACCTGTACCGCCTGCGCATGAACCATTCATGCGCACTTCCATGCTGCCGCTGACAAACAGAATTTTGGCGTCTTCTCCTCCTAATTCAATAATAACATCGGCATTAGGAATTAATTTTTTGGTAGCAGTTCTGGTAGCATACACTTCTTGAACAAACGGAAAGTTACATTCCTGAGCAATACCCATTCCGGCCGATCCGGAAACAGCCAGCTGAACAGGTTCGTTTTTGACCACTTCATTTTTAATTTTTGTTAATAAAGCCGCCATTTTCTCAGTGATTTGAGAATAGTGTCTTTCATAGGATTCAAAACAAATTTGTTCGTTTTCATCCAAAACAACACATTTGATTGTTGTAGAGCCAACATCCAAGCCAATCTTCATCATTTTTCTTCACCATGTTTCTTTTCTTACAAAATTCATTATCTGCATAGATACTAATTTATCATATTAGGTGTGCATTTCATTTAGCCTCATATTTTCTTTTAAAATCGCATTTGCTTTACATATAAGGCGCAGCAGTTGCTCAAAGTCCTTTGTACCCATTTTGGTACGTATTAATTCAATGGACTTTGTATACTCATTACATGCTGTTTCTATTAATTTTTTTCCTTTTTCCGTTACTGTTATGGTATAGCTTCTTCCATCAACTTGAGAGGGACAATGCTCTATGTATTCATGTTCCTTTAAAATTTTTAAAATAGCGGTTGCGGAGGGTTTGGTAATACCAAATTGATTGCTGATTGTAACGGGAGTAACGGGTTCTTTTGCAAGATTTGCATAAATTAATACGCCCATTTCGCTATGTCGAATTGGTATACAGCACTTTTTATTTAGGTTTAATCTACAAAATAGAGCAACGTTCATTGCAGCCATATTTGTATTATGATCCATGTTTACATCTCCCAATAATTAGTTAGCTAAACTAACTATATAGCAATCTTAATCTTAAGCAAAAAAGCACGGAATGTCAATAGGTTTAATGAGGTTTTCTTTAAAGTGGATTAATTTTGTATACTTTAACTACAATTTTAAGAAAAATTTATATCATCATAGGGGATAGTAAAGTAAAAATAAAAAGAACTGGCTCCCAATAGTTAGAGCAAACTCTAACAAAAAAGGAGTCAGTTCAAAATTTCAATGTTTTTTATGCTTGCATTCTGCGTGGTTCGGAAGAATACAAAGTAATACAATCTTTAGGACAAACATCCACGCATGCACCGCAAGCGGTACATTTATCAGGATTTATGACAGCACGGAAGTTTTCGATTTTGATTGCATCATATTCACAGGCTTTTACGCATTTCATACATGCAATACAGCTAACTTTACATACTTTATTAGCAAGAGCACCTTTATCTTGATTATTACAGCGTACAACTGCCTGTTCTTTTAGAGTAACAAGACGAATCAGATTTTTAGGACATTCTTTTACGCACATTGTACACGCAGTACATTTTTCAGGATTTACTACGGCAACACCGTTTACAATGTGTATTGCATCATATTCGCATACATTGACACAGTCACCAAAACCCAAACAACCATACTGACAAGTTTGTGTACCGCCGGACATCATAGATGCTGCAGCGCATGATGGAATGCCTTTGTAATCCATTTTCTGAGAGGTGTGTTCCGGAGTACCGTTACAGTGAACCATTGCAACCTTAGGTACCAGTGTAACAGCACCTCCACCTAATAATTCACTGATTTTTTGGACAACTTCCGGTCCGCCCGGGGCGCAAAGACCATTTTCGGCACTGCCTTCACATAGGGCAGAGGCATAGCCGGAACAGCCGGAATATCCACAGGCACCGCAGTTAGCACCCGGTAAAACTTCTGTTACCGCTTCTACACGTTCATCAACCGGAACATGTAAAATAATTGCTGCAACTGCCAGTACAAGGCCTAATACAAGACCAATACCAACAACAATTGCAATAGGAATAAAAATTTCATATGCCCACATGATTTATACCAACCTCTCTTAACCTAACATACCGTCTACTAAACCTTGGAAGCCAAAGAAAGAAACAGCAAGTAGAGATGCAGCGATTAATGTAATTGGAAGACCTTTTAAGAAATCAGGAATATCGCAAGTCTCCAGTTTTTGACGAACGCCGGCAAATAGAACCATTGCAACTAAAAAGCCCATACCACTACCAAAAGCACTGGTCATAGATTCAGCAAAGCCATAATGGGTAATTGGGTCTAAAGTATTCTCAATTACCAATGTAGTAATACCCAGAACAGCACAGTTGGTTGTGATAAGTGGCAAATAGATGCCGAGAGAATTATAAAGTGGAGGCATAAACTTGCGCAGAACCAGCTCAATCAACTGTACCAATGCAGCAATAATAATGATAAATACAACGGTTTGCAAATAATCAAAACCTAAGGGCATCAATACATACATGTAAATAGGCCAAGTTACTGCAGTTGAAATTAACATAACAAAAATAACTGCAGCACTCATACCAACAGCGGTATTTAACTTTTTAGAAACACCCAGGAAAGGACAAATGCCTAAGAATTTACTCAGCAAAAAGTTTTCGGTTAAAATACCAGCAAGGAAAATGCTTACAAGGCTTTTAAACATTATCATCTGTTCCGCACTCTCCTTTGCTAATCTTTGAACAAGATGCACTCATCGGACATCCGCCACAGCCCAGTTCGGCTTTTTTGCCTTTGGTTAATTTATTTACAATAGCAACTAGGATACCATAGACAAAGAATCCACCCGGAGCAAGAATAAAGATAATAATTGGATCCATAAAGGAAATGGTTACAGGTTGGTTGAAGACAGTACCAGAACCTAAAAGTTCACGGATACAGCCCATAACCAGCAGGGCTGCTGTAAAGCCAATACCCATGCCAACACCGTCTAATATGGAAGGAATCACAGGGTTCTTGCTGGCAAATGCTTCAGCACGACCAAGAATAATACAGTTAACAACAATCAAAGGTAAATAAATACCAAGAGATTTATCAATTACCGGTACAAAAGCTTTTACCAGCATTTGTACTACAGATACGAAGCCTGCAATGATGGTAATATATGCAGGAATACGTACCTTATCCGGAATAATCTTACGGCATGCGGAGATAACCAAGTTAGAACAAATTAGAACAACCGTAGCTGCCGCCCCCATACCTAGGGCACTCATTGCACTTGTACTAACAGCCAAAGTAGGGCAAGTACCAAGCACCAAACGAAAAACAGGGTTTTCCTTTAAAATACCTTTTGTAAGTTCTCTACCATAACCTTTGCCCAACTTAAGCACCTCCCTTAATTTCATTATATTGTTCTATTGCAGAGTTTACAGCGTCTGTAACCGCTTGAGAGGTAATGGTTGCACCCGTTAAAGCTACAATGTTTCCATCACCCGCTGTACCGGATTTGATAACATTAAATCCACCTTCCGGCACAGTTTGTTTATACATGTCGGTAAAACTGGCGTTTTGTGCATTCATACCCAATCCAGGAGTTTCATCCAAAGAGAGAATTGTTACACCGGTAATTTCATCTTCGGTATTAATACCTGTCATTACCTGGATAGTACCGCCATAACCTTTGGCAGTAGTAGTGAATACGTAACCTTTTTCAGAACCGTCATCTGCTTTACCTACATAATAAGATTCTTCCGAATCCCCAGCTTCAAAATTGGCTGCATCAGGTAGTACAACAGTACGAGCTTCTTTTTCAGTTTCTAAATTTAAAGCTTCAATAGTGTCTTTTGTTATAAAGTTTGTTACAGACAATGCACCTGTAATAATCAAACAAATAGCACATAGTATCAAAGCAGGAACAGCAATTTCTTTCGGTTTAAACTTCACTTCGTTTCCGCTCCTTTCTGGCTTTGATAAAACCAAAGGTTTTAGAACGAGTCAAACTCTCAATATGCGGTGTGAGAATATTCATCAATACAATGGAATAGGAAACACCTTCCGGTAAAGAACCAAATAAACGAATGAGCATTGTAATGATACCGCATCCAATTGCAAATACAAGTTTACCTCTCCAGTTAATAGGGGTGGTTGCATAGTCTGTCGCCATAAAGAATGCACCAAGCATTAAACCGCCGGAAAGAATGTCAACCAAAACATCGCGTCCGGTAACGGCACATGCAATGCCTGAAATAGCAGCTACAGTGCCTATGTAAGCAAATGGAACGATAGGATTAATCACACGACGTGCAATTAAATAAATACCGCCAAGTAAAATTGCCAGAGCGCTTGTTTCACCCATAGAACCGCCAATGTTACCAAGGAACATATCCAAATAAGACGGCATTGTACCGCTTCCTTCAGCGATAATTCCAAGAGGAGTAGCTGTGGTCATAGCATCCACACTGCCGGTATAGAAAAATGGTGTTGCCCAAGTTGTCATATGAACAGGGAAGGATACCATTAAAACAATACGTGCGGTAAGTGCAGGGTTTACAAAGTTTTGGCCCAAACCGCCAAACATTTGCTTTGCTACGACAATTGCGATTACACCACCAAAAGCAGTAATTAAAGGATTAATGTTGGCAGGTAGGTTAAATGCCAGCAGCATGCCTGTAACAATGGCGCTTAAATCGCCAACAGTTTGTTCACGCTTCATAACCAGACGGCATACAAATTCAGATAGCACACAAGAAGCGATTGCAACTGCTAATGTAATTGCTGCCCAATACCCAAAAAATACGATGGATGCAATTGCAGCAGGTATCATTGCGATGATAACATCCAACATAATTTTTTGTGTCGAAGTGTTTCGTCTCA
Organism: uncultured Oscillospiraceae bacterium; assembly: GCA_900541905.1. Classification (GTDB taxonomy): domain Bacteria; phylum Bacillota; class Clostridia; order Oscillospirales; family Acutalibacteraceae; genus UMGS1071. The sequence continues at coordinate 11,655 of UQLQ01000028.1, forward strand.
AATGAGGCGAGGAAGACACAATCAATTTATCTTTCATAATACATTCAAGCCTTTCCAATTGATATGCTAGTATTTATAAAGTAACGTTGTCGCTTATGTACTTTATAAAAAGATTTATTTATTTTCAGCCTCTACAGCTTCAATCGCAGCCTCAGTTTTTGCTTTTAAAGCTTCTTGTCTTGCTTTTTCCGCAGCATCATCTTTGCGAATTAAATTTTTGCCCAAACGAATCGAGTGTACCAATGGTCGATTTGCAGGACATACAAAAGAGCAGCTGCCGCATTCAATACAAGTCATAACAGAAAGCTTACGTAAACGTTCGATAATTCTTTTTTCAAAATTTTTCTCTAACGCATACGGTTCCAGATGCATAGGACATACACTGACACAGGCCCCACAATGAATACATGCGGTTGTGTGTTTTTTGATTGCTTCTTTTTCGCTGAAAAATAATACGCCATTAGATTGTTTCATAATTTGGAAGTTATCAGATGGAATCGCAATTCCCATCATAGGACCGCCAAGTAAAACTTCGCGTAATTCCTCTTTATAACCTCCGCAAAATGAAATCATATCTTCTAAACTGGTACCAATGGGAGCGATTACGTTTTTGGGTGTTGTGACAGCAGAACCGTCAATGGTAACGCGTTTGGTAATCAGCGGCATACCGGTTCTTAAGTAATCGGCAATAAAGCCTGCGGTAGTAACATTCATTACAATACAGCCTAAATCAGCAGGAAGTTTGGAAGGATTCAGCTGTTTTCCTGTAGCTGCTTGTATCAAAACTCTTTCAGCACCTTGCGGATAAATGGCACGTAAAGTAAGAACGCCTGCCATGCCGTTTTTATTTCTTGGGTCTGACGCAAGCTTTTCTTTTATTAATTTGATTGCGTCCGGTTTATTGCTTTCAATGCCAATAATAATACGTTTTATATCTAAATATTTTGCTACTGCAAACATACCGTCAATCACTCGCTCAGAGTTTTCCAGCATTTCTCTGTGGTCAGCTGTAATATACGGCTCACATTCTGCAGCATTGATTAACAAAGTGTCAACCGGTTTTGGCGGATTTATTTTTACGTGGGTTGGAAAACCACCGCCGCCGAGACCCACTAAACCCGATTCTCTGATTGCTTTTACAAAGTCTTCTCTGGAGTGAATTTCAGGAGGTTGAACCTCAGGCGATACAGCGTTTTCACCGTCAGATGTAATGACAACAGCATCCACACTTTTTCCGTCAGTCATCACCAATTTTTCAATTGCAGTTACTTTTCCGGAAATGGTTGCATGAATTGGTGCGGAAATAAAAGCATCGCTATCGCCGATTTTTTGACCGACAAGTACTTGTTCACCAACTTTCACAAGAGGTTTGCAGGGAGCACCAATGTGCATTTGCATTGGAATTCTGACTTTTTCTGGTGTAGGAATCACCTCAGAAGGTGATGAACCAGTATGTTTGCGATGGGGAACCTTAGCACCACCAAAGGTTCTGAATGGTTTTAATGGTATAGACAAATTCATGCTTATCCTCCTAAATGTAAGGTTTTTAATAACAAGTGCCATAAACCTTTCATTAACAGATGAAACTTGTACAAAAGAAATTATGCAAGTTTAAACGTATCTGTTGTCAGTTGTACGGATTCTTTTAAATTATCCGTAACGGTAACATTGTTTTCACGGTCAATGAAAATACCGCCTGCATTATATTGTTCTAGCAGGGACATACCCTTTTCTTTTCCCAATACCATACAGGCAAGGGCAAGGGCATCGCTGGTAGGTCCGTCGGCGTGGGTAACGGTGACAGACACCAAATCAGTTTCTACAGGTTTTCCGGTAGAGGGGTCTAAAATTCCATAATACGTTGTGCCGTCCTGAACAAACGAGTTTTGTTCTAGCTGACATGTGGAAGCATAGCCGGATTCTATGGTAAAAGTACCGATGGCAAGCAGCTCTGTGTCCGTGACATCAGGATTTTTAACCGCAAGTGTCCATTTGGAACCATCTGGTTTTGTTCCGTATACGCCAACTGAATTGCCGACGGTGATAATGCCGGCAGCAACACCGGAAGTCTGGTAAGACGATACAGCACTTTCACAAAGCGAACCATTGTAAACACCGTCAAGGCTGACGGAAGAATAGCGCATTTTGAGAGAGGCGGTATTTTCCTGTGTATCAACGCGTAAATTCTGGTAATCGACATAGGGTAAAAACTGCTCGATTTTTTCTTGCGTTGGAACCGAAGGATTCGATCCCGAAAATCCCCACAAATTTAAGATAGGCACAATGGTAGGGGAAAAAGCACCGCCCGAATCTTGGGCAACTTTTTCTGCTTTATCTAAAATGGAAATTGTACGTGAATCTAAAGAGATCCAGTCAAGCCCAGCAGCTTGATTTAGTTTTTGTATGTCTGAGTCATCTTCTTCAAAATCAATTAATTGTGATAGCTCATTCATAGCGTTTGCTGCATCGGTAGCAGCTGTCTCAGTATTTTCTCCGTAAAGTGTTTGGTATACGGTAATATCCTGTATGGTATCTTCACGGGAATAACTGTTCAATGGAGTTTCATCTTTCTTTGTAAACATAAAAACGAGGCCAACGGCAACTGCTATTACAACAGCTGTAAGTGATATGGCCACAATTTGTATGATTCTTTGTTTTTTATGTTCCATTTTTGTAACCTCCCTTTTGAATTCATAGTTTCCCACCTGTTAATAGGGAGTTAATATATATTTTAACTGATTGTTACAAAAATAGCAATAAAAAATACAAAAACAGTATACGAAATATTATATAAAAATTTAATAAAAATATGCTTTTATATGTGCAATATGCTTATAAAAATTGATTTTTATAGACAGAAATATGATATTGTTAATTTTTAGTTAAAAAACAAGGTTTTTTATTGTTAAATTTACTACAAACAAAAACAGTGACAATTCGATAAAAAATGTCACTGTTTTTGTTACTATTGTTGTTATTATATTTTTATATTATTAATGTAATAAAAATTTTAAATTCCGGATCTAATTTTAGCGGCAGCAATAATCATTTCAACAGAAGCATCAATGCCAAATCTTGAACTGTCAATGGTCAAATCATAATTTTCAATTGCTTTCCATTTTTGGTCAGTATAAAAGCTGTGATAGTGAGCACGGTGTTTATCTTGTTTATGTAAAAATTCTTCAATTTTTTTTGGAGATATACCGTAATGCTCTACTGCACGTTTTTTTCTAAACTCAATATCTGCATGTACAAATACATTTAATGTATGTTTGTGCTCTCTTAAAACATAGTCGGCACAACGTCCGATAATAACACAAGGACCCTTTTCAGCAAGTGAATGGATAATTTGTGATTCCAATAAATAAAGCTGGTCGTTGATTGTTAATTCATTTGCATTATATGCTTGGTTTGCAAAAAAGTAGGAACCGGCCATAAAATTACCAAAGATACTGGTGGTTGCAATTTCATCATTTTCACGTAATACTTCATTGCTTAATCCGCTTTTTTTAGCAGCGATTTCTGTAATTTCTTGATCATAATAAGGAATATCCAATTTTTCTGCCACTAATTTGCCAATATCACGTCCTCCACTGCCATATTCTCTTGAAATTGTAATTACAGTGTTCATTTCCATAATAGAGCCCTCACTTTTTTCTTTATCGATATTTTTATTATATCTCTATCTACTAAAATGAATATTCTAATTAAGAAATATAAATAATTTCCTGTTGATATTATACATGTATACGTCAGTTTATTTCAAAATAGTGTTAAAATATTCTAATATTTTTTAACTGACAGAAAGTATATTCTGATATTTATATAAAATGGAATGGTTTGATTCTAACAAGAAAACAAGAAAAAACTTGACAAATGATTTTTATCAACATATAATGAAGCAAAGAATAAATAAACCGATGATTAAGAGTAGTAAGCTGATTCTGCTTTTCAGAGAGCCGCCGGTTGGTGTGAAGGCGACAGAGCATGGCAGTGTGAATGGACTTATGAGGGCAAAGCGAAAGGTTTTAACCAAGTAGTATTTGACGGGATTTCCGCCCGTTATCAAGGGAACATACATAATTGTATGGATAAAGTGGGCAGAAATGCCAATATGGGTGGTACCGCAGGAGTTACGCTCTTGTCCCTGTTTTGATACAGGGGCAAGAGCTTTTTTTATACTCAAATGTTAACAGATTTGTATGGGGGTAAAATTATGAAAAAAATCGTAAAATCAATTGCTTGTGCTCTGGCTGCAAGTGCCATGCTGCTGTCTTTTGCAGCATGTAGCAGTTCTGAAACAACCAATTCCGGCGGCGCAAGCACAAACATGGCTAAAGTTGGTGTAATTCAATACGCTACACACGGCTCTTTGGATAACTGTTACCAAGGCTTTAAAGAAGGCCTTGCAGAAGGCGGTTATGTGGAAGGAGAAAATTTGGAACTTTTATTCCAGAATGCCAACGGTGAAACCAGTACAAGTGATTTAATTGCGAAAAATTTTGTATCTCAAAAAGTTGATTTAATTGGTGCGATTGCAACACCGGCAGCTATGTCTGCATACAGTGCAACACAATCCAGTGGTAAGCCACCAATTGTATTTACAGCAATTTCCGACCCGGTTTCAGCAGGTTTGGTGCAGTCTTTGGAATCCACAGGTGCGAATATTACAGGTTCTTGTGACGTGCTTCCATTAGAAGCGCAAGTAAAAATGATTCGTGCTTTTTTACCGGATGCGAAAAAAATTGGTGTACTTTATACAACCAGTGAACCAAACTCAGTATCTCATCTTGCAAAGTTAAAAGAGATTGCTTCTAACTATGGTTTTGAAGTGGTGGAACAGGGCATTACCAATGCTTCAGAAGTTGCAACGGGCGTAAACGCATTAATTGCAAAAGGTGTTGATTGTATCAACAATTTTACAGATAATAATGTTGTAAATAACTTGACAATTGTGTTACAAGCTGCGGAACAAGCCAATATTCCTGTATTTGGCTCTGAAGAAGAACAAGTAAAAAATGGCTGTCTTGCTTCCGAAGGCATTGACTATGTTGCACTAGGCAAAGAAACAGGTTTGATGGCTGCAAAAATCCTAAAAGGCGAAGCAACAGCAGATTCTCTTCCAGTAGTAACAGCAACAGAAAGCAAACCTTTTTATAATAAAGAGGTTATGGAAAAACTCGGTTTGACACTTCCTGAAGAATATGCAGATGCAACGAATTTAGCAGAATAATTTTACTTCATTTGGATGAAAGAAAAATGGGAGAGGGAACATCTGATAAAAAGATGTTTCCTTTCCGTTTTTCATAAAATCCGCTCATACAAATTTGTTTTTGACCTTATCATAGAAAGCGGGTAACTGCATGGATGTATTTATTAGTTTAATCATCAGCATTTTTGAAGAAGGTTTTATATACGGTATTATGGCAATCGGCGTATATATTACCTATAAGGTGCTTGATTTTCCTGACTTAACGGTAGACGGTTCATTTCCGTTGGGAATGTGTTTTACAGGATTGTTAATATCTGTAGGGGTAGACCCTTGGATTGCATGTGTTCTATCATTTCTGGCAGGCGCTGTAGCAGGCGGTATCACAGGAATTTTGCATGTAAAGTTTAAAGTAACCAATTTACTTTCAGGTATTTTGGTAATGACAGCATTGTGGAGTATCAACTTAGTGATTACCAATGGCAGTGCGGTGTTATCCTTCTTTAATAAACCAACTATTTTTAATTCCGGTATCGGTTCGTTGTTTACAGGTGTTATGTCTGACTATAAAGTTCTGATTATGGCCGGTGTATTGGTAATCCTTGTAAAAATCATCATAGATTTGTATTTGAAAACAAAATCGGGTTTGTTACTGCGCGCATCAGGAAGCAATCCGCAGTTTGTTACTTCTTTGGGAAGAGATTCCGGAAAAATGAAAGTTCTGGGATTGGCAATCGGAAATGGTTTAACAGCTCTGTCAGGAAGTATTTTGGGACAGCAATCCGGTTCAGCCAATATTAACAGCGGTACCGGTATGGTTGTTATGGCTTTGGCATCTGTTATCATTGGTACTACACTGTTCAAAAAGATTACCATCATGAAAGCGACAACAGCTGTAATTTTAGGAAGCATCTTGTATAAAGCGTGCCTGAGCATTGCAATGTTAATCGGCTTGCCAACCAATTATTTAAAATTGCTGATGGCGGGTATCTTTGCCGTGGTTCTGATTTCGAATAATATGTTGACAGGAAGGAGAAAAAAAGTTCATGACAATACAAAAAAATAGTATACCGGAAGCGTATAACGGACCGATGGTCAGCTTACAAAATATTCATAAAACTTTTAATCCTCACTCTGTTAACGAACTTACCATATTTGAAAATTTTAACTTGGATATTTTAAAAGACCAGTTTATTTCCGTAATAGGAAGCAATGGTTCCGGAAAAACCACCATTTTAAATTTATTATGTGGAAGCCTACCTGTAGATGGCGGAAAAATTTTGATTAAGGGACAGAATATCACAAAAATGAAGGAGTTTCAGAGGGCCAGATTCATTGGCCGCGTATTTCAGGATCCTTCAAAAGGTACTTGTCCAGAATTAACGATTCTGGAAAATATGGCAATGGCAGAAGCAAAGGACAAACATTTTGGTTTAACCTTTGGCGTAAACAGAAAGCGATTGGATTTTTACAAATCACAGTTAGAGCTATTAAAATTAGGTTTGGAGGATAAACTTCATATCCAAGTAGGAAGTTTATCAGGTGGACAGAGACAAGCGCTTGCTTTGCTCATTGCCACTATGACGCCCATTGACCTTTTGGTTTTGGATGAACATACTGCAGCGTTAGACCCCAAATCTGCGGATAATGTTATGCGTTTAACCGACCAGTTTGTAAAAGAAAAACATTTGACGGCATTAATGGTGACACACAATTTAAAATTTGCAATCGAATATGGAAATCGTTTGATTATGATGCACAAGGGTAATATGGTAATAGATGCTGCCTATGAGAAAAAAGATGCTTTGGATGTAGATGATTTATTAAATCAGTTCAATCAAATCAGCATTGAAGTTGGAAATTAATAAAAGGTGCCTGCAAATCGCAGGCACCTTTTATTATAGACCGGCACAAAAATTAGAATCATCTTGTTTGTTGAATTCTTCTTTCATGTGCTTGATTGTTGTTTTTTTCAGTGATTCTTCTATATTTTTATCTATGACATCCCAAACCTCTTCTCTTAGAAAAGAGCGCAAATCTGTTTCATTTTCAGGTTCTTCCGAACCTGTCATGGATAATTCTCCTTCCAATACCTTCAAAATATCATATAGATTCATCTCAACCGCAGTTTTGGAAAGAGTATAGCCTCCTAAAGAACCTGCTGTTCCAATTACGATACCTGCACGGCGCAAATAAGAGAAAATACTTTCCAGATAATTAAATGAAATATCTTGTCTTGCGGCAATTTCCGCTAAGGAAACGCAGCCTTTTTCTTCTTGCATGGCAAGGTCTATTACCGCCCGCAGACCATACCGGCCTCTGGTGGATATTTTCATGTTACATTTCCTTTCCGCTTGAGATATTTTACTTTTAAATCTTCCAAAGTCATATTATCAACTGTATTTTCAATTGCATTTGTTAAACGTACCCATATTTGGCGATTGACACAACTGGAACGCACTTTACTGGTACAAGACTCCAAATCATGGACGCATTTTACCGGTGCTAAGTCATGCTCAATTGCGCGCAGCACCATACCAACTGTAATATCTTTAGGACTTTGTGCCAGTAAAAAACCACCTTTGGCACCGCGTACTGTTAACAGTAATCCTGCTTTTTTCAGCAGAAAAAAGATTTGTTCCAAATAGGCAACGGTAATTCCTGTATCCTCAGCAATCTGCTTGATACGTATTGCTTCATTTGGACTGTATATTGCAATATAAACTAAGCCTTCTAATGCATATCTGCTTTTGGTGGAAAGCTTCATATATCAAAATTCCTCCTATAATGGTCATATTTATGATATATTACTATAATACTATGTTTTCTATTGCGAATCAACATGTATTTGCAATTTTTAGTGCTATCCACTACTGGTATATGATAACAACACCTATGCAAAAACATATTTTTATCCTTCATGAAAATTTTTTATTCTATATACATTACCAATTACGTTTCACTTCTTATAAAATAGCTGCTTTAAGATAGTATAAAATAGACTTTTGGCAGTATACAGATGTTGTTACGTTTATGGATTGACTTTGTATGGCAATTTTCTTTTACACTAAAACGTTCTTAGCACCAGCAGCAAGACTAAAGTTTTGACTGTTGCTAAGAACGTTTTAGTGTTTTGTCGTTAAAAATTGCAAAGCAATTTTTCTATGCTATAACAACCTCAAAACAGCATCAAAATTAAAAATTTTGGCTGTTAAGAGAACGTTATAACATTTTATTGGTAAGAAATTGCATGGCAATTTCTTTTATGTTATAACAACCTTGTAACAGCAACAAAACTAAAGTTTTGGCTGTTAGC
>UQLQ01000029.1 GCA_900541905.1 uncultured Oscillospiraceae bacterium
GTTAGCGGCTTGTGCTGTGGTATCTGCCGCTTTGGTGGGCTGCGGGAGCAGTTCCTCTACGGAAGGAAGCGGTTCCGCAGCAACAAGCACTGCGGCGGTAAGCAGCAATGCAGAAAGCAGTGCGGAAGAAGTAAATACCGTTGCAATTGGTGAAACAGCAACCATTGGTAGCTGGGAAATTACAGTAACCTCTGTAGAATATGCCTCTGAACTAACTCCAATCTCTCAGTCACCGGTGGCCAACAATACTCTTTCTGCGAGCGAAGGCAATCAATTTGCCATTGTGAATGTACAGGTGAAAAATATATCTGAAGATTTAGACATCTTTTTGCCTACTTCCTCATTCACAGAATATATAGAGGAAACATTAATTTACGATGGAAAATATAATTACAACGGACGTTCTACAGAGGGATTAATGAGTACCTATAACAGCTTGATAAACAAAACGGTATCTCCGTTGGAAACCAAAACAGGATACATTGCATTTGATGTTCCAAATGAAGTAGCGGAATCAGAAAAACCATTACAATTAAAAATTGAGCATAAAAAGAATTCGGATACTTTGGATTCTGTTACATTCAACCTAAGATAATTTTTAAGAATATCCAGCAATCTATCAAGCCATATTCATGGTAGGATTGAAATTGATAGATATATACGGAGTTCTTACAATATTGCATTACTGATAATATAGCAGCACAAAGCGACATATGTAAAATCAAACATGAATTTGGAATATTCTCCTTAATATATGATGTAATTTATCATGATAAAGGGGAGAAAACGTTATGAAAAAAGTATGTTTCGTGTTAGCGGCTTGTGCTGTGGTATCTGCCGCTTTGGTGGGCTGCGGAAGCAGTTCCTCTACAGAAGGAAGCGGTTCCGCGGCAACAAGCACTGCGGCGGTGAGCAGCAATGCAGAAAGCGGTACTCAAGAGGAAACAAGCAGTGTGATAAACAGTGCTTCAGAAAACTCTGATGAGATGACATTGGACTTATATGTAAAAATTTTCAAGATTCCGGTGAGACAATAAAGTTGGAAGAACGGAACCCTTATTACGAAATGGTTGGAGAAAAAGACGAAATTATGTTCTATCTTGGAAATTTGGCTGTCAAAATATATCAGTATGAGTCGGTTGAAGTATTGGAAGCGGCAAAACAGCAGTATGCTTCACTTGCTGATATGACGCAAAACGGAATATTTATACTAAATACAAATAACGAAACAGCAAAGGAAATTTTTAATTCCGAAAGCAAATAAATTGTTTGATGATGCAGGCATTGCAAATCAGTGTAAAGTATATTTTGTACATTTATTGTTTTAACTGTTTAAGAATGATAAAGTACATTTGAGCAAACTTATTTTGCATATGCAGGCTGATACACGGCAGAAACTGTTTTATAAAAAATCTTTTCTAAAAAAGCGTTTACAGAAATGTAAGCGCTTTTTTTATACCTTTTTTCAGAAAGGAGGTATCACCATAGAGACAATACAAACATCCATAGAATTACAAGACAATGTCACAAAGCCTTTGCGCAATATGCAAAAGGCTATCGAAAATGTCATTGCAGGATTTGAACGAATGCAGAAAATTTCAAGCAAAGCAGTGAATACCGCCTCAATACAGCAGGCAAAAGGACAAATCAATCAGATGTCTGCGGCAATGAGCAAAGCAAAAAACAGTGTTGCGCAAACTGCAAGCAGTCAGCAAAAACTGACAGCCCAATTGAATAGCGGAGGCAGCGCAGCGTCTGCCTTCCAGGGAAAGATACAAAGTATGGTATCTTCAATTGCCAATTTACAAAATTTGAAAAAAGTATTGAATTTATCGGATACCATTACCAATACAAAAGCACGTCTCGATTTGATGAATGACGGTATGCAGACCACAGATGAACTGCAAAAGAAAATCATGGATTCTGCCAACCGTTCCCGTTCTTCCTATCAGGCAACTGCCAATGCGGTTACCCAAATGGGAACCATGGCAGGAGATAAATTCAGCAGCAATGATGAATTGATACAATTTACAGAACTGCTTAATAAACAGTTTGCTATTTCGGGAACAGGCACCCAAGGCATGGATTCCGTTATGACACAAATCACACAGGCCATGAGTTCAGGCACTCTGAGCAGCACCGGATTTACGGAAATTTTGAGTCAGGCTCCTTCTGTCATTCAATCGCTGTCAGGTTACCTTAATATGCCAATATCAAAATTGCAGGAAATGGCGTCCAACGGACAAATCACGGCAGATACCATAAAAAATGCAATGCTGCTCAGTGCAGATGATATCAATGCAAAATTCAGTACCATGCCCGTGACATTTTCACAAATTTGGGAACTTGTCAAAAATACACTAATGACCGTCTTTATGCCTGTAATCAATTTTATTGGTCAAGCAGCCCAGTGGATATACAATAACTGGTCGACAATCGGTCCTATTTTCTACGGCATTGCCGCTGCGGTTGGCGTTTTGGTTGCAGCATTTGCTATATGGAAAGTAGTAACTGCTTTACAGACACTTGCACAATGGGCACTGAATACTGCCTTGTTTGCAAGTCCGATTACTTGGATTGTCGTGGCGATTGCTGTTTTGGTTGGTGCATTGATGTGGTGGGTATCCATCTGTGGTGGCGTAAGAGCCGCATGGCTTACCATGTGCAACTGGATTCAGATTGCGTGGGATGCTGTAAAAATTGGTGTGATGTCTGGTGTATACTATATCATTGATTGCTGGAACAATCTTATCAAAAATACCATGTGGTTAGGCATGCAGGTACAAAATATTCTGGGTGAAATGAAAGTAGTTGCCTTGGAAATTCTGGAGTCCATGTGTAATGGTGCCATAAAAATTATTAACTGGTTTATCGGTCTGTTAAACACATGTTTCGGTTGGGCCGGTGTACATGTGGAACCAATTCAGGATGCCACTTTCGCTACAATGGAACGGGAACGATTTGAAAAACAAAAGCTGGCGCGACAAATGGATTTTAACGAATATGAGCAATCATTAATTAATGATATGGATGCACGTTGGACAAAAATTGACACTTGGAAGTCCGAGGCCGCGGCAAGACAGCAAGAACGGGAGAACGCGATAGCGGCTGCCAAAGCAGAAGCGGAAAAAACACCGGAAAATCCGCTTCAAGATTTATTGAATCAAAATCAGCAAACGTCGCCTTACAGCAGTGATTTGGGCGGTATTGCGGCAAATACGGGCAGCATAGCCGACAGCACGGCAGGCATTGCGGATGGTTTGGAAATTACCCAGGAAGATTTAAAATACATGCGGGATTTGGCAGAGCAGGAAGTCATTAACAGATTTACTACCTCACAAATCAAAATCGATATGACAAACAACAACAGCATCAGTTCAAACATGGACCTTGACGGCATTGTAAATCATTTGGAAGCCAAATTGCATGAAGTCATGGTATCAACGGCAGAGGGGGTTCATTAGTGGCTTATCATGTATATTTGGGCGATACGGAACTGCCCGTACCACCCGAAAAAATCGATTTGAAAATCTCAGGAAACAACAAAACACTTACGCTCATCAATGACGGTGAAATCAATTTGCTGAAAGTACCCGGCTTGAGCGAAATCAGCTTTGAAATGCTGCTGCCTCAAGTGCAGTATCCGTTTGCGTACTATCCCGACGGCTTTCAACAGGCAAATTATTATCTTGACATACTGGAAAATCTTATGGTGGGACGCAAACCGTTTCAGTTGATTGTATCCCGCACATTGCCTAACGGTATTCCTCTGCATGATACCAACATGAAGGTTTCCCTTGAGGAATACAGCGTGACGGAAGATGTGCAAAACGGATTTGATATTACCGTATCCGTTACCTTGAAACAGTACCGCGACTATGCCACCAAAGTCATACAGGTCATAGAAAATCAAGCAAATATCAACAGTGACCGTGCAGGTGCACCGTCCTATCAAAGTTATACCGTGGTATCGGGAGATACGTTGTGGGACATTGCACGGCGCTGCTTGGGAAACGGCACCCGATGGAAAGAAATCTACGACCTCAATGCGGATACCATTGAGTCTGCCGCACGCAGTCGTGGACTTGGCAGCTCCAGCACGGGACATTGGATTTTTCCAGGCACTGTTTTAAATATACCGTAATAAGGAGGAGATTACATGAGCGAATATGTTTGGCCTTGTCCCAACTATACCATGGTATCTTCGCCCTTTGGGTACCGCAACGGCATATTTACACCGGGGGCGGAATTCCACAAAGGCGTTGACTTGGCCGCTGCTACGGGAGCACCAATCCTTGCAACAAAAGCGGGTACCGTACTAACGGCAGGTTGGTCCGACTCCTTTGGCAACTGGATTCATCTTGACCACGGCAACGGTATTACCTCTCGATACGGCCATGCAAACAGCTTGCTGGTATCGGCAGGTCAAACCGTCAGCGCAGGACAAAAAATAGCAACCGTTGGGTCAACGGGTTGGTCTACGGGGCCGCATCTGCATTTTGAAATCATTGTCAACGGTTCTGTGCAGAATCCTCTCGATTTTGTAAGTGACAAAGATACGGTTGCAACGTCCAATCCTTCCAATCCGTCCTCTGCACCTGAAACCCAATATATATGGCAATCTCCGAAAGTGGATACACTGGCCTATTTGAACGCATTGTCTCAACTGGAAATGTCCACCGTTTCCGTTGATTTTAACACCGTTACCAAACAGGAAATCGGCGATAATCAGGTGAATTTGTTCATAGAAAACGGGAATACCATTTATGCCCCCGTTGTTTTGGACGAAATCAGCTTGACAACCGAATGGAAGGGCACTCCGGGACAATTGCAGTTCAGCATCAAAGCCGACAGCGAAGTGACATTTACGGAAGGCAATGTGGTAAGGCTCAACGTGGACGGAACCGACTTGTTTTACGGGTTTATTTTTACCCAAAAGCGAGACAAAGCAGGTACCATTGACATTACCGCATACGACCAGCTGCGTTATTTGAAGAATAAAGATTCGTATATTTATGAAAACAAAACTGCGGGACAGTTGGTGCAGATGATAGCAACCGACTTTCATTTACAGTGCGGAGAGATTGCAAACACAGAATATGTGATTGCATCAAGGTTGGAGGATAACTGTACGTTGTTTGATACCATTCAAAACGCATTGGATTTGACGTTAATTCATGAAAAAAAGCTGTACATACTGTATGACGATTTTGGCAAACTGACCCTAAAAAATATTGAGGACATGCGGCTGGATGTGTTGGTAGACAACGAAACCGCAGAAAACTACAGCTATACTTCCACAATTGATTCCAACACCTACAACAAGGTCAAAATTGCATATGACAACAATGAAACGGGAAAGCGAGAAGTGTACGTGGTGCAAGATGAGGGCAACATCAAGGAATGGGGCGTACTTCAGTACCACGAAAAGATGCAGAAAGGGGAAAATCCACAGGAAAAAGCCAATGCATATCTTTCCCTGTACAATAAGAAAACACGCAATTTGACCATAGACAGCGTTTTGGGCGACAAGCGTGTGCGCGCAGGTTCCAGTATCGCGGTACTGCTTGATTTGGGCGATATGACCGTACAAAATTACATGGTTGTACAGCATGTTAAGCATACCTTTACCAATCATCAGCATTTGATGGATTTGACATTAATGGGAGGGGATTTTTCTGTCTAGCAACAGTTTTATGCAAACCATTAAACAAGCTGCCGTTGAGGCAGTGGAGGCGGCAAAGCCATGCGCCATTGTGTTTGGCACGGTGAAAAGCACATCGCCGTTCTCCGTTACCATAGACCAAAAATTAACCTTAACCCAATCTTTTCTGGTCATCACGCAGCGTGCAAAAGAAAGTTTGCATACAGGAGATATTGCGGTTATGGTAAGAGTACAAGGCGGACAACAATATTTAGTCCTGGATAAGGTGGTGGAAGCATGACGCCAAACGTGGGAAATCAACTGAAAGCAGACTGGACCATACAAAAACAGCCCAGTAAAACCTACAAACTCAATCGAGACACCCAAACCATTGTAGGATATTGCGATGGCAGGGAAGCAATGGAACAAGCCATCTATTTGATTTTAAATACAGAACGCTTTGAGTGGATTATATACAGCTGGGCATACGGCTGCGAATTGCAGGGACTCTTTGGAAAACCCGTGCCGTATGCAGCGGCAGAATTGCAGCGTCGCATTACCGAAGCGCTGCTGCAAGATGACAGAATTTCAAAAGTTAACTCTTTTGAGTTAAAAATTCAAGGAAGAAAACTGGCGGTCACGTTTGAAGTGACCACAGAAAAAGGCGTGATTCCCGCCGGCAAGGAGGTGGTGATTTGATGTATGAATCACTTACATTTGAGGTACTGTTAAAACGCATGTTAGACCGCGTTTCCAACAGTTTGGATAAGCGAGAAGGCTCAATCATTTATGATGCCGCAGCTCCTGCGGCAAACGAGCTGCAAAACGCTTATATCAATCTGGATATTATGATAAATGAGGCGTATGCGGATACCGCATCCAGATATTATTTAATCAAGCGTGCGGCAGAAAGAGGATTGCTGCCGTATTCTGCAACAAAAGCCATTGTCAAAGGCGAATTTAATATAGACGTACCCATTGGAGCCAGATTCTCTTTGGAAGCGTTTAACTACATTGTACGTGAGAAAATCAGTCAAGGCGTGTTTCAATTGGAATGCGAGCAAGAGGGCACAAAACCAAACAGCTATTTGGGTACGTTGATTCCCATTGAATACATTGAGGGCTTAACCAAAGCAGAAATTACGGAACTGCTCATCCCCGGCGAAGACGATGAGGACACAGAGCATTTCAGACAAAGATACTTTGACAGTCTGGACAGTCAGGCATTTGGCGGAAATCAGAGAGACTACAAAGAGAAAACGGAAGCCATTGCAGGCGTAGGCTCTGTAAAGGTATACCCTGTTTGGAACGGTGGGGGAACCGTAAAGCTGGTCATTACCAACAGTGAAAACAAAAAGCCTTCTCCCACTTTGGTGGAACAGGTGCAAACGGCCATTGACCCTGTGCAGAATCAGGGACAAGGGTTGGGCATCGCTCCCATCGGGCATGTGGTAACTGTTCAGGGCGTAACGGAAACTGCTGTGAATATTACCACCAATATTACATATCAGGAGGACTGGAACTGGTCTGCAATCGAAGGTTATGTCAATGCTGCCATAGACCAATATTTTACGGATTTAAGTGCACAATGGGCAGAGGAAGAACATTTGATTGTCCGCATCAGTCAAATTGAATCCGCTTTGCTTGGCGTTACAGGCATACTTGACATTGGGGGCACAGCCCTCAACGGCGCCGAACAAAATCTTGTCATTGACAAAGACAGCATACCGATAAGGGGGACAGTCAGTGCAACCGAAACAAATTGATATGATGCGCAAAGTGCCCGATGTCCTGAAAGATGTCAGAGAAATCAAAGCACTGATGCATACGGAAACCATTGAGATGAATCTGCTCAGCGCCGCATTGGCGTTGTATCTGAACAACACGTTTGTGGATTCGGCAGACGAGTACGGTATTGGTCGTTGGGAATCCATATTGCACATTCTTCCAAAGCTGACCGACACCCTTGACGAAAGACGATTTCGCGTATTGTCCAGAATCAACGAGCAGCTTCCCTTTACATTACGTTCGTTGGAGCAACAGCTTTCCACATTATGCGGACCTGAGGGTTATACGGTTGAGCTGTTCCACGAACAATATTTACTTAAAGTTCGAGTGGAACTGACGGCAAAATCAAAATTGGAGGACGTACGTGCTTTGCTCAACCGCATTGTACCTGCCAACATGGTGATTGATTTGGATTTATTGTACAATCAGCACAGCGATTTTGACGGATTGACACATGAAGAACTGTCTGTTTATACACATCAACAACTGAGAGATGAGGTGATCAGTCATGGATAATACACCAAACATAAACTTAAAAAAACCAAAGCCGGAGGATTACTATAACATAAAGGACCATAATGACAACTCTGACATTTTGGATACAAAAATCAAAGAGCTGGATGCCGGCAAAATTGGCAAAGATATGATAGGTCAAAACAACGGCGTTGCGGGAGTATCGGCTCAGGGAAAAATCACTCCCATGCCAAGCGCTGCCGATATAGGGGCTGTACCTACTTCCAGAACCATTAATACAAAGCCCTTATCTGCCAATATTACCTTAAAAGCAAGCGATGTGGGCGCAGTGGATGCAACACAGGTAAATGTTCCAAACGGTGTTGCGGGTATCGGTTCCGACGGTAAGCTCCATCAAGTTCCCTCAGCTGAAAAATTAAGCGGCGAGCTTTTTATCATTTCCGCAACGCAGCCTCCCGTTCAGGAGGGAAAAATATGGTTGAAACCAATTACTTAGGAGGCGCTTTATGGGCAGCTGGTTAGCAACAACATCCATGGGCGACAGCCCTGTGATAAATGTTGAAATATGGACCGACGGAACGGTGCGCAACGGAACAAGCGTCACGGCATATGCAGCTTTGTGCTTGAAAGCGATTCAAGGTCAAAGCTGGTGGGGACTTGGCGTAAATGTCAGTTGGGGCTGGTATGATGGCTCAGGAAGATGGGTTCAAGGTCAGGACATTGTGATGAAGTCCAACTCCGAAACACAATGGGGAGACACATGGTATTGGGTCAATTTTACTGTGGATACAGGCAACTATGACGCAGGAGCAATCAATACTTCATTTTGTGTATATTCCAATACGGGAATATGGGGAGTTGCGGGTTCACCACAGTTTTGGTATGATTCGGGATATGTGGCTCCCTCACGAGGAAATGTAACGGTGGAGGTTCCTCCTCCCAACATAGATGCTTGGTTTGAAACCATCAATATAAACTGGGATTCTTTCAATGGAGGCACTTCGGGTACTTCTTACTATGGCATCTTTAAGCAGGAAGGGGACACATGGGACGGAACCTATTCGACTGCTTCAGGCATCGGGCAAGTATGGACTTCATCAAATCATGGCACGTTTCAATGGAATGGTTTGCCACAGTACCCCATGTACTACTTGAAAAATGTAAAAACAGGAAAATATTTAGATGTGGTAGAGGGGATATTCCAAAATGATCAACGTATTCAGACTTATGATTTTAACGGCTCACAAGCGCAGCGTTGGGGTTTTGAATCCATTCCCAATCTTGAAAACGGATATTACTTACATCCGGACTGTACCTATAACGCTATGATTCATACAGTAAATACTGCAACTGCAAGTGGTACAGAATTATGTTTATGGACATATACCGGAGCACCTACAACTCAATGGTTAGTCGAGCCAACCGGAGATCCCGATGGTTCGGTATACATAAGACTCGTAGCTAATACAGAACAGGTGATAGATGCGAACGTTGACACCGGTGGCATCACCATTTGGGAATTTTATGCTCAAGATAATCAGAAATGGATACTGGAAGATGCTTCCGATGCTTGGCGGGGCAAGTGGTTTCGATTTAACGTAGTGGCATTTGCAAATGACGAAAACACGTCAGACCAAACTACCTTCGTAGGTTCCTGGCGAAAAAATCAACGTCCCACACCTGCATTGAATCCGTCAGCAACGCCAAATCCTGTCAATTTGGGTCAACCCATTACGCTTGCTTGGAATGACAGTACGGATTCCGACTTTCGAGAAAATGACAAATATGAAATAGAACTGGAACGCAGCAGAAACGGCGGAAATTATGTCAAAGTGGGAGACGCTTTCTACAGCAATACCAACTCGATTTCCAATTACACAGGCTACGTAAGTTATGCCCAACCGGGAGATTTGTTCCGATTTCGTGTCAGAGCATACGACTTTTTTAACCTCTCTTCTGCCTGGTCTGTATATGGGACATTTGAGATACAAAAGTCAGGTATTAACTACCCATCGGGAGAGCAATGGCAAGGTCATTATGTATATGCGGCTGTAAACGGAACGTGGACGATGTGTCAGGTATTCACAGTACAGAACAATCAATGGACGCAATGCATTATGCAGTGAAAAGCAAGTATTTTCCAATACAGCAATCATATTCGGCCGATGATTTTGTAACACAGGGCGATATGCAACTCCATTGACAGAGAGGAACAAGTCCATAAATGTAACACACAGCATTCATTGCAGCAGTGAGTATGCTCCTATGGGTATCGTAAAGGAAACTGCAAATGCAATTCCAACGTAGGAACAAAGAAAGACACATATGTTTTCATACATGAAATTTGTCTTGTGCAGCAAATCAAATATGTTTCTATCAAAATGGAAAAGCAAGTCGTTTTGGTACCATTCATTTTGTTGATTACAGACATGGTTGACCGATTACAGTTTGGGTTTGCATATTGTTTTGAAAAGATAGAACAGTCCGTCATAACTGTGATAGGAATTGAATCTTGCATGGGTTTGCTGCTACGATATATCCATGGGTTTTAAGCAGTGAAAAAGAGATAGGTTCTGAAAATAACAGTAAAAATATAAATCAAAAGAGGAGGGCAGCGGTTTCACAGCCGTTGCCCTCTTTTTGTCGTATTCTATTGAATGTATATCACATATTGACTCAAATCAGTTTATTTTCGTTTACAATATAGAAATCGAACCGATAGGAGAAAACAATAGTTTTAGCTGTGGTAACAGATAAACGGTTCTTCTGTTTAACAGCGCTGTTATTTGTAACAGTTGGATATCGTTTGTCACTCCCGGGTGGAAAAGACAAATGTTTTCTTTGATTTTGTTCTCAAACGGTTGTAATGATCAGTTTCTGTCTGTCGGCAGGTGTGAACACAGTCATTTACGCAAAGTGATGAATCATATGTACATTTTCTTACATTCACATCCATGGATGATGAGCCGATGAAACATCATGGAAATGCAGCGAAAATCATATTGAAAAACAAAATCAGATATGATACTATGAAAACACATTAAAGGAGTTGTTCCCAAATGAGCGAGAAAGAAGTATTACAGGAATTACTGAAAACAGTGCAAGGCATGCAGAACGGCATGCAGGAAATGCAAACCAATATGCAAGAAATGCAGACCAACATGCAACAGATGCAAACTAACATGCGGGTAATGCAGAAAGATATATCCGAAATCAAGGATAAAACCCAAAACATTGAAAATAGGGTAGAGAACATCGAGAACAGGGTAGAAAATATTGAGAGCAGAGTAGAGAACATTGAGAGCAGAGTAGAGAACATCGAGAGCAGAGTAGAGAACATCGAGAGCAGAGTAGAGAACATTGAGAACAGAGTACAAAATATTGAGGAAAGAACGTTAAAGTTAGAGATTACACAGGAAAATGTTACAAACAAGCATATTGCTTTGTTAATGGAAGGACAACAGCTGAATGCGGAAAAATTGAAAGCGGTTGATCAAAAGTTGGAAAAGCTGGACAACATTGAAGCGGGCATGGTAGCTTTGGAAGCCATTACTATGCAAAATACCATTAAAATCAAAGAAAAAATCGGATAACAAATCCCCTTGCCTGCTTTGTGGGCAGGGGGATTTTTCATAGCAACAAATCATTGCACCAAGGAACAAAACTGCAAATCATTCATTTTTGTTATCATGAACTCCAAAGAATCAAAGAATCATCTGCTTCTTTTCCTGACTGAAACAGAAAAACCGCATCAATAGCTGCAAAGCTATTGATGCGGTTTCATATTTTTACAGTGTTCGATGTTCTGTTAAAAATCAATATGCTTGACATAGGGTGTGGTTTGATAAATCTTCATAATATCGGAGGAAGAATAAGAATTTGGTACCAAAATCGTCAATTTTACATCGGATTCTTCACATTCGGCGTCAGTTTTATGGGCTTCAATATCCATAATTTTTACCCGTTTATCCGGGAAGAGGGTATGAATCAATTCCAGCGGATCTTGGTTTGCTTTTACGGACAATGTGACATGAATGGAAACAAACGGTTTTAATACCCTGTTATTGCGGTGCAGCAACAGTTGAAGAATCACCAATAAAACTGTTGTAACAATACCGATGATGTACATTCCGCTTCCGATTGCCATGCCGATTCCAACCGTTGCCCAAATACCTGCTGCTGTGGTAACGCCTGAAATGGTTTGGTTGCGGACAAAGATAACGCCTGCGCCGATAAAGCCGACTGCCGTTACAATGCCTGCCGCAATACGGGAAGGATCCAGTCCAATGTTGCTTGACTGCAGGACGTCTCCAAATCCGTATTTTGAAATAATCATCATGAGTGCAGAGCCCAAAGAGACAATAATATGTGTGCGGATACCCGCGGTTTTCAGCCGTGTTTCCCGTTCAAAACCAATGCCGGCACCGCAAATAATAGACAACACGATTCTTAATAAAAATTCCAGTTCCGTTTCTACGGAAAAAATCATATGTATACACCTTCTTTTTCGTTTTTACATTATACTACATTTTTTGCGGATATGCCAATATTTTTATGTGGGAAGTCAAAAATATGATATGTCTAAATTTGGAGAGAACAGTACCCGAACAATTGTGATAATTATCACAAAGTTTGACTTATTTTTGTCAAATACTGCAAACAGAAACCATTTGCAATATTTTGGAATACACTGGAAGAATATCACTGGTGTTATGCATGTTGTATAAAAAATAACAAACTTTGTCTATTTTTTATTTATGATTGACAATTTGTATTCCTGTGATATACTCGAATTAAGAAATACAGCAGTATTGTTGTTTGCCATACCGTTGCTTTAATTTTAGACATTGTTTTTATAAAAACCTATGGTTAGCTTGTATGGTACAAAGGGAAAATTCCCAAACACCATGTGCTTATGGTGAAATAATCGGAAGAAAAGAGGAGTTATCATGAAAAAAACACACAGACCACTTACGATGAAACGCTATATCCTATCAAAATGCATCATTGGAAACGGTATCATTAACGGCGCAATCAATGCGGGAATTTTCTACTTGCTGAATATGAAACACGAAGGTGCATTTTTCTCAAGTTCCTTATATTTTGATTTTGCATTGACTACCTTTATTTTGGTGCTGTGCATGGCTGCCATTGCATATCCCACCATTGCAAAAGCTGTGAAAAAAGGAAATGCTCCCGCACTGTCTTGTAACGGATTCCATCACAGCATAGGCAGAGTCCTTCCAAAAAATAAATGGGTCTTGCTGACCGTTGTAACTTTGGCTTTGACATGCATTGTTCCTGCGTTTTTTGTGGGATTGGTTTCGGGAATCGGTTTCACGCCAATGAGTTTTACAGGTGCCATTATCCTAAAAGGTATTGTATGCGCGGTGGTAGGCGGTTTGTCCACCTATCTGTTTACAGTGGCCAGATTGTACAGCACAACTGCATGTGTGTTGCCCAAAGGTCAGCTTGCGGCTGAATAATGCTCATAAAGAAACACAGACCTTGTTTTGAAAGCAAGGTCTGTTTGCTTTTTACCATACAAAATCAAACCATATCAATATGATATTATCTGGTGATAAAGGATAAAATATGGTATACTAAACAGAAAAGACTGCGTATAAAGGAATGGTGAAATGTTCCGTTTTCTTCCATATTTAAAAAAGTATCGTATTTATGTGATACTGGGACCCATTTTTAAACTGATAGAAGCTGTGTTTGAATTGATTGTTCCCATTGTCACCTCCTTAATCATAGATAAAGGCGTACGGCAGGGCGATTTAACGTATGTCTGGCATATGGGCGGCGTATTAATCGGCTTGGGTGCGGTTGGTCTGGGCAGCGCACTGATTTGTCAAAAATTCGCCTCCATCGCTTCGTTGGGCTTTGGTACTGCAGTGCGAAATCAAATGTATGAAAAAATCAATACCTTTTCCCATGCGGAAATTGACCGCTTTGGCACACCGTCTTTGATTACACGCATTACCAATGACGTCAATCAGTTGCAGCAGGCGGTGGCGCTGCTCATTCGTTTGGTCATCAGAGCGCCGTTTTTGGCAATCGGCGCTGTCATTGCCGCCATGTTAATCGACTGGAAATTGGGGCTGATTTTGCTGGTGGCAACGCCTGTCATTGCGCTGATTTTGTACATGGTCATGTCCCGTTCCGTACCGTTTTATAAAAAAGCGCAAAAAAAGCTGGACCGAATTTCTTTGGTATCCAGGGAAGGACTGTCAGGCGTTCGTGTCATTCGTGCTTTTTCCAAGCAGGAAGAGGAACAACAACGGTTTGAACAAGCAGCTTCGGAACAAACGGAAACGGCAATCGGTGTGGGTAAATTAACGGCACTGCTCAATCCGTTGACATATGCCGTTATGAATCTGGCGGTTGTGGCCATTTTATGGTTTGGCGGATACCGCGTAGACAGCGGCGGCGTCAGTCAGGGCAATGTCATAGCCCTTGTGAACTATATGACGCAAACATTGCTTGCACTCATCGTGGTTGCAAACTTGGTGGTTACTTTTACAAAAGCGGCGGCCTCCGCTTCCAGAGTCAACGAGATTTTGGATACCCAACCTGCGGTGACGGAGCAAACCACACAAAAGATAGAAGTAAAAACAGACGGCAAAACGCCGAAAATTTTGTTTGACCATGTATCATTTGCCTACGATATGCAGGCGCATCAAAGCGCATTGTACGACTTGTCCGCAGCAATTTATGAGGGAGAAACGGTGGGAATCATCGGCGGTACGGGTTCGGGAAAATCCACCGTTGCCGCTTTGATTCCACGTTTTTACGACCCAACCCGGGGTACGATTTACATGGACGGTATTGATATCAAACAATACTCCTTTGAACAATTAAGAGAGCAAATCGGCGTAGTGCCGCAGCGTGCCGTCTTGTTTACGGGAACCATTGAAAGCAATTTAAAATGGGGAAATGAACATGCCACCAAAGAGCAAATGGAACAGGCGCTGCGCATTGCACAGGCGGAGGAATTTGTCAGCAGGCTGCCAAAGGGGTTGCAGACTGAGGTCAGCCAAGGCGGTGCCAATTTTTCCGGCGGACAAAGACAGCGTCTGACCATTGCCCGCGCATTGGTGGGACAGCCGAAAATTTTGATTTTGGACGACAGCGCCAGTGCGTTGGACTACGCCACAGATGCAAAATTGCGTATGGCAATTGCAAAAGAAACACAGAATATGACGGTGATTATCGTATCGCAAAGGGCAAACAGCATTCGCAATGCAGATAAAATTATCGTATTGGACCAAGGGCATGTGATGGGAATCGGCACCCATCGGGAGCTTTTAAACACATGTCCCATCTATAAAGAGATTTGCTTATCTCAAATGCGTGAGGATGAACTGGAATGAAATCGTATCAAAGGGGGTGCAGAATATGAAGTTTTCTGTCTTAAAGCGGGTAATGGGCTATTGCAAACCGTACAATCGCTTTTTCATTGCGGCGATTGTCAGTGCAATCATTCAAATCTCACTGACGCTGTACGGGCCGATTCTCGTGGGTCAGGCTGTGGATTACATGATTGGCTACCGCAATGTTGACCATATTGCCATATTGCAGACCATTTGTATTTTGTCCGCAACCATTGTGGTTTCTACGGTTTTTCAATGGATTATGGCATACTGCATTCATAAATTGACGTATCTTACCACACAGGATATGCGTGTACAAACGTATCAAAAATTGAATACCATGCCGCTGAAATATTTGGACGGTCATGCCCATGGAGACATCATCAGCCGTTTGGTGAACGATGTGGACCAGGTAGCCGACGGTTTGCTCCAGGGATTTACCCAGTTTTTCACGGGCATTGTTACCATTGTGGGCACCATTATATTTATGCTGACCATCAGTCCTCTGATTACCTTGGTCGTGGTACTGATTACACCGTTGTCCATTTTTGTTGCAGCTTTTATCGCAAAGCTGTCCCATAAAATGTTCGTCAAACAACAGGCCATTCAGGGACAGCTCAGCGGCCATGTGGAAGAGTTGGTGGGCAATCAAAAACTGGTTAAAACCTTCCATTACGAAGACCGCGCATTGCGTGACTTTCGGGAAATCAACGAGCAGCTGCGCATCTACGGACAAAAGGCACAGTTTTATTCCGCTTTGTCCAATCCGTCCACACGGTTTGTAAACAATCTTGTGTATGCCGCCGTTGTAGTCGTGGGTTCCGTTTGTGCTATCACAGGCGTTCCCGTTTCCATATCCATTGGCGGGATTACCTCGTTTTTAACGTATGCCAACCAATACACAAAACCGTTTAACGAAGTAACGGGCGTGATTACCCAGATTCAAACCGCATTCGCTTCTGCCGAGCGTCTGTTTGAAGTATTGGACGAAACATCGGAACCGGCAGATGCGCCGGACGCCATTGCGTTCAGTCACTGCAAAGGAGAAGTGGATATTTCTCATTTATCCTTTTCCTATTCGCCCGATACCAAGCTGATAGAAGATTTTAATCTGCACGTCAATCCGGGTGACAGAGTTGCCATTGTAGGCCCTACGGGATGCGGAAAAACCACCTTTATCAATTTGCTCATGCGGTTTTATGATGCAAATTCAGGAACGATTTCCATTGACGGCATTCCCACAACCGCCATGACAAAGGACAGTTTAAGGAGCCAATTCGGCATGGTGCTGCAAGATACCTGGCTGTACCACGGAACCATACGGGACAATATTGCGTATGGTAAGCCCAATGCAACAGACGAAGAAGTGATTGCGGCGGCAAAGGCAGCATTTGCAGACAGCTTTATCATGCAAATGCCAAACGGTTACGATACCGTCATAGCGGAAGACGGCGGCAATCTTTCGCAGGGGCAAAAACAGCTGCTTTGCATTGCAAGGGTAATGCTGGTCAATCCGCCCATGCTGATTTTGGATGAAGCAACCAGCAGCATTGATACCAGAACAGAATTAAAAGTGCAGGCGGCATTCCAAAACATCATGGAAGGCAGAACCAGCTTTATTGTGGCGCACCGTTTGTCCACCATACAAAATGCCACCACCATTTTGGTCATGGAACAAGGCAAAATTATCGAACAGGGCAATCATCAAACCCTGCTTTCACGCAACGGTTTTTATGCAAAACTGTATCGCAGTCAATTTGCAAACGCATAAATGAAGTGTTTGTACGGTATCCCATTTATGACACGATTTGTTTTTACAGACATTTCTAGTATGATTTGGTAGAAATGATGATAAAATAACGGTACAGATACAATATTTTAGTCATGCCTTCGGTTTGATTTTCCAATAGGGATACAGTATAATAAAAACAAGAAACTTGTAAGAATCCACATGAACAACAAGAAACGTGATGGAAAAGAAAAGACATATCTGTTTTAAGATATGTCATTGTTTACGGGAGGTAAAAATGGAAGATTTAAAACAAATTTGCGCCGATGTTCGTGCTGACGTTGTTACAACCATCGGAACTTTGGGCGTAGGGCATATTGGGGGCAGTTTATCCATTGTGGATTTGCTGGTGGTGCTTTACGAAAAACACATGAACATTGACCCTAAAAATCCAAAAATGGAAGGCAGAGACCGTCTGATTGTATCAAAAGGCCACAGCGGCCCTGCAGTATATGCAATGCTTGCCCGTAAAGGTTATTTTGACAAAAGCTGGCTGTTGACATTGAACCAATCCGGCACCAATTTGCCAAGCCACTGCGATATGAACCGCACACCCGGCATCGATATGACCACAGGTTCTTTGGGACAAGGCTTTTCCTGCGCAATGGGCATTGCACTGGCTTCCAAAATCCGTAAGGACGGCGCTACCATCTATACCATTATTGGCGATGGTGAAAGTCAGGAAGGACAAATTTGGGAAGCCGCCATGTTTGGCGCACAGCAAAAATTGAGCAATGTGATTGCGTTTACCGATTACAACAATATGCAGATTGACGGCGATGTCAGCGATATTTGCGATATTGCCGATCTTGGCGCAAAATGGCGTGCATTTGGCTGGCATACCATAGAGCTGAAAGACGGCCATGACATTTCAGCCATTGACGCTGCCATTACAGAGGCAAAACAAGCAGACAAACCAAGTATGATTATTTTGAACACGGTAAAAGGAAAAGGTGTAAAGTTCATCGAAGAAATGGGCTTTGGAAATCACAGCATTCCTATGACAAAAGAACAAATGGAAGCTGCAATTGCAGAAATCAGGGGGGAATAAGAGTATGGAAATGCGTCAAGCTTTATGTGAATGTTTAGATGAAATGATGGCGGAAAACGAAAATATTGTTGTCATTGACGCCGACCTTGCAAAACCAAACGGTACGTTCCCTCTGAGAAAAAAATATCCGGAACGTGCAATTGATGTTGGCATTGCGGAGCAAAATATGGCAAGTGTTGCCGCAGGTATGAGCAGTTACGGTTTTATTCCGTTTATTACTTCCTTTACTCCGTTTGCTTCCCGCAGAATTTGCGACCAAATTGCAATTTCCATTGCTTATGCAAAGCAAAACGTGAAAATCATCGGCAGTGACCCGGGTATTTCCGCAGAGTTTAACGGCGGTACTCACATGAGTATGGAAGACATCGGCGTACTTCGCTCCATTCCCGAATTGGTGATTTACGAGCCCGTAGACGTTGCCCAGTTCAAACAAGCGCTGCCTCAAATTGTTGCTTATGAAGGCCCTGTATATATCCGTATGTTCCGTAAAACCATTGATGATGTATTTACCAATGCGGATTATAAATTTGATTTGTTCCATGCTGACTGTATCCAAGAAGGTAACGCAGTTACTATTTTTTGCAGCGGCATTATGGTACAGGAAACCATGAAGGCAAACGAAATTTTGAAACAAGAAGGCATTGATGCCGAGATTATCAACATTCACACCATAAAACCAATTGACCGCGACGCTGTGGTAGCTTCCGCAAAGAAAACAGGCGCAGTGGTTGTGGCGGAAAATCACAACGTCATTGGCGGTTTGACTTCCGCTGTTTGTGAGGTGTTAATGGAAGAATATCCTGTTCCGCTCAGAGCTGTGGGTGTAAAGGACAGATTCGGCCAAGTGGGAAAAATGCCTTTCCTAAAAGAAGAATATCATATGACGGCAAAGGACATTGTTTCCGCCGTAAAAGAAGTAATCAAATTGAATACGTCAACTTTAAGATGATAGATGATAGATGATAGTTCCAATTATATTTGACATTTGCTTCATGTCATATGTAAAACGGTTCTTGAAAAAGGACAAGCAGAATTGGCTGCTTGTCCTTTTTCTTTTATTTTTCGTGTCAATTTTTTACACAAAAAATACTTTTGTGAGAATATTTCATAGATAATATAACATGCTGCCGCTGCTTACAGATGGGAATCAACAGAAAGTAAAAATCAGGCAAAAAGGGGGATGATACATTGATATGACTGGGGCGATTTATGGTTATATCAGAGTATCCAGTATAGACCAAAACGAAAACAGACAGCTTTTGGCTATGCACGAAAAACAAATTCCGGCAAAAAACTTATATATAGATAAGCAGTCGGGAAAAGACTTTGAACGGCCAAACTACAAAAAATTAGTCAAAAAACTAAAACCGGGGGATTTGCTGTATATTTTAAGTATTGACAGACTTGGACGGAATTACAAAGAGATTCAAGAGCAATGGCGTATTTTAACAAAAGAAAAGGAGATTGATATATGTGTAATCGATATGCCGCTGCTGGATACGCGCAACGGCAAAGATTTAATCGGGACCTTCATTGCAGATTTGGTATTGCAGATTTTGTCCTTCGTAGCGCACAGCGAAAGAGAAAATATCCGAAAGCGGCAGGCGGAAGGAATTGCGGCAGCCAAAAACAGAGGAGTAAAATTTGGCAGACCGGAACG
>UQLQ01000030.1 GCA_900541905.1 uncultured Oscillospiraceae bacterium
CAGGGGATACGTTAAGCGGAATCGCTTCAAAGTACGGTACTACCTATCAGGAACTAGCTGCTTTAAATGGCATTTCTGACCCAAATGTCATACATGTAGGACAAGTATTGAAAGTAACAGGCAGTGCGGGCGGTCGCACTTACACAGTGCAGTCCGGTGATAGCTTGTGGCAAATCGCACAGTCACAGCTTGGCAATGGCTCACGATACCAAGAAATCAAAGCGTTAAACGGCTTATCTGATGATACTATCTACCCCGGTCAAGTATTACAGCTGCCATAAAAGAGGTGGGAGTATGGGAGAGACAGATATATCTTTAGGAAAAGCGCTAGACGCTGCGGCATCGGCACATAAACGTGTTGATGCACTAGAGCGCGAAGTGAAAGACTTGCGAACTTTAACTCTTGCCATTGCAAAGGTTGACTGCAAAGTCGACAATATCAGAGAAGATATGGAAGAAATCAAGCAGGAAGTTCAACAAGTGGTATCTCGCCCTATAAAGTGGTGGGATAAAATCATCGCCGCTGCAATCGGAGCTTGTGCTTCGGGTATCGTGGCGGCGATACTGGCAACAATCTTAAAATAAAAAGGAGTTTTTACATATGGATTTTTTAGAATACATCAAACCGGAATTACTTATTTTGGTTCCTGTTTTATATGTGATTGGTATGGCTATCAAGAAAACAGCTTTGATTGCTGATAAGCTTATCCCGCTTGCAGTAGGTGCGGCAGGTATCCTGCTATCTATTATCTATGTACTGGCTACCAGTGACCTAGGTAGTCCGCAAGCTGTAGCTATGGCTATCTTTACAGCATTGACACAAGGCGTACTGGTAAGTGGTGCAAGTGTGTATGCGAACCAAATTTTCAAACAGTTTAAAAGCAACAGCTCAAAAGATGGTGGTACAGATACAGAACAAAAATAGATAAAAAGAAGTCCTCTCTTGCTTAGCGCAAGGGAGGGCTTTTTTATTTTTACATTAAAAATATCTTTTGTTCAAACTGTTCGCTATACTTATGATAAAATAATTAATAGATAAAAGATGATTTACTTTTAATTTGACTGTTTCTTTTTGCGAACATTTCTGTTATAATAGACCCACATTTAGGAATTTATTTCTAATTTTATAGATGTTTATGTATACCTATTGAAATGGTGGGCATATTATAGTGAATGAATTAATAACTTATACAGGTTATCACGCAACCTCAAGTGAATTTGTAAACTCAATAAAAAAATATGGATTTAAATTTAAATATAACAAGAATCATTGGCTTGGAAATGGTGTATATTTTTTCTTAGATCCATATTTAGCTGAGTGGTGGGGAGGAAATCCAACTAAAAATTTTGGTTCTGATTTGCCTAATGATAAAATATTACAAGTAAAAATAACAGCTTTAGAGGATGATGTTTGCGATTTAAGGACATTAAAGGATTACTTATTTTGCAATGAAACGTATAAGATGTTTTGTAGTGAGCTAGAAGATGCAGGTGAGCCTATCCTTCAATCTGAAATTACAAAAACACACTTAAGATGTATGTATTTTGACTGGTTAGTAGAAAATTTTAAGATTAAGGTTTGTATTGCGAGTTTTTTTAAAGTCAATCCGGAATATTTAGAAATAGGGCAAATGCAACAGCAATCATTAAATAAAAGCATAGGTATACCTTTTTATGAAGTGCAACTATGCGTTTTTGATAAAGATATAATACATAATGTAATTACATACGATAAAAAGGAGGGTGAAAGCTATGCGTCAGTTTAGACCAGAAGGACCTAAGAAAACAATCGAAGAAATCTGTGCAAAATACGGTTTGTTTTTTAACCCAGATAAGAAGTTTACCCATTTGACAATTACTGATGGAGACACTAAAATTCAGATTCATCCTAAAGATTTAAACCCATTTAGTAGTGCCGAATTATATCATAGTTGTAGGTACAAAGAGACGTATACTTTTGAGTACACATATAATACTACTCTAATCAAACCTACAAAAGTACCTGTAAAATTTAATAGATATAATATGGATAAAACTAGAAAGTTTAATTATACATCATATATGACTAGTGAATACATATTATTAAATGAGAACATTCCTGCTTGATAAGGAGCTTTTCGTATGCAAAAAAGTAATTTTCAATTTAAAACACCACTTTTAACAAACGTGGAATTTATTCTTAGTGATGACTATAACAGTACAGAGACATCCATCAATCTAAAAAGTGAATTTTCAGCCCAAGTGTATAAAGATTTAGAGGAAAAAACGGCTTATGAACGCTTGGATGTAATATTAGGAGATACTACATCCGGACAGCCTTTTTATTTAAAGGTTACTATGGAAGCTGAATTTACTTGGGAACATGATATTGCGGAAGATGATTTAAATAAACTATTATCTCAAAATGCGCCGAGTGTTTTATTGTCATATGCTAGACCTATCGTTGCTAATCTAACAAGTTCTTCTCCATATCCTACGTATAACATACCATTTATGAATTTTACCAAAGAGCAAATAAATTTTGAAGAATAAAAAATAAAGGGTAGCGGTTTAATAGCCGTTACCCTCTTTTTTTATGTCGTTTTCAAAAAATATTTATAAAAAAGTATTGACAGTAACCAATATTGGTGATATAATATAAATACAGTAAAGATAAGAAATAAAAAACAAAGGAGATATAAAAAATGACAGTACAAGAAATTGCAAGAGAAATCAGAAACAGTGAGACATGGGATGACGAGCTTCTAAAACAACTTTGTGAAGAAGCTGGTATGCTGGAAGAGTACGAAGCAGCAGACGGTGAAACTTTTGAAAGTGTTGTTTTTAAGGCTGCCGAAAAACTTGGAGTTGAAATTCAATGACATTAACCGAAGCAAGAGAAAAAAAGGGGTTATCTCAAAGGCAGCTGGCTAAAATGGTCGATATGCACTTCATGCAAATTAATAAAATAGAAACAGGGAAAATAAAAATAGAAAACATATCTGCGAAAAACTTCATTGCTCTATCAGAAGCACTTGAAGTTGACCCGAAAGAACTGCTAAAAGAATAAGAAAATCCGTTGCTAAAACGCAGCGGTTTTTTATTTATTTTCAAAAAAATATTGACAATAACCAATATTGGTGATATAATATAAATATAGAAAGGGGTTGACGAAATGCCAACAATTTGTATGTTTAGAGGAATTAAAATTTATATCAATTGGAGAGACCACCAACCACCACATTTTCACGCTACATACGGAGGTCAAGAAGTAATCGTTTCTATCCGAGATTTAGAAGTTCTCGAAGGAAGTATACCGAGTAAACAATTAAAAATGCTTTTGGGTTGGGCGGCACTTCGACAAGATGAGCTACTAGAAAACTGGGAGCTGGCAGAAAGAAAACAAGAATTATTCAACATTGAACCGCTAAAATGATTAGCGGTTTTCCGCATTGGAGGAGATGACATGAGTAAAACAGTAGAATTTTATTTGAGTAAAGGATTTGACCGAAAAAGCGCGGAATATTTTGCAAATGGAAGAAAAAAACTTGTTGGTGTTCAACCGAATGACGATTTTACATTAACGTTGACTTTTGATAACGGAGAAGTGCGCCTATATGATGTAAAACCCCTATTACAAAAAGATACGGTTTTTGAACCTTTTTTGAATCTTAATGATTTTAAGCGTGTGTATATAGATGATTGTGGTTGTGTGGCGTGGGATAAAGACCCTAGTGTAGACAGTGATGTGGTGTGGAGTAATAAAGTCGATTTGTGTTCTGACGGCTGTTACTTAGATAGTGTGCCAGTAAAGTAGAGAATTCTTTATCCATGCAACACAAAATGCAACATAGAATATGAAAGAGCACGTATTTATGCCGTTTTTAAGCGATATCTTACGGGTTCAAGTCCTGTCACCCGTACCAACAATGTAGAAGCCTGTCGAAAAAGTAGTCATTGCTTTTTCGACAGGCTTTTGTTGTATCAGGTGTAATGTATGTTTGGTGCTATTCTGTATTTTATTATTGTGATAGAATGAAATATAAAAATGAATATCAAAACACATAATCCATAAGATAAAATTTGTGACATAAGAAAATACATACTATAAATGAAATCAGCTTTTTAAAGTTATTACAAAAGAGAGTCCATAATAGACAGGAGATTATTTTTATAGTATAAATATTATAAAATTTATACTTTAATAAGTAATATTATAATAACATATTTACAAAAAAGCGAAAAAGAATTATAATATCATGTATATCAAATTAGATAAAAATAATATAGGAAACACAATATTTTTAGAAGAGTTATAGGGAACTCTTAGACTTGGGGCAGAATAATAGGGGGAATTATATGAAACAGACAGGCGTAAAAAAGTGTCGAAGAACGGCAGCTATGCTTGCTGCAACCTTTACTGCATTGCTGGCAGTATCCAGTTTTAGTTTTGTGCAGGCGGAAGAAAATACAGAAATTTCATTTCCTGTATTGGAAGAAATACCCTTTGCGGATATGCTGAAAGACCAGTTGGACCGTGACTTAAATGTACCCGCAACTTATGCAAATACAGGTGTTGATTTGCCTGCATCTTATGATTTACGCGATCACAATTTATCAACGTCGGTAAAAAATCAGAACCCATTAGGCACTTGTTGGGCTTTTGCGGCAACTGCGGCAGTAGAGTCCAATTACTTATTAAAAACAGGAGTTGCACCTGATTTTTCGGAAAAACATTTGGCTTATTTTACAAAGCATGCAAGACCTGAAGGATTAGATCAGGCGGGAGAAGGCATGAATAACAATAATATAGGTTCTGCCTTAGACAGCGGACAAGTAACAAATGCTATGGGTACCTACGCTGCTTGGCAAGGTCCTGTTTATGAAAGCGATGTCCCGTATCAGGATGATAACGGAGGAAAAGATAAAGATGCTAATTGGACTGTAAATGAAACATATCGTACCGCTAGCGAAGCGCATTTGCAAAATGCAGAAATATTTCCCAGCCCTGCTAACTGGACAACAGGAGAATATGTTTACGATGCCAAGGCTGTTGAACAAATAAAAGAATCTATTTATAATAATGGTGCTGTAAGTGCCTTTTACTATGTATATCAGCCTACAAGTGATGCCGAAAAAGATAATATCTTGAAATATTGGAATGAAGAACATGGGTGTTATTATACCACAGGGTCAAATAGCCCTAATCATGTTGTTGCTATTATCGGTTGGGATGATAATTTTTCTAAAGATAACTTTAGCGGAGATACAAAACCAGAAGGAAATGGTGCTTTTCTAATTAAAAACAGCTGGGGAGAAGATCCTGATTCCTATTCTGCAGTGCATGATTATATGCATGCTATCCCAAATGATGAAGGTGGAAAAGATAATGGGTATTTTTGGATTTCTTATTATGATGAGAGTTTAAGTTTGCCTGTTTCTTATGAGATGGATGTTATAACAGACGGATTTGATTACGACAATATAGAGCAATATGATTATCTTGGTATTACTTCTCCATTATCTATGTCACAGAGTGCTGCTCAGGCTGTTTTAGCAGACAACGGATACACTGGTGGTATGGATGAATCCGTAGCTAATGTATTTACGGCAGATGATTATGTCACTTTGGCTGCAGTGTCTCTATTTTCTAACCAAGCTGAAGGAAGCACAGCAGAAATTGCTGTTTATCTAGGTGGTGAATCAGGAAAACCCGAAAGCGGAACATTGGTTTCCAAACAGACTGCAACGGTTGATGGTAACGGATTTTATACTATAAATTTAGATCAACCGGTAAATTTACGTCCGGGAGATACTTATACCATTGTTCAAACCGTAAATGGCGGTTCTGCTAACAATTACCTTCCTGTAGAGATTGGATATTTGTTGAATAGTTTTGAATATATTGCAGTCTCCAATCCGGGAGAAAGCTATATTAGTTGTGACGGACAATGGCTGGATGTTTCAACGTTAAAACCGTTTGAACTCCAAACTCAGGAAACCGCAATGAAACTGACTTTGGGTAATGCTATGATCAAAGCGTATACAAATGACAGACAGGAAAATGTTGCAGATAATGTCATTGCTATGATTCAAAATCTTCCTGAGATTACTGGTCTGGAGCAAGAATCAGATGTAGTAAAAGTACGCGATGCATACGATGCGTTAACAGAAGATTTAAAGGCACAGGTATATAACCTGAATCTGCTGGAAGCAGCAGAACTTAAAATTACATCTTTAAAAGATGATCAGGCTGCGGCGGACAAAGTGAGCGAAATGATTGAAAACTTGGGTGAAATAACCAGTTTGGAACAAGAGCAAGCGGTAGCAGATGTACGCGCTGCTTATAACTCATTGACAGCAGAACAAAAAGAAAAAGTAATAAACTTAGCAGTTTTGGAAGCTGCCGAACAAAAAATACAAGCACTGAAAGAAGAGCAAAACAACGCAGAGACCAATACAGGCTCAATGTCAGATCCTGAGACAGAGCAAGCGACTGTAAATGTAAATTCTCCATCTACAGGAGATCAGAGAAATAATACTATGATTTATATTGCCGTGGCATTATCTGCTGCCATAGTTGTTTCAATTGTAGTATTACGAGTTAAAAAAGAGAAAAAATAATTTTATAACACAGCATTATTCCATATTAAGCAGGCATTTCAAACCCTAAAAATTTAAATATTCAGTGAAAAAGACTGTACGATTTCGTACAGTCTTTTTTATTGCTCCTGTTTATCATAAGAAAACATCTTTCCATTTGGATATGGGAAGTTACATGAAAAATTTTTTAAATTATGTCATAAATGAATATTGTCACTTGGCTGACTTGTGAACAAAACATGAAAACTTAATGAAATCTTAATGCGCGGGCGTTTATACTAATACCTTTTTTAAATCTTTGCTATTATACTTGTTGAGGAAGGCGCAAAAAAGGGGATGAGAAAAGATGTTGATAATTGTTTCAATTATTGGTTGCATTGCGGTCGCGCTTCTAGTTTATTATGTAGTAATCTTAATGAAAGGAGATAATCAAAAATGAACACAGTTTTACAATACGTTCTGTATCTTGTAATTCTTGTTGCATTGGCCGTTCCACTCGGGTTTTATATTAAAAGAGTAATGGAAGGCGAAAAGACCTTTCTTTCAAGAATACTTACACCGTGTGAAAAAGGTGTATATAAGTTAATGAGGATTAAAAGTGACGAACAGATGACATGGAAAAAATATTTGGTCAGCGTACTGATTTTTTCCGGTATTGGATTTCTGTTTGTCTTTCTTTTGCAATTGCTTCAGGGATTTTTGCCCGGCAACCCACAGGGACTCTCCGGAGTATCGTGGGACTTATCTTTTAACACTGCCATTAGTTTTATTACCAATACAAACTGGCAGGCATACACCGGTGAGTCAACTTTAAGCTATTTAACACAAGCTCTGGGACTTACAGTACAAAACTTCGTTTCCGCAGCAACCGGTATTGCGGTTTTATATGCGTTGATTCGTGGTTTTACAAAAGTAAAAGATACAGGACTTGGAAGCTTCTGGGTAGACCTTACACGTATTACAGTTCACGTATTAATTCCTTTAAACCTCATTATTGCGCTTTGTCTTGTTGGCGGCGGAGTCATTCAGAACTTTAAACCGGCTGAAACCGTTTCTTTGGTAGAACCTGTAGCGGTAAGTGCAGACGGTGAAGTATTGGAGGGTGCAACGGTTGATTTAGATACCAATACCGTTACCTTAAATGGTGAGGTTGTTTCAGATGCACAGATTGTAACGGAACAATTTGTTCCAATGGGTCCTGCGGCCAGCCAGGTTGCAATTAAGCAAACAGGTACAAACGGCGGTGGTTACATGGGGGTAAACTCAGCTCACCCACTTGAAAACCCAAATCCATTTACAAACTTGCTTGAAATGATTTCTCTGCTGTTAATTCCTGCAGCTTTATGCTTCTCCTTTGGTTTAAGCATCAAGAATAAAAAGCAAGGTTTCGCTATTTTCTGCGCAATGTTTATTTGCTTGGTACTTGCCCTAAGTTCAGTGGCGGTTACAGAACAAATCGGCACATCTCAATTGAGTGACAACGGTGCGGTAAATCTAACAATGTACGATCAAGCCGGCGGTAATATGGAAGGTAAAGAATCCCGTTTTGGTATTGCAACTTCCGCAACATGGGCTACCTTTACAACTGCTGCTTCTAACGGTTCCGTTAACTCCATGCATGACAGTTATACACCGCTTGGAGGTATGGTCACAATGTTGCTGATGCAATTAGGTGAAGTTATATTCGGTGGTGTTGGCTGCGGTCTGTATGGTATGCTGGCCTTTGCGATACTCACGGTATTCATAGCCGGTCTTATGGTTGGACGAACGCCGGAATTCTTGGGTAAAAAGATTGAACCATATGAAATGAAATGGTCAGTTGTTGTTTGTTTGGCAACACCTGTTGCGATTTTGTTGGGCAGTGGTATTGCCGCAATTGTTCCGGGTGTGGCAGACAGCTTAAATAACTCAGGAGCACATGGATTCTCAGAGATGTTGTACGCATATTCGTCGTGTGGTGGTAATAACGGCTCGGCATTTGCCGGCTTTAACGGAAATACGGTATTCCTGAATGTGTCATTGGGTCTGGTAATGCTTTTTGCAAGGTTTTTACCTATTATCGGTACTCTGGCCATTGCCGGAAGTCTTGCCAAAAAGAGCAAGATTGCAACCACGTCCGGAACTTTATCCACTACAAACGCAATGTTCGTATTCTTACTGATATTAATTGTACTTTTGGTCGGTGCTCTCAGTTTCTTACCGGCACTTGCACTGGGACCAATCGCTGAGTTCTTCAGCACAATAGCGTAAGGAGGTTATACTATGGCATCAAATCCGAAAAAAGGCTTTGCCGATAAAAAAATGATTGGCCGAGCAATTTCAGATTCTTTTATTAAACTTAATCCAAAAACACAAGCACAAAATCCTGTGATGCTGCTAGTTTACATCTCAGCTATTTTAACGACGATTCTTTGGATTATTGCTCTGTGCGGTTTGAAGGATGCTTCAGCCGGTTATACACTTGCAATCGCGATTATTCTTTGGTTTACTGTTTTGTTTGCTAACTTTGCAGAAGCCATTGCCGAAGGCAGAGGCAAGGCACAGGCCGACTCTTTGCGTGCGGCAAAAAAAGATGTGGAAGCCCATAAGATACCATCAGCAGACCAAAAGGATGCAATTACAGTGGTATCTTCCGCAACTTTGAAAAAAGGTGATATTGTAATTGTTCAGGCAGGAGAACAAATTCCTGCCGATGGTGAGATTATTGAAGGTGCTGCATCTGTAGATGAAAGTGCCATAACAGGCGAATCTGCTCCTGTTATCCGTGAAAGCGGCGGTGACAGAAGTGCTGTTACAGGTGGTACCACAGTGTTATCTGACTGGATTGTGGTACAGGTTACCAGTGACGCAGGAGAAAGCTTCTTGGATAAAATGATTGCAATGGTTGAGGGTGCTGCCAGGAAGAAAACACCAAACGAAATTGCACTCCAAATTTTCCTTGTCGCTCTATCTATTATCTTTATTTTGGTTACAGTTTCTCTTTATACCTACTCTGTTTTTTCAGCAAATCAGGCAGGTATTGAAAATCCTACTTCCGTAACCACATTGGTTGCATTGCTTGTTTGTTTGGCTCCTACTACCATTGGCGCATTGTTGTCTGCCATTGGTATTGCAGGCATGAGCCGACTCAATCAGGCCAATGTACTTGCAATGAGTGGTCGTGCTATTGAGGCAGCAGGTAACGTTGACATTTTAATGCTTGATAAAACAGGTACCGTTACATACGGTAACCGTCAGGCACATGAATTTGTTCCTGTTGACGGCGCTTCCATTATAGAATTGGCTGATGCTGCTTATTTATCTTCTTTATCTGACGAGACACCGGAGGGTAGAAGCATCGTTGCTCTTGCAAAAGAAAAATATGGTGTTGAGGAAAGAACAATTGCAGAGAATGAAATGACATTTATTCCATTTACAGCCAAAACCCGTATGAGTGGTGTGGACTATCATGGTATGGAAGTACGTAAAGGTGCAGCAGATACTGTCCGTAATTATGTACATGAAGCGGGTGGAAGTTACACTGAGGAATGTTACGAAACAGTAAAAGCCATTTCCAATCAGGGTGGTACTCCTTTGGTTGTAGCAAAGGACCATAAAATTTTGGGTGTAATACACCTAAAAGATATTGTAAAACAAGGTGTAAAAGAAAAATTTGCTGATTTAAGAAAAATGGGTATTAAAACCATCATGATTACAGGTGATAACCCATTAACTGCTGCAGCCATTGCAGCAGAGGCAGGTGTAGACGATTTCTTGGCAGAAGCAACACCTGAAGCAAAACTTCAAATGATTCGCGATTATCAAAGCAAAGGCCACTTGGTTGCTATGACAGGTGACGGTACCAACGACGCACCGGCTCTTGCACAAGCAGACGTTGCGGTGGCCATGAACAGTGGTACACAAGCGGCGAAAGAAGCCGGAAACATGGTCGATTTGGATTCTTCACCTACAAAACTGATTGATATTGTACGTGTTGGTAAACAATTGTTAATGACAAGAGGTAGTTTGACAACATTCTCAATCGCAAACGACGTTGCAAAATATTTTGCAATTATCCCTGCTTTGTTTATGGGATTGTATCCGGGGTTGTCCGCACTGAATATTATGGGCTTGCATTCCCCGCAAACAGCAGTACTATCCGCTATTATTTACAATGCATTAATTATCATTGTATTGATTCCATTGGCTCTAAAAGGTGTAAAATATCGTGAAGTTTCGTCCGGAAAACTATTGTCGAGGAACTTGCTGATATATGGTTTGGGCGGACTGGTGGCGCCGTTTGTATGTATTAAGCTATTGGATATGTTGTTAACTGTTATGGGAATTGGTTAAGGAGGAATTGTACATGAAAACATTAAAAAGCGTGTTACCGCGTGCAGCACTTATCTTTTTAATCTTTACCATTGTGTGCGGTGTTGTTTATACAGGTGTTGTAACAGGTCTTGCACAGCTTATTTTTCCTAACCAAGCCAATGGCAGTATCATCGAAGTAGACGGTAAAAAATATGGTTGTGAATTGTTAGGTCAGCAATACACTGATGATGCACACATGTGGGGCCGTATTATGAATAT
Source organism: uncultured Oscillospiraceae bacterium (assembly GCA_900541905.1). Taxonomy (GTDB): domain Bacteria; phylum Bacillota; class Clostridia; order Oscillospirales; family Acutalibacteraceae; genus UMGS1071. The sequence continues at coordinate 11,155 of UQLQ01000030.1, forward strand.
CGATGTATCTACTTATACAGATGAAAATGGAAAGGCGCTTATGTATGCAACCCCGTCAAACCTAAGTCCTGCAAGTGAAGAATACCAAGCATTGGTAGACGAACGCGTACAAAAAATTAAAGCAGCCAATCCTGATATGGGTGATACCCCCATTCCTGTCGATTTGGTGACATGTTCGGGCAGTGGTCTTGACCCGCATATTTCTGTGGCAGCCGCTGAATATCAAATTCCCAGACTTGCTAAGGCAAACAATAAAACCGAAGAAGAAATCAGAGCCATCATTGATAAATGTAAAAATGGCAGATTTATAGGAATCTTTGGTGAAGAAACCGTAAATGTTTTAAAAGTAAATCTTATGTTAGACGGCATTTTAAAAGAATAATTTTGTTTGAGCATTACAAATATATTAAGGGATTTTTCCATTGAAGGAAAAATCCCTTTTTTGTATGCTTATATTTGTGAGATATTTTCAATAAAAGAAATGCACTCGTTTTTTCACGTTTTTAAACTATAAATCATTTGTTTGTATTTCTGTTATGGATACAAATACAAGTGGATATATTGTAAAGATGTAGTCATATGATATAATCTTTATACAATCTTAATGCTATTTGCAGTTCGTTTATATTTCCTTAAGATTGGCTATGCTATAATAAATTTATCTATCAAAGCGCTTTGGAGTGAATGATATGGGCGAAATAAGGTCCAATCCCGATGAATTGTTAAGAGCGATTAAAAATGAGGATTCTTATCATCAGAGAGGACATTTAAAAATATTTTTTGGCTATGCAGCAGGTGTTGGTAAAACATATGCCATGTTAAAAGCGGCACATGCTGCAAAAAGACGAGGAATTGACGTAGTAGTGGGGTATGTAGAGCCACACCCAAGACCGCGCACGGCAGCGTTACTGAAAGGGTTGGAAATACTGCCGAATAAACAAATACCTTATCATAATATTGTATTAAAAGAATTTGATTTAGATGCCGTTATCAAAAGAAAGCCACAATTGGTTATCGTAGACGAGCTTGCACATACCAATGCGGAAGGATGTAGACATGAAAAACGTTATCAAGATGTGGAGGAGCTGTTAAAAGCGGGAATTGACGTATATACTACCGTAAATGTACAGCATATTGAAAGCTTAAATGATATGGTAGCTTCTATTACAGGGATTACGGTAAGAGAACGTATTCCGGACAGAGTATTTGACAATGCTGACCAGGTAGAACTGGTAGATATCGAACCTGAAGATTTGATAGAACGCTTGCATGCCGGACAAATTTATTTAGATACTCAAGCGCAAAAGGCATTAACAAATTTTTTCAGCATAGAAAATTTAACGGCATTAAGAGAAATTTCTCTCAGAAGATGCGCAGATAGAGTAAATAAACTGACAGAAAGTGCCAGAATTAAAAGCAACAGCGATTATTTTACGGATGAACATATTTTGGTTTGCCTGTCCTCTTCTCCTACAAATGCAAAAATTATACGAACAGCATCGAGAATGGCAAACGCATTTAAAGGTACTTTTACCGCTTTGTTTGTAGAAACATCAGATTTTCCCAATATGAGCGAAGAGGATAAAAAACGGTTACGTGACAATATCCATTTGGCAGAACAATTGGGAGCAACGATTGAAACCGTTTACGGTGATGACGTTGCATTCCAAATCACAGAATTTGCAAGGTTATCCGGTGTTTCTAAAATTGTAGTTGGAAGAAGTACCGCAAAGAGAAAACACATTTTTGCAAAGCCAACGCTGACAGAAAAGATGTTGGTGCTCTCTCCAAATTTAGATATTTATGTCATTCCTGATAAGGAAACCGTACCTTATAAAATAAAAAAGAAGCAGAATCATAAATGGAAATTTGTACCCCTTGATTTGATTAAAAGTATTCTTGTTTTATGTGCAGCAACGCTGATTGGTTATATTTTTGATTTATTTGGTTTTAGCGAAGCAAATATTATTATTGTTTATATATTGGGTGTGTTGGTTACGGCTGTTATTACAACAAACCGCATTTATAGTCTGGCCTCGTCCGTTATTAGCGTATTTGTATTTAACTTCTTCTTTACTTACCCAAGATATACCTTTCATACGTATGGATTAGAATATCCTGCCACTTTTATTATTATGTTTGTTGCCGCTTTTATTACGAGTACGCTGGCAACCAAAATAAAAAGAAATGCAAGGCAAGCTGCCCAGGTTGCATTTCGTACAAAGGTATTGTTTGACACAAACCAGTTAATCCAAAAATCAGAAGGTGAGCAAAATATCATTGATGTTACGGTTCACCAGTTAATTAAATTGTTGGATAGAGACATTGTTGTATATTTGGCAAAAGATGTTTCATTATCCGAGCCTCGGATATATTCACCAAAAGGAATTGAACAACATAATGAGGCTTATATCAGCGATAATGAACGCATTGTTGCCGAATGGGTATTTAAGAACAATCAAAGGGCAGGCGCCACTACAGGAACATTGTCCAGTGCAAAATGCTTATATCTTGCAATTCGGATGAATGAAAATGTATATGGTGTCGTGGGCATTGTCATAGATGAAGATCCTTTGGAAGAATTTGAAAACAGTATTATGCTTTCTATCTTAGGTGAATGTGCATTGGCCTTGGAAAATGAAAAAGTTGCAAAAGAAAGAGAACAGGCTGCTATTCTTGCTAAAAATGAACAATTACGTGCAAATTTGCTTCGTTCCATTTCACATGATTTGCGTACACCGTTAACGTCAATTTCAGGTAATGCGGGTATTTTGTTATCCAATGGAGACACGTTGAAACAAGAAAAGAAACAGCAATTATACAGTGATATTTATGATGATGCGTTATGGTTGATTAACTTAGTGGAAAATTTATTAGCAGTTACAAAAATTGAAGAAGGAAGTATGCATTTAAAGATGTCCGCAGAATTGATGGATGAAGTCATCACGGAAGCATTGCATCATGTAAACAAGAAAAGGGATGAACACACCATCAAAGTAGTGCAAACGGAAGACTTTATTTTAGCAAAAATGGACGCAAGATTAATTGTTCAGGTTATAATTAATATTGTAGATAATGCGATAAAGTATACCCCTGCGGGCTCTACCATTACTATTTCAACCACAAAGAAAGACAAACAGGTAATTGTAGATATTGCAGATGACGGACCCGGAATTCCGGACCAAGCAAAAGAAAGAATTTTTGATATGTTTTATATTGCCCCCAATGAAGTGGTAGACAGTCATAGAAGCCTTGGTTTGGGTCTCGCTCTTTGTAAATCTATCATTAACGCACATGGCGGAGAAATTTCTGTTTTGGATAATAAACCGAAAGGCACTGTTTTTCGGTTTACATTACCTGCAGAGGAGGTAAATTTATATGAATAAACCCTTAATTTTGGTTGTAGAAAATGACACTGCGGTATGTAATTTAATTACTACAACTTTAGAGACCCATGATTATCGTTTTCATACAGCAGGTACGGGAGAGGCCGCAATATTAGAAGCGGTATCCCATAATCCCGATATTGTATTGTTAGATTTAGGTTTGCCCGATATGGATGGCATTGATATTATTACAAAAATCAGAACTTGGTCTAACATGCCTATTATAGTAGTAAGTGCAAGAAGTGAAGATACAGATAAAATAGATGCGTTGGATGCAGGTGCCGATGATTATTTGACAAAACCATTTTCAGTAGAAGAATTACTTGCACGTTTGCGTGTAACCATTCGCAGATTAAACACTATGAAAACAAGTTCAGAGGCAGAACAGTCCGTATATATCAATGGAGATTTAAAAATTGATTATGCAGCCAGATGTGTGTATATGAAAGATAAGGAATTGTATTTAACACCAATAGAATATAAACTCCTTTGCCTATTAGCCAAAAATACCGGAAAAGTTCTGACACATACCTACATTACAAAGGAAATATGGGGGAATACTTGGAGTAATGGAGTAGCTTCTTTGCGCGTATTTATGGCTACACTGCGCAAGAAGATAGAAAAGGATCCTTCCGCTCCCCAATATATCCAAACACATATTGGTGTGGGTTACCGTATGCTCAAGTTATAAACGATTGATAAAGCATCCTATCCTTTTAAGGATAGGATGCTTTTGTTATGTAGAACATGTTATAAACAACCTTGCAACAGTAACAAAACTGAAGTTTTGGCGATTGGCAATCATGTTGTAACGGTTATATGTTATCATATATTTACTGCTGTTCTTTACTTTTGTGTTTTTTTTCGTTTGGAAAACGGTTTTGTAAATAGTATCATACATACACCAACCACGATAAAACATAGGTATATGATAAGTGCTACCCAGGATGAACAATGAAAAAATTCAAATAGGATTTCATGACTGAAAATTGCCTTTAACAATGGGAACACAATACCTTGTAATCCATAAATAATGCATACAACTCCAATCAGTCGAATGGTGTCATTATACTTCATACGATATCCTCCGTTATCAAAGTAATGTTTATTTTTATATGTTCTATAATATAGATTCAAGGTTGTCCGAAAATATGCATGCAAATTCCACAATCCTAACGGAAAATATTTGAGTTATATTTTTTATGGTTTGTTGTATTTGCAACATACTAATATCAAAGATATGCTACAATAGGAATCATCAAATCATAGGAGGATTTTTATGAAAAATTTAGAGTTTGCTGCTGTTCTTCCATTTGCTCAGCAAGTACAATATCAAAAAGGTCAAGTGGTCAGCAAAACAATTGCTCAAAGTAGAGCGTTAAGTTTGACTTTATTTGCATTTGATAAAGGGGAAGAAATCAGCACCCATGCTTCCGGCGGAGATGCTTTGGTCATCGCATTGGACGGGCAAGGTCAAATTACCATTGACGATACTTCTTATACTCTAAACGCAGGAGATTCAATTATTATGCCTGCACAGCATCCGCATAGTGTATTTGCAAAAGAACAGTTTAAAATGTTTCTAGTGGTAGAATTTCCATTGTCTTAAATAGGTTATATAAAAAACAAATTTTTTATTGCCCTGTATTCGGTAACGTCGTATAATAAACTTATGTAAAAATTTAATGGATAAAGTGTGATTGTATGCGTAAAGCTGCCGTAGTTGTAGGCGATTTTTTGAAAAAGAACATCGTATTTTGTATTGCCGTTACAGCGGCAATCATTACGATGTTTTTTGTTCCTATAGATTCTCAGTATATACAGTATTTTGACTTTAAAATTTTAGCGTGCATTTTTTGTGTCTTAGCAGTGGTTAACGGGCTGCATCATATTCATTTTTTTGAAATTATATCTAAAAAAATTATCCAGCGTTTTCATACGGTAAAAATGGCTGTTTTGGCATTAATCTATTTAACTTTTGTGGCATCTATGATTATTGCAAATGATTTGGCTTTGATTACATTTTTACCGTTGGGCTATTATCTTCTCAAAAATTCAGATAACTTAAAATGGATGGCATTTACTTTTATTATGCAGACCATTGCTGCGAATTTGGGCGGCATGCTGACTCCTTTTGGAAATCCGCAGAATTTGTATTTGTACGGCAAATTTCAGATACCGGATTTGGAATTTATTTCTACCATGTTCTTGCCATTTTTATATTCCATTATTTTGATTACCATTACTTGTTTGATTTTTGTAAAATCCACACCTATGAAGTTAACACAGGCCAACCCGGAAAAGTTAAACGGAAAAAAGACGGCGCTGATGATGGGGCTACTGGTCATCTCTATATTGATTGTGTTTCATGGCATTCCTTATTATATAGGGCTTTTGGCAGTTATAGGTGTTCTCGGTTTTGCTGACAGAAAAGCATTGCTGGAAGTAGATTATTTGTTGCTGTTCACGTTTTGTGCATTTTTTGTATTTGCCGGCAATATGGCACGCATTCCCGAGGTAAGAGATTTTTTTGGTTATCTGGTTCAACAAAATACCTTTTTATATGGAATATTGACATGCCAGTTTATCAGTAATGTTCCCAGTGCATTATTGCTGTCTAATTTTGTAACCGATTATAAAGAGTTATTATATGCAGTTAATATTGGTGGAATCGGTACTCTCATTTCTTCTTTGGCCAGTTTGATTACCTTCCGTGAATATGTAAAACATGAACCTAAGAAAGGACTTCGTTATTTGGGTTTGTTTACCGTAATTAATGTTTTGTTTTTAGGAATTTTAATCGTTCTTGTCATGTTTGCAACATAAAAAAGCTCCTGAAAACTCAGGAGCTTTTTTTAAAGTAGTCCGAAGAAGATAAAAATGAGTCCAATTGCGATTCCGACTTGACAAACGCCTACAGCGCCGCCGTATAATAGCGCCTTGGGCCCATCTTTTACCAAATCACGGAATTTGACACGCATTCCGATACCTGCCAGTGCAATAATTTCAAATTGGCTGCTGATGGTGTGAGCTGTGTGAGAAACAATTTCAGGAATAATATTGAATGTTGCAATGATGCTGAATAGAAAAAAGCCGATAATATACCACGGAATTTTTGCTTTTACTTTTTTGTCGTCGCCAGCTGTGTTGCTTCTGGAAAGCAGTCTTTCTCCCTCATTGGTATTTAATTTGGAGAAAGCCAATGCAACAAATACAATAAAGATAATTCTGATAATTTTAAATATGGTAGACATAGCTACTACATCAGAGTTAACAAAGGTAGCCGAACCAATTACTTGACCGACAGATTGTAAAGTACCGCCAATCATTGCGGAAGTTTGCATAGTTTCATTTCCGTAAAGAGCACCTGTGAGAAAGGGGAGTGTAATCATTAGTACAGTACCCGTTAAATTCACGGTGGTAACTGAAATACCTTTGTCCTTTGCGCTTGGATGAATTACGCCCGAAACAGTACCGATTGCGGAGGAACCGCATACGGAGTTACCCGCACACATTAATAAGGAGAATTTTTTCCCAAAACGGAGTAATTTTCCGATGAGATATGTGACAACAATAGTCAAAGTCATTTGCAGAATAATGAATAATACACCTTGCCAGCCGACACTCATAATATCAGTTAAATTTAGTGTGAAACCTGTCAGTACTATGGAATACTCTAACAAACGACTTTCTGAAAATTTTGTTCCTCTGTTGAAAAAATCTTTTGTGCAAAGTGTATTTCCAACAATAATACCTAAAGCGATGGCGAATAAAGCAGCCCCTACAGTAGGTACAAAATGTGCAATTACTTGGCTGATTCCGGCAATGATAACACATATGATCAGCCCGGGTAAAATTTCAAGTATGTTTTGTTTTGCACGTTTTAACAGTTCTATTATTTTTGTTTTCATGAGTCATTTTGCACCTCCCTTTTTGTTTGTGACTTGATTTTATCATCGTTTTATTATAAAATCAAATTATAAAAAATTATATAATAATAAATTTAATTTATGAAAGAGGATAT
>UQLQ01000031.1 GCA_900541905.1 uncultured Oscillospiraceae bacterium
GATTTCAAAATTGACATATGATAATATCTCCAAATAAAAATAAGATAGTAGTTATTATACATGACAACAAAAATAAATACAATTCTGGTATACAAAAAATAATATACAAAAAAATTCTAACATTTTTGGGGATATCCATTTTGAAACATTATGATATTAATACAATCATGTAAAAAATCACACAAGACACTTTTTACACCATAAATGTTATTTTTCAAATCTCATGAAGGGAAATAACATAGCTTTCAAGAAAATATGTTCGTATTCCATGGGATTTCTGCCAAATTTTATTGAAACCAAATGTAAATAGTGATATACTTTATAAGTATATATTGTCTGTAGATATGCCTATTGTGTATACCAGACTCAAAGCAAACAATGCTTTAATACGGAATAAATTCTAATCATGAAAGGATTATTTGAAATATGATTTGTGTCAACCAATATCATACCCACCTTTGCGGCGAGGTAAGTGAAGCAGATATCGGCAAAAAAATACGCGTTGCAGGTTGGGTAGAAAATATCCGTGACCACGGAGGCATTCAATTCTTAGATGTAAGGGACCACTACGGTGTTGTACAAGTTGTTGTTTATGACGAAGCTATGCTCTCTGATGTAAACAGACAATGTTGTATTACAGTAGAAGGAGAAGTTATTTTAAGAAGTGAGGACACAATCAACCCTAAAATTGCAACAGGTAAAGTGGAAGTAAAAACAGAAACTTTAACTGTGTTGGGTAAAGCGCCTTCCAGTTTACCGTTTGAAGTGGACAGCTCCACCGACACAAAAGAAGATGTACGTTTGAAATATCGCTTTTTGGATTTGAGAAATCCTAAAGTACACAATAATATTGTACTGCGTTCACAAGTAATTTCATTTTTACGCAATAAAATGAGTGAATTGGGCTTTTTGGATATCCAAACCCCTATTCTTTCTACCTCTTCTCCTGAAGGAGCGCGCGATTACTTAATTCCAAGCAGAAAGCATCACGGTAAATTTTATGCATTACCTCAAGCACCGCAAATTTTTAAACAGCTGCTCATGGTTTCCGGTTTTGACCGTTATTTTCAGGTTGCTCCCTGCTTCCGTGATGAAGATGCAAGAGCAGACCGTTCTCCGGGTGAATTTTATCAATTAGACTTTGAAATGGCATTTGCAACTCAGGAAGATGTATTGCAAATTGCAGAAGAAGTAATCTCCGAAACATTTAAAAAGTTCTCAGACAAAAAAGTGTCTGAGACACCTTTCCCACGCATTCCTTATGCAGAAGCTATGCTGCGTTACGGTACAGATAAACCGGACCTGAGAAATCCACTGGAGATTGTAGATATCACTGAAATTTTTGAAACATCTACCTTTGCACCTTTTAAAAATAAAACAGTACGTGCCATTAATGTGCCAAACTGCGCTTCAAAACCGAAAAGCTTTTTTGAAAACATGTTGAAATATGCAACAGAGGAACTGGAAATGATGGGGCTGGGTTATATCAAAGTGACCGATGAAATGGAATTTTTGGGCCCTATCAACAAATTTATTCCGGATGACCAGCGTGATAACTTAATCAAGAAAGCAGGTTTGGTCCCCGGCTGCGTACTTTACTTTATTGCCGATGAAACAAATGCTGCTGCCAAACTGGCAGGTCAAATCCGTGCTGAGCTTGGCCGTCGTTTAGAATTGATTGACAACAGTGAATTTAAAATGTGCTTTATCGTTGACTTCCCAATGTACGAAATTGATGAAGAAACTGGTGCATATATTTTCACTCACAATCCATTCTCTATGCCACAAGGCGGATTGCAGGCTTTATTGGAGAAAGAGCCAACCGAAATACTTGCTTATCAATACGATATTGTTTGCAACGGTGTTGAACTCTCTTCCGGAGCTGTAAGAAACCACGACTTACCAACCATGATAAAAGCATTTGAGATTGCCGGTTATACAGAAGAGAAAATTGAGGAAAACTTCCCGGCATTATATAATGCATTCAAATTTGGTCCGCCACCACACGCAGGTATGGCTCCCGGCATTGACCGTATGATTATGCTTCTGACAGACGAAGAAAACATTCGCGAAGTTATTCCGTTCCCAATGAACAGCAACGCACAAGACTTATTGCTTGGTGCGCCTACTGAGGTAACAGAACAGCAGCTGCGCGAAGTTCATATTAAAATCAGATAAATAAAAGGAGGCTCCCTACTATGGTAACACGTGAAGATGTTCTGCAAATGGCGAGACTTTCCAAACTGTATATCAAAGAAGAAGAACTGGACGCTTTAACAAAAGATATGGATAACATCATTGCATTTGCTGAAACAATCAGCACTGCTCAATGTGAACAAACCAATTTTGATAATATTAACAATCTTACCAATGTATTGCGGGAAGATGTTGTGGTTCCTTCTTATGATAGAGAAGAAATTTTAAAGAATGCGGAAAGTCAAGACGAAGGATATTTCCTTGTAAAAAGACGTTCTTAATTAATATTTGGTCTCACTTTATTAGAAAGGCATGGCTGTTACATGGAAACAAACTTTAGTAAAATTAAAGCAACCGGCAAGCTCCTTTCCTCAAAACAAATTTCTTGTGAGGAGCTAACAAAGCAATATCTTGCAAGTATTGAAAAAGAAAACAAAGTGTTAAACGCTTATGTAAAAGTGACTGAGGAACAAGCACTGGAAACTGCAAAAAAAGTGGATGAAAAAATTATGCGTGGGGAATCTCTTCTTCCGTTAGAAGGAATTCCTATGTCATTAAAAGATAACATTTCTACCAAAGGTATTGAAACTACCTGCTGTTCTAAAATATTGCAGGGGTATACTCCAATTTACAATGCTACTGTCTGGGATTTGCTGCAAAATCAAAATACAGTTTTGCTGGGTAAAACCAATATGGACGAATTCGCAATGGGTTCTTCCAGTGAAACTTCCTGCTTTGGAGGTTCTTTTAATCCTCATAATCCAAATCACGTTGCAGGCGGCAGTTCCGGCGGAGCTGCTTCTTCCGTTAGCGGAAATATTGCCGTATTTGGCTTGGGTTCCGATACAGGCGGTTCTATTCGCCAACCTGCAAGTTTTTGCGGCGTTGTTGGTTTAAAGCCAACTTACGGAACCGTTTCCCGTTACGGACTGATTGCATATGCTTCCAGCTTTGACCAAATTGGCCCTATTACTACCTCAGTTGAAGATGCTGCTTTGGTATTTGACGCCATTGCACAATATGACCCTATGGATTCTACTTCTCAAGGAAAAAAAGAGTCTGCTGCAGCTTCTTTAAACAAAGAAATTAAAGGTATGAAAATTGGTATTGTAAAAGAATATTTTGAAGGCATTGACGAAGATATTCGCACTGCTATGGAAAAATCCATTGAAACATACCACCAATTGGGCGCTGAAATTGTAGAATGCTCTATCCCCGAAATCAAATATGGATTGCCTGTATATTACATTTTGGCATGTGCCGAAGCTTCTTCCAACTTGGGACGTTATGACGGCATTCGTTATGGATACAAAGTCCCTCATTATGAAGATATCAATGAAATGATTTGCAAAACACGCAGCGAAGGATTTGGGGCGGAGGTAAAACACAGAATTTTACTTGGTACCTATGTATTAAGCGCAGGATACTACGATGCTTATTATAAAAAAGCACAAAATCTGCGCGGTGTAATTGTAAATGCATTTAAGCGTGTATTTGAAACTTGTGATGTCATTTTGGCACCAACCGTACCAATGACATCTTTTGAACGCGGACAAACACAAAAAGACGCAGTGCAAACATATCAAACCGATATTTGTACTGTTCCTGTCAATATTGCCGGTCTCCCTGCTGTTTCTGTTCCATGTGGATTTGACAGTAAAGGTTTACCTATTGGTTTGCAGTTAATCGGCAGTCATTTTTGTGAATCTACTATTTTGAATGCTGCTTATCAATTTGAAGCAGCTACAAGAGAAAACGGCACATTTAAGGCTGTGGAAATGGGGGTTGCACTATGAAATACGAATTGGTATCCGGACTGGAAACCCACGTAGAACTTTCTACCAATACAAAAATTTTCTGCAGTTGTACCACAGATTTTGGCGGAGAACAAAATACACACTGCTGCCCTATTTGCATCGGCTTACCCGGCACTTTGCCCAAGTTAAATCAAAAAGTAGTAGATTATGCTATCATGGCAGGATTGGCAACCAACTGCGAAATTTCTCATATATCTAAAATGGACCGTAAAAACTACTGCTATCCGGATTTGCCAAAAGCGTACCAAATCTCTCAATTTGATATGCCTCTTTGTAAAAACGGATATATTGAATTGTCCAATGGGAGAAAAATCGGCATTACCCGTATTCATATTGAAGAAGATGCGGGAAAGTTGGTGCATCAACGCGGCAATACCTATGTAGACTATAACCGCGGAGGCGTACCGTTGATTGAAATTGTATCTGAACCTGATATTCGCTCCATTGATGAGGCAAGAGAATACGTAGAAAAATTACAAATGATTATGAGATATATCGACGTTTCCGACTGTAAAATGCAAGAGGGTTCCTTGCGTTGTGACGTTAATATTTCTTTACGTCCTATCGGTTCTACTGAATTTGGCACCAGAACCGAAATTAAAAATATGAACTCCTTTACTTATATGACAAAAGCAATGGAGTATGAAGTTAGCCGTCAGGCTGAGCTATTAGATGAAGGCAAAGAGGTTACACAGGAAACCTTACGCTATATTGTAGAAGAAAACAGAACGGAAAGCATGCGCGGCAAAGAAGATGCCAACGACTATCGTTATTTCAGAGAGCCTGATTTGGTTACCATAGAAGTAAGTCAAGAGAAAATTGACCACTTTAAATCTCTTCTTCCGGAATTGCCTGATGCAAAATTTGCCCGTTATGTTAATGAACTCGGTATTCCCGAAGTAGATGCAGGATTATTGGTCAAATTCCGCAAAGTAGCAGAATATTTTGAAAAAGCCAGTGAAGGCGTGGCAAATCCAAAAGTAGTTGCGAACTGCATTATTGGGCAAATTTTCAGACGAGTGGAGAACGAAACAGAGAAAGAAGCCTTTGATATTGCTCTATCCCCTGAATACTTGAGAGATCTTGTTCTTCTGCTGGACAGCGGCAAAATTAAAATGAATCTTTTAAAATCCACATTGGAAAAAATGTTGGATGAAGGTAAACCAGCAACCGACTTTATCAAAGAGGAAGATATGGGCGGCGTAGATGCCGATACATTAAAAAAATTATGTACTGATGCCATTGCAAGTAATCCGAATGCTGTTGCCGACTACTTAGGCGGTAAAGAAAAGGCATTAAAGTCTTTGCTTGGTTTTGTAATGAAAAATTCACGCGGTCGTGCAGATGCAGTGGAAGCTGAAAAACTATTGATTGAAATGGTAAATGCTTCAAAATAATATTGTATAAACAAAAAGCAAGAAAGCTCTCATAAAGCTTTCTTGCTTTTTATTTATTTGTATATATTTGCTGAAGCATATTTCCTGTCGTTTTATAATATCCCTCTGTCACTGCTTTCAAAAACCGTTCTTTATTTTCATGTCCCCATTCTAGCTTTATCTTTTTTCCGTCTTGCAGATAAAATGTGTAGGTTCTTCCTATGCTAAAGCTCCCCACGTCCGCATACTCATATCTTTTACGCTTGCCGAAAGAATTTTGATAATAAAAACCTGTTTCATCATAAGTAATTTTAAAGTGATAAAATGCAATTAGTAGTATGATATCTGCAGCAAGCATACAGGCAAATAAAACACAAATAATAATCGGATATTCGTTTGTATATAACATAATAAAAATAAAAAAGGCAACTCCAATGATAAGCACCACATTAAAAATAACGCATAAGGCTGGTGATATTCTGACCTGATGATTATCAGCAGCCTTTTTGTTCCGATAGGAAACAAATACCACCATTCCCACCACCACAATAGTAGGAACAATAATTGGTATGATATTTAGAAAAGTTTCCATCTTTCTCCTCCTTATGTATTCCATACATTTGTACATAAAATAAATTTTACTATAGCAAATATAATTTTAAAAGAGTCAGAGATAACCTTTCACAAATATATTGTATAAAATATTTTTCATAAATTATCAATCATTTCAGCTTTTATCAAATTCATTCTTAAGCACTTCTCTTCTCGGTTCTTCAAAGAAGACTGAACATATGCTTGGTTTTGGTACAAAACAGATTGCTTTTATTATTGATACAAAAACTCTTTTCCTCTCTCCTTTGACTTTATCTGTTCACTATTTTTTCTTTCACGATATTGAAGAAAGACTTAAAATGGAAGTAAAGCAAGCTTGTTTGCAATTTTTACATGTGCTATACTAAATTTAAAAAGGAAGTTGGCAAAAATGAAAAAGAGGTATGTAAAATGAAGAAAACACCAAAAATATTCTTATTTATATTAGCCGGAATGATAGTAGTAAGCTGTACTGCTTGTTCTACAGCTACCGATAACGAAAGTGAATCATCACAAGGCAGCAATGCAAATCAAAGCACATCCAATATAGAAGGCATAGTTTCAAACACAGATGTGAAAGCTGATTCGGACAATATAACACAAACCTATACCACACATTTTGGAGAAGCAAACGCGGTTACTTATCCAAGTTTTACATTTGACTATCCGAATAACTGGACCATATCTTACGAAGAAGTAACACAAACGAATGAAACAGTCATACTAACCAATGAAAGAGGTGTAACCGTTCAATTTTCATATATCGGCGGTGTAGCTGAAGGCAATTTGGGCGGAGGTTCTGCAACAGATATGCTGCGTGTAGAAGTTTCTAAAGCAGCGGATTCCAGCTTTTTGCCTGGATATGTACAAGCAACTGACCATACAGATTTGGGAACATTTATGGTAGCAAAATTAAAGGTAACAGGACATTTAGATATGAAGTCTGATACAGACTTTGAAAATGTGGATGGTGCTATTTCTTACGCGGTACTTCCTGAGTCAAGCATTGGAACCGCAGATAATATAAGGGGACCATTTGAAAGTGAATTTTCATTTTGGTACAGTGGTTACGTTTCTTTGATTGCAAGTTCTCCAGACGGACAATTTACAGAAACAGAAGAACAGCAGGTAATAAAAATTCTTTCCAGTTTTAGAGTAGAACCATAATAAACAATAAAAAGAGATTTCAAAACAGTAATCCACTGTATTGAAATCTCTTTTTTACAATCATATTCTGAATTATCTTATTTTGTACATTCCTATTGCTGATGATTAATAAAAAGATATGTGTATTACACATGATATCAATCATAGAATATTGCACGACTGATAGAAAAGTACCATTTGCTTTCATTCTTGCATAAAGTATGAATAAAGAAAATTATGAACAGAAAAGATATTCTCTATAAACATTAGAATATGTTTCAATATCCATATTACTTATAAAAATATCAAATGAAAAGCAATCAATTTATTTTTGTGATAACTAAAAAGCTCTATTCCGTACGTTTCCGTATGCGCTCTCATTAAAAGAAAGGAAATTAACATGTAAAAATCCGATTTGCTCTTTCAATATCTTCCCTATTCCCTTCCCTATATTTTGCAAACGGAAATTCTATTTGGAGTGTTTGATATTTTTCTTCGCAGAGCTTTCTAAATGGGAGAAACTCTACTGTTTCAATACAAGTATATCCCTGAAGCAACCTTTTTAAACGAAGAAGATGTTCCGGAGAGTCATTCAAATCGGGAATAAGTACATGACGAATCCAAGTGCGAATATTTCGTTCTTCCAATACAGCTAAAAAGTACATTACTGTATCCATATCTGCTTTTGTATGTAAATGATACAATCCTTTATCTGAAAACTTAATATCCAGCAGTACCATATCTGTTACAGTAAGCAAATCCAACACATCATCATTTATGATACAGCCACTGGTATCCAAACAAGTATGAATCTGATGTTTTTTACATAAAGAAAAAAGTTCTCTTACAAATACAGGCTGTAATAATGCTTCTCCTCCTGAAACTGTCACTCCACCATGGTCTCCAAAATAATGTTTATATTTTAATATTCGGTCAAATACTTGCTGAGGAGTTTCATAATAAGTATAGTTCTGCCTATGCCAAGTATCAGGATTATGGCAATATCCGCAGCGAAGCGGACATCCTTGCATAAAAACCAAAAAACGTATTCCCGGACCATCCAAAGTACCCATGCTTTGAAAGGAATGAATATATCCTTTTGTCATATTATACCGCCTCATGGAATGTGCGCTTGATGACTTCTTTTTGCTGTTCTTTGGACAGCTTATGAAAATTAACGGCATAACCTGATACGCGAATCGTCAAATTGGGATACTTAGAAGGGTCTTCATATGCTTCTTCCAATGTTTTACGATTGAGTACATTGACATTGATATGCTGTGCTTGCTGTAAAAAATAGCCATCTAAAATCACTACTAAATTATTCACCCTGCTGTTTTCTTCACTGCCCAACGCCTGAGGTGTAATGGAAAACGTATTGGAAATACCGTCCCTGCAATCATCATAAGAGAGTTTGGCAACAGAGTTTAAGGAAGCCAGAGCACCGTTTTCTTCCCTATTATGCATGGGATTTGCTCCGGGCGCAAATGCTTCTTTTGCTTTTCTTCCATCAGGTGTAGCACCTGTTTTTTTGCCATACATCACATTTGAAGTAATGGTTAACACGGATAACGTATGTATCGCATTGCGATATGTCTTTGTTTTGCGAAGTTCGGTTATCATATCATGTAAAATTTCCCGGGCAATCGCATCTACTCTGTCATCGTCATTTCCGTACTTTGGAAATTCACCTATGGTTTCAAAATCTACGATATAACCGTTTTCATTGCGGATTGGTTTTACCGTTGCATATTTAATTGCACTGAGTGAATCTGCTAATACGGATAATCCTGCTACACCACAGGCCATAAATCGTTCTACCTCTGTGTCATGCAAAGCCATCTGTGTTTTTTCATAAGCATATTTATCGTGCATGTAGTGAATTACATTTAGTGTATTGATATACAGCTCGCAAATCCACTCTTTATACATTTGAAATCGCTGCATTACCTTATCATAATCCAATATTTCATCCGGATAAATCATTCCTTTTGGACCGGCTTGTGAGTTGGAAAAGGTATCAAATCCTCCGTTTAAGGCTAACAGCAGCAGCTTTGGAAGGTTGCAGCGTGCGCCGAAGAACTGCATTTGCTTTCCTATTTTCATTGCGGATACACAGCAAGCAATTCCATAATCATCACCGTAAATGGGTCGCATTAAATCATCATTTTCGTATTGAATGGAATCCGTATCAATGGATACTTTTGCGCAAAATGCTTTAAAAGGCTCCGGCAGTTGTTTCGACCAAAGAACCGTTAAGTTTGGTTCCGGAGCAGGCCCCAGATTATACAACGTATTTAAAAAGCGGTATGTATTTTTGGTAACCAGTGTTTTTCCATTCTCCATCATACCCCCTAGGGATTCTGTAATCCACATTGGGTCTCCACCAAATAACTCATTATAATCCGGTGTGCGAAGATGCCTAGCCATTCTCAATTTCATCACGAAGTGGTCTACCAGCTCCTGCGCCTCTTTCTCTGTTAATAGACCGTTTTGTATGTCTCGTTCAATATAAATATCAAAAAAACTGCTGACTCTGCCCAATGACATGGCAGCGCCGTTTTGTTCCTTGATGGCTGCAAGATATGCAAAATAAGTCCATTGCATTGCTTCCCTGGCATTGGAAGCCGGTTTTGAAATATCGTAACCATACATTTGCGCCATTTCTTGCATATATTTTAAAAACTGAATTTGCTGATATAATTCTTCTGACAAACGGATTTCTTCCACATCAAATCCATTTTTTCCTACTTGCTTTTTATCCCGCTGTTTTTCCTGAATCAGCAAGTCCAATCCATAAAGAGCAACTCTGCGGTAGTCACCTATGATTCTTCCTCTGCCGTATGCATCAGGCAATCCTGTTAAAATACCTGCATGGCGTACCTTTCTCATTTCTTCTGTATAAACACGGAACACGCCATCATTATGTGTGGTACGATACTGAAACTCCTGTTCAATTTTATCGGATAATTTGTATCCGTACGATTGACAAGCTTTTCGTGCCATATTAATGCCGCCAAAAGGATTTACTCCCCGTTTTAACGGACGATTGGTTTGTAAACCAACAATCAATTCTTCCTCTTTGTCTAAATACCCCGGTTGATATGCGGTCAGCGACGAAACTTCCTGTGTATCAATGTCTAGAACACCACCAAAATTTTGTTCGACACTCAGCAGCTGATTTAACTTCTGCATTAAACGTTGTGTACGTTCTGTTGCTCCCTCCAGAAAAGAGCCATCGCCTTCATAGCTTGCTACATTTTGATGAATAAAATCCTGTACATCAATGCATTTCTTCCAAGCTTCACCGTGAAATCCATTCCATTGCTCAAATACTTGTGTTTCCATGTTATCCTCCATCATATCGATATCCACTGTCAATAGCCTTTGAAGGTAACAAAAAAGGCAATCCACAAGTGGATTGCCCAGACGGTCGGCTTTTATATTTTCTATGCTCCCCTGTGGTATCCCACATTTCCGTCAGTCACATAGAAGATTCTTTATGTTTGCAGTATACCACATTGAAAAAGTTTGTCAATACCCTATTCTACCATTTGGTTAATATGCATCGCTCAATGGATTGAGTACGCCATACTCTTTTTTGTCCATGTCATCAATAAATTGGATTGCTTTTCCCGCACCTTCCACAACGCAAGTAGCAGGATTATCCGCAATGCGCACGGGGATTTCTGTTTTGCGGGCAATTAATTTATCAAATCCATAAATCTGAGCAGATGCACCTGTCACAATAATACCGTCTGATAAAATATCTCCCATCAATTCTGGCGGCGTAGACTGCAATACTCTTTGAATCTCTTGTGTAATTTTCATTGCAGGTTCCAATAAACATTCCAGCATTTCGTCACTGGTGACATCTGCATATTGAGGTAAACCTGTAATTAAATTACGGCCTTTGATTCTATGCTTGACAAGTTCTGTTCTTGGATATACACAGCCAATGGCAATTTTCACGTCTTCTGCTGTTCGTTTCCCGATTAACAGGTGATATTTAAAGCGGACATATTTGATAATTGCTTCATCAAACACGTCGCCTGCAATGTTAATGGTTTTTGATATAGCGATGCCGCTTAACGAGATAACCGCCATATCGGTTGTACCACCGCCGATATCTACTACCAGACACCCATGAGGCTGTTCGATATTCACACCGGCACCAAGTGCTGCGGCAATGGGTTCTTCAATCAAACAAATTTTTCTTACGCCTGTAGCGCTGATGGAATCCACAACGGCACGACGCTGTACCTCTGTCATTTCACACGGAACACTTACCACAACACGAGGCATAAATACTTTGCTGTCTGTTATCTTTTTTAAAAATGTCTGAATGGTATATTGAATCAAATCATAGTCGGAAATCACACCGTGGCATAATGGCTGGACAACAGATACGCGTTCGGAAGTTCTGCCTAACATCGCATAAGCTTCATTGCCGATTGCTATAATTTCATCGTTAATTAAATCTACTGCTACCACTGCAGGTTCATTGAGGACAATGCCTTTACCCTCCATATAGATTTTAATTGTCGAAGTACCCAAATCAATCGCTATGTCTTTTCCTGCCACATGTTCACCGCCCATCATCTGCCATAAATATCAATTCATATTATAGTATATCAAATTGTATTTTGCAATGCGGCATCACCGCCAAATACAAACATTTACGAAAGGTTTACAAAATGATATAAGTTACTATCATATATATTTTATATCTTGTCAACTAATATTAAAAAGCCTCCACACTGACTTTTTCATCAATTTCTTCCTTAGATAAAAAGTTTTTTATAATGTTCTTTGCAGCAACAAATTCAACTCCATACAGATCGCTAAGATACTTAATACTTTCTCCTGTATCAGATTCTACAAAATCAAATAAAATATTGATTTTATTATTTGATAAATATTCCTTAACAATTCCCGGATAACATTTTCCTTCAATTAGATCGTTAAAAACATTTTCTGGAACAAAATAAACATAATTCAAGCAGAATTGATTTTCAATATAAACTTTTTTGAGAAAATTATATGTAGCATATAACTGACGTCTACCTTCACTACCAACTTGACTATGAAAAACAAGGGGTCTTGGAAAAACTTCATACTTTAATTTATCTATTTCTTTAATTACAAGAATCTCTGACCGACTTTCACTCTTCCTAATTGCAAATATTAATTTTTTTCTGCAATCTATTTGTAATAGCCCCTCTTCATACTTAAACTGTATTACAGATCGGAATGGTTTTAAGTTAGTCCCATGTTTTAACCATTCTTTATTTACCCCTAATTTTTCAGCTACATTTTCTATAAAAGTATATTTGGGTTCTTTATTATCTAAATAATATTCTTTTAATTCATTTACCGATTCAAAACCTAACCATTCTCCTATATATTCTAAATTAATTCTTTCATCAAAACTCTTGTTCTGATTTATTAGATAAATGATGTAGTCTAGCCTTTTAGCAAAATTTGTATTATACAACTCTTGTTCAAAAGTTGCAATTATTCTTTCTGTTTTAAGCAAACTGACTGCTGTTCGTTGTTTATTAAACTCATCCTTTTCTTCATTAATTTTGTATATAAATTCATCATATATACCGTTTTCTCTCTTCATTTTATTACCATAGAAATTACCAAACACTGCACTATAAGTTAATTTCGCTCCTGTTTTGATTAAGTCATACACTAAACTACTGAGTATTGTATATAAAAAATCCATAAATATATTTCCTTTATCTAAATTTATACTGACTATTTATAATACAGACTTTTCAAAGGGATCCTGTGTATCCGAATATACATTTGGTCTGCATGCAATAGCCCCGCATAATACTTCTTTTACACCATGTTCCATTAATACTGCCGCACATTCTGCCAATGTATAACCTGTTGTTACAATATCATCTACGAGCAAAACTTTCTTATTGGTAATATGCTTATTTTCTGCCAGTTCATACACACCTTTCACATTTTCTTTTCTGTCTTTCAAATGCAAACGATGCTGTTCTGCATTATGCTTTGTTTTTATCATGCAATTTACATATGGCACACCCAGATATTCGGCCGTTTTCTTTGCAATCAATTCAGATTGATTGTACCCTCTTTCTTTCAAACGTTCTTTGGAAATGGGAACACTGACCACAACTTCACACATAGGTTCCATTCCTTTATCACAGACAGCTTCCGCCAATTTGTTACCAAAGAAAGTACCGTATTGAGGTTTATGATAAAACTTAAAGTTGACAATCAGTTCTTGTATTTTATCTTCATATAAATACGGTGCGATACAAATTCCATGAAAAGATTCATTCTCCACTTTGGCTGTTTGAATGTCATCCAAGAGAAAAATTTTATCATCACACTTTTTACAGATGCAAGAACCCATTGGAACGATTTCATTGCAAAATATGCATCTGGGAGGGAACAATATATCCAGCAGTTTACTTTTCAAACTCTGCTTTCTCATGGTCTGTTTCCCCTATCATAAAATAATATAAGCCGGAATATCGTCTTGTTTTTCGGTCGTTCTCTACCATTGTATGCACAGTACGTTCCATGCCTACCAGTATCACCATATTTTTCGCACGAGTAATACCGGTATACAATAAATTACGGTAGTATAATTGGGGCGGCCCCGGAAACATAGGCATAATAACCGCAGGAAATTCATTTCCTTGACTTTTATGTACCGTAATGGCATAAGCATGCTCTAACTCTGATGCACTTTCCATGGTATATAGTACAAATTTATCATCTACCTGGACAATTAAAGTGCCTTCTCTTTTGTCAATTTCCAGTAAGATGCCCACATCTCCATTATAAACACCTTCTCCGCACGTGCCGTCTTCTTTGCTCCAAGGTAAATTATAGTTATTTTTGCTTTGCATCACTTTATCGCCTTCGCGTAAAATGATTTGATTTATGGTAACCTCACGTTTTTCCTCCTGAGGAGGATTCAATTTTTCTTGTAATTTCTTATTAAAAGAAACAGTTCCCAATTCTCCTTTGCGACTTGGACAAAGCACTTGTATGTCATTGAACGGAGAATAACCGTATGTATTGGGCAAACGTTCGCTGCAAAGACCTACAATGGTCTGTGAAATACGTTGACTGTCATTGCATGGCAAAAAGAAAAAATCATTGTCTTTTGTTCGCAAATCAGGCATTTGCCCGTTTACAATTTTATGTGCATTGGTTACAATCAAGCTTTCCATGGATTGGCGGAAAATCTCATTTAACTGCACTACAGGAAGTAAATTGGTGTCAATCAAATTTCCCAATACGTTACCCGCACCTACGGACGGCAACTGATCGCTGTCTCCAACCAAAATCAATCTGCATCCCAATGGAAGTGCACGTAGTACACCTTCAAACAGCGTTACATCCACCATGGATAGTTCGTCTAAGATTAAGGCATCACATTCCAATAAATTTCTCTCGTTTTTACTGAATGTAGGACGTTCTTGCTCATTCCACTCTACCTGAAGCAAACGATGAATGGTTTTTGCTTCACAGCCTGTTAATTCTGTCATACGTTTTGCGGCTCTTCCTGTTGGAGCACCTAACAGAACCTTTTCCCCTTCAAATTCTAATATTTGTATGATTGCATTTAAGGTAGTTGTTTTTCCTGTACCCGGTCCTCCTGTTAAAATGAGAATACCTTTCTCCAAGGCTTGGCAAATTGCCTTTTTCTGTTTGTCCGCATATTGAATGTTGTATTTTTCCTCTAAATCCTGAATATAACCCTCGGCACCTACTATGGACTGTGCAGGATATTGCAACAGCATCATGAGTCTTTGTGCACAATAGGTCTCAGTGTCATACATACGATTGGTAAAGATGTATTCCCGTTCTCCAAACATGTCATATGAGACCATTTTTCTTTCTTTCATCTGCTGTAACGTAGTAACCAGCAGTTCTTGTGAGACATCTAATAAGCTGCATGCTACTTTGATTAATTTATCTGTTGGCAAACATGTATGGCCGTTATTGATATTGTGAGATAAAATATACAAAATACCGGACTGCAAACGAAAAGAGTCATCTTGAGGAGTGTTAAATTGCTCTGCAATGGCATCTACACGTACAAAATCTATCCCGATTGATTCTTGACATAGACAATAAGGGTCATGCTCAATTTCTTCTTTTGCACGATTTCCAAACGCCTTCCAAATACGTATGGATTCTTCCGGTGTAATATGATACTGCTTTAAATACAGCATTAATTCTTTGATTCCGAATACACGCTGAAACTCGTCATGGATTTTTTCTGCTTTGGAGGCCGTAATCCCTTTAATTGCACAAAGTCTTTCCGGCTCTTGTTCAATGATATCCAAAGTTTGTTCTCCAAACATCTCTACGATTTTTGCAGCAGTGGCCGCACCTACTCCTTTAATGGCTCCTGAAGAAAGATATTTTAAAATAGCCCCTGATGTAGCCGGTTTGGAACGCTCAAAAGTCTCTGCTTTGAACTGGTCTCCAAATGTAGGATGATTGACCCATGTACCAATAATCTGCAATTCTTCCCCACAACTAACATATGGCATGGTACCTACTACCACAACCAATTCGTCTCCGGTATTCAGTTCTAAAATCGTATATCCATTTGATTCATTTTTAAAAATAATTTGCTCTACGGAACCAATGAGTTCCAAAAGCTGTTTTTGTGCCATAGTTTCACCGAAATCCGTTTCTTTTTTATCCAGTATAATACTTTTTCTTACAGATTGCAAACCTGTGAAAATGGCTCAATCACCGCAAATGATGATGCACTATCATATTCATTCGTTATGATAAATATTTAATTCAAACCAGAAAGTACTTCCGTGACCAACTTGACTTTTTACACCATAAGTTGCACCTTGATGCATGTCTAAAATGGTCTTTACAATATTCAATCCCAAACCTGTTCCGACTGCCGCACGCTTGTGATTTTTATCTACTTTGTAATAGCGATCCCAAATATCATTCAATTTGCTTTGTTCAATTCCGTCTCCGGTATCGATGACTTCAATCCGCACACGACTCTGTTTTCCGTTTTCAGAAGGAATGAGTATTTGTTTAATGGTGACTGTTTTATCTTCCCCAATATAAGTAAGTGCATTATTGATTAAATTATATACCACTTGAGATAATTTTAACGCATCACCATATACATAAATATCTTCATTTGCTTCAAAGATGATTTGATATTCTGTTAGCTTTGTATATCTGGTTAGTATTTCTCTGATATTTTCGGTCAAATTTAAAACTTCTCCGTTAAAAGGGATGGTACCTGATTGTAACTTGGAAATGTCCAAAACATCATTGACCAATGTGGTTAAACGTTTTGCCTCGTCAATGATAATCTGCACATTTTCCGGTGTATTTTCATTTGGAATATCCCTCATGACTTCTGCATATCCGGTAATCATCGTTAACGGAGTACGTAAATCATGAGAAATATTCGCAATCAGCTCTCTTTGTAATGCTTCCACTTTAGACAATTCTTTTGCAGCATAATTTAAAGTGTTTGCAAGCTCTGCTATTTCGCGGTATCCACTTGCTTCAAAGTCCACGTCGTATTTTCCTTGTGCCAAAACTTTCGCAGACTTATTAATTTTAACAATAGGTGATGATAAATTTTTTGCAAGCAACAGTGCCATAATAACCGCCAGTACAATCATAATCACCGTAATCCAAAGCAACTGTACTTTCAATGTTTGGACTGTAGATACAACCGGAGAGATAGAGGTATTTAATAAAATTAAAATGTTTTCTCCACTTTTGGTCGTGGCTATTTTCGTATAAATTACACTTTCAATTTGGTTTGGGTCGTCCGTTTCTCCTAGGAAAAATTGACTTTTTCTTTCATTAAACATGGTTCGTTCAATAAAAGTACCACCATTCTGTACAGTCAGTTCATAAGCTCTTGCAAGGCGATAGGAGGATAACTCATGGATGATACAATTTGGTAAAACATCAATGGCATAGATAACAGAACCATCTTGGGTACAAAGTGTGATACAAATTTGTTTATCGTTTGCAACATTTTTTAACACGGTAGACAATTTATCTGAATCAATATTGTCACTGATGTCTTTCAAAGAATTTTCAATATCATGAATTTTGATGGAGCGATAAAACGTATTCAACATACCTATTTGAAATACCCACAACAAACTTAAAATAACAGCTATAAACGCAACAAAAATAGCAAATATCTTCCAGAAAATACTTACTTTCTCTTTGCCCTTCTGTTTTTTTCGTAATAGATTATTCCACTTCAAATCGGTAGCCTACCCCTCTAAGTGTGACAATAAATTTACTGTATTTTCCAAGGCTCTTTCTCAGCAATTTTATATGAGTGTCCAATGTTCTGTCATCACCGTAAAAGTCATATCCCCATACATTTGTGATTAACATTTCACGGGTAAGCGCGATATTTTTATTTTCTGACATATAAAACAACAAATCGTATTCTTTGGGGGATAAATCTATTTTTTCACCGTCGATTGTTACAATACGTGCAGTATAATCAATGGCAAGTCCTTCAAATTCAACCTTGTCATTGGACTGCGTTTGCGGAGAAGAGCGTTTAATAACAGCGTTTATACGCATCATCAACTCTTTGGGAGAAAACGGTTTTACTACATAGTCATCAATTCCCAATTCAAAACCATGAATTTTATCATATTCTTCACCACGTGCCGACAACATAATAACCGGTGTATTACAATTTTTTCTAATTTCTTTTACTGCTGAAAAGCCATCCAGCTCAGGCATCATAACATCCATGATAATGATAGAATATAAATCCGGATTTTGACGGCAAAGCATGACGGCCTCCATACCGTCGGCCGCTTCGGTAACGGTGTGCCCTTCAAATTCAGCATATTTACGAATAATCTGACGGATTTTTTCTTCATCATCTACAACCAAAAGATGATACATATCAATTTCCTCTTTCCTATTTTATCAAGTTTTATATGTATTTTAACGCATATCTGTGAAGATTTAGTGATTATTTTCAAAATTATAGCATAGAAAAAATTGCTTTGCAATTTTTAACTATAAAACGCTAAAACGTTCTTGCTAACAGCCAAAACTTTA
>UQLQ01000032.1 GCA_900541905.1 uncultured Oscillospiraceae bacterium
TATCTGTTAGAAATTGCATAGCAATTTCTTTTATGTTATAATAACAATGTATATTATTTTTTATATTCGGAGGGTTTACATATCATAAAAAAATTAAACGGTGTTTTGAAACATACCAAAACACTCGGAGACTTTAACAGTATCTTGATGCTTTCGTTAACAGTTTCTATTTTCCTTCCTTTTTATATCACATTGGCGTGTATGATTTTTGTGGTAATTGTTTCTGTTATCCAAAAGAAATCTCGAAAAGCCATATTTTTAAATCCATCCAACTTATTTCTTATGAGCATCATGCTGTATGGAGTGGTTGTCAGCAGTGTATATGTTAATTTTACAGGAATTATGTATTCGCTGGTTTTTCTGGTAGCGTTGATTGTTATGTTTTATGGTAAAACAATTATGACGCGAAAATTATTTGACAATATGATGGATGTAGCTTGTTTTACCAGTATAATTTGTGTACCAATTGCGGCAATTCAAATGTTTTGGTTTCCCGGGGTAACAGTAGACGGCAGACCGCCGTCAACATTTACTAATGCTAATTATTATGGCATGATCATAGAATTTGTGGTAATTATTGCTATGTACCGTATTTTTACAAATCAAAATGTAAAAATGAAGAAATGGTATATAGGTATTATTCTAATCAATCTGATTGGTTTATATATGTCGATGAGTATGTCATCGTGCATGACATTATGTTTAACAATGTTAATATATCTGATGATAAAAGGGAAAAAGAAGTCAGCAACAGCTTTATTCTTATTTATTGCTATTATTGCGTTTGCTTTGTTGTCAGGGCAAGTATTTCCACGTATAGATACAACTACGGATATCTTCCGAACCAGAATAGATGTGTGGAGTACTGCGTTAAAAGGTATAGCTGACCATGCGTTATTTGGTATGGGACCAAGTGCTTATCAGTTGGTATGGCCTGCTTACAACGGTTTTCCGACTTTTCATGCGCACAACTTATTTTTAGATACGCTACTGAACTTTGGCGTAGTAGGTGGATGTGCTATTTTCTTTTATGTTTTAACTCAGTTAAAAATGCTTATGAAACGATTCCAGATTAATGTGTGCAAAAACAGAAATATTTTGGTATTGGTTATGTTTGCTGCAGTTTTGATTCATGGTTGTACTGATGTTACTATTTTCTGGGTACAGACAGGTATGTTATTTTTACTGGTCTATACTTCGACGGGTATTCAAAATAATGTAAAATCCTTCGTTCAAAGAAAACATAATATGTCTATTCATCATACAGAGATTTGGTCCGCGGAAGAGCATGAAACAAATCCGGAAGAAAGCGGACAATCGACATCTGATATTCATAATTAAAAAGTATATAGACTCGAAAGCGCTATGGGAAAGATTACTTTCTATAGTGCTTTTTCTTATAAAAATAAGTTATATTTTTATATTTAGGGTACCATTTTGTAATTGAGTTGTAAAAACATGAAGAAAATTTCGAACAATAGGGATGTACGGTTGTAAAATAGCGTTATGAATGCTATATTAAATTTAATAAAATGAGGTGAAAAAATGGCAAAAATATTAATTGTAGAAGATGATGTAAATATAGCAAAAATGCTTGAGGTTACTTTGTCTATCGGTGGATATGAGTCAGAAAGATGTGATAACGGAAAAAAAGCGGTGGATTTAGTAACTTCTCAGTCTTATGACTTAGTTTTATTGGATGTTATGTTGCCGGATATGGACGGCTTTAAAGTAATTGAGTATATCGATAAAGAAGAAACGGCAGTTATTTTTCTAACAGCATTGCAAGATGTTATGGATAAGGTAAAGGGACTAAAATTAGGTGCGGAAGATTATATTGTAAAACCGTTTGAAACTGTAGAGTTATTAGCCAGAATTGAAGTTGTACTGCGTAGAAAGCACAAAAGCAACAATACGATACATTATGGTGACATTACCATGAATATTGACGAACATACAGTAAAAAAAGGGGACGATTACGTTAGTTTAACTCCAAAAGAATTTGATATTCTTGCCTTTTTTCTGCAAAACCAGGACATTGCACTGACCAGAGAGCGCTTGCTTGCTACTGTATGGGGATATGAATTTATGGGGGAAACCCGTACAGTTGATATACACGTACAGCAAATACGAAAAAAGATGGGATTGCACAACAAATTGGTTACAATACCGAAGCTTGGTTATCGTTTGGAGAGGAATAACTAAATGAAACTTTGGCAAAAGATATTTTTGTGTTCTTTGGCATTGGTAATTTTGGCAATTGATGTTACATCGGTATTGCTGCTGTCCAACAGCCACAGATTAACCGTAATGCGTGAAGAACAAAATGCCGTTTCGGAGCATAAATACTTATCCGTAATGCTTAAGGATAATGTAATTTATGAACGGTTAAAACAAAATAAAGTGTTTCTAACCGAAGAGGAGGTAATCCAGGTAACTCAGTCTGCATTTGAGCCCCAATCCAGCGCACGTACCATAGGCTTGTCGTTATATACGGGACAAAGGCGGTTGCTTAGCTATAATGGACGTTCGGAACAATTGGAAGTTTCTATTTTACAAAGTGCATCTCAATCCAGTGTATTAAATCAAGTACAGGGATTGGGAGGATATGCGCTGGAAATTGTAGATGATGGGGATGCGTCTTATTTAATTGTTATTTCTCAAATTATATTGGAAAGTCAACCCTATTATTTGATGACTTCCTCTGATGTAACTGAGATTTATACATTGTATAAGCAGCAATTAAACTATGTTTTGGTTATGAGTATGATATGTGCAACGGTGATTGCTTCTGTTTTATTGATTGTAGTGTGGCTATTACTGTTGCCTTTGCGAAGAATCAATGAAGGAACTCGGCAAATTGCGCAGGGCAATTATAGTAAACGTTTGCCTGAAAAAGGAAGTACAGAATTTTCGCAACTATCACGTAATATGAATGAGATGGCGGAAGCAATTGAGCATAATATTAAAGATTTGGAAAGCGTTGCAGAAGACAGAAATACCTTCATTGCAAATTTGGCGCATGAAATGAAAACACCTCTGACTTCTATTTTAGGCTTTGGTGATTTACTTCGCATTAAACGTACGGTGGATGATAAAGAACGGCGTGAATATGCCGGTATTATTGTAGAGGAAACCAAACGGTTAAAAACTTTGTCAGGTAAATTGATGGAATTGATTACAGTAGGAAGTACACAATTGGATTGGCAAACAGTTCCTTTGACCAGTATTATGGAAGAAGTAGGACAGGCGCTGCAAATTTCTTTATCCAAGTCCGGCATTACACTGAATATAAAAGTATGTAAAATAGAAGTGTCAGTGGACAAAGAATTGTTTAAGTCATTGATTTATAACCTGATTGACAATGCAATTAAAGCTTCAAAATCCGGCCAGGAAATTGAAGTCTTCGCCGAAGAAACAAATGGAATATTAACAATTGCGGTAAAAGACCATGGTATTGGTATTCCAAAAGAAGAAATCAATAAAATTATGCAGCCGTTTTATATGATCGATAAATCGCGAACCAGAAAAGCAGGAGGAGCAGGTTTGGGATTGGCGTTATGCTCCGAAATTGCAAGATTACACGGAGCCAGACTTCAAATTGAAAGCGAACCCAGAAAGGGTACTTGCGTGAGTATTATATTTGATAAAAAGGGGGAGACAGAATGAAACTGCGGCAAAAAGAAAAAAAGTTTCATGTCATCGGACTCCTTGTAACACTTCTCATTTCGGCAGCTATTTTGGGCCTTGGATATATTTTAATCAGCAGTTTGCAATATTGGATTCCAAGTTATAAAAATAAAATGACGTATATGGGCGAAGAAAATGTTCAAATGCAGCCGCTCTACTGGAATAGAGAAGAAGAAATTACCATTTATCCGTGGGGATTATATAAAAATGATGCTGTGACATCTCTCACTGAAGATGATGAAATTTTTTTGAGGGAAATTCAAATCTCCGCTTTACTGAATCAGGCAACTCAAGCGAATAAAGAAACAGATTTTATATCTCATTTTCAAAAGGTAACTTCGAATAATGTTCCGGTATATTTTCTAAAGAATTTTGAATGTACCGGATATTCGTTTTCAAGAGAAAATTCTGAGCAATCTCCTGCTATAGAAGATAAAGCGAATCATGTATCCAACAGTGCAGTAAAACGGACAAAAGTTGTGAACTGTGCAATAGACCAATATGGTCAATTATTGTATTTACATGTGGCTGATAAAGAAAGTCTTCAAAAGTCTGCTGATAGAACCCAAATTGAAGAAGCATACAATAAATTTACAACTTCCAAAGAGTCTGATGATACTTCTGAAGACGATATCGTGGATGTTGCAGCAACTGACTTGTACCACTTATGTTTGTCAAATCCTTATCAAGATAAAGCTACTACAGCGTTAGAAAACTTTTTAAACTCTGACCATAATTCTTATGATGTTGTGATACAAGACCAGCAGATTTTGTTGATTTATACTCTGGATTCAGGTTATCGGTTTATTTTTATTTACAATGTTCCGATGGAGCAAATAGCAGGAATGAGCCTGGAAAAATTATCTGCATAAATAAAGTTGAAATTTTTACACATTTTTGACATATTCTTACAGACAACATGTAATATAATATGACATAATATTGTTGTTACAAGTAAAGGAATAGAAAAGTTATTTTGGAAAGAATGTGTAAAAATGAAAAATAAATATGTATCCTCATACATATATTTTAAAAAGAAACGCTTTATTTTACTGGTTAGCATCGTAAGTTTTGTGGTTACTATTCTGGTAGTGATAGGGGTTGTTTTAATGGCAATGGGTTTGTTTCATCAAGAAGATTCCATGTCTACTTTAAATCTTGGTAATACCGGAATTGAAAAAGCAGAAACGGTGAATCAAAAAGAAGCAGAAGAAAGCAATGGTTTTCTATTGGATGTTCCGTATCTTTCACAAGAAGGTGAATATCCTACAGCATGTGAAATTGTGAGTGCGGTTATGGTTCTTTCCTATTATGGATATAATGTATCCATTGATGATTTTATTGATGATTATCTTCCAAAAGCGGATATTTTTGTTGATGCGGAGACAGGGCTTTTAACCAGTACAAGTCCTACACAGGCTTTTATTGGAGATCCCAGGTCTTCCGGAGGATATGGCTGTTATGCTCCGGTTATCGTAAGTGCTTTAAATGATGCGGTCGGCAATACGGCTTTAGCAATGGATACAACCGATACGGATATAGATGCATTGGTCGATAGCTATGTAAAACGTAATATACCTGTATTGTTATGGGCCAGCATTAATTTGGCGCCAACTTCCGTAGGGGATAGTTGGATACTGGAAGATACAGGAGAATGGTTTACATGGACAGCGGGAGAACATTGCATGGTACTGGTAGGAGCAGACCAAAATTATTATTATTTTAATGATCCATACAACAGCAACGGTATTGTAAAATACCATAAAAATTTGGTAACAAAACGCTGGGAAGAGCTAGGAAAACAATCCGTAGTATTGGTACCAACCGCAATATCTAAATAAAAAAAGAGCAGCATATGCTGCTCTTTTTTTATGAAATATCATCCAAAGCATTTCGTAGGCTTTTTACAAATGTACCCACAGTTGCTACAGAACGTTTCTGTTCTTGTCCTATTATTTTTACAATGGCACTGCCAACAATGACACCGTCGCAGTACGTTTTCATCTTTTTCACTTGTTCAGGAGAGGAAATACCAAAACCAACACAATATGGGATAGAGGCATGTTGTTTTATTGTATCAAAAAAACTGTCAAAATCAGTTTGGAATGTATTTCTGACACCGGTAACTCCGGTAGAGGATACGCAATACAAAAATCCTTTGCTGTTTGCCGCAATGGCAGCAATACGGTCTTTAGACGTTGGGGCGACAAGATTAATTGGATACACGCCATGAGCGTAAGCACATTCATCAATTTCGTCATGTTCTTCAAACGGAAGGTCAGGCACAATGACGGCATCAATTCCTGTTTCTTGACATAGGGAAAAGAAACGCTCTACTCCAAAACGATAAATGGTATTGATGTACATCATGAATACCAACGGAATTTCCGTTTTTGTGCGTAGTTTTTTTACCAATTCAAAAATACCTTCCAGAGTGGTTCCACCCTGTAAGGAACGCAGGCTTGCTTCTTGAATGATGGGTCCTTCTGCAATTGGGTCAGAGAATGGAACACCTAATTCAATGAGATTAGCGCCTTGACGTTCCATTTCCAATACCAATTGTTCTGTGGTATCAAAATCAGGGTCACCTGCCGTAATAAAGGTAATCAATGCTTTTTTGTTTTGTTTTTTTAATTCTGCAAACATGCTGTCAATTCTATTCATGAATATCCACCCCTCTGTATCTGGCTACTTGATATACGTCTTTATCTCCACGTCCTGATAGGCATATTACCATAATTTCATTCTGTTTCATGGTTGGAGCAATTTTTCTGGCGGCAGCTACTGCATGGGCAGACTCAATTGCCGGAATAATACCCTCCATACGGGATAAATATTCAAAGGCACAAACAGCTTCTTCATCTGTAATACTTACGTATTCAGCACGTTTGCTGGTGTGTAAGTGAGCATGTTCCGGACCGATGCCGGGATAATCCAAACCGGCAGAAATAGAGTATACGGAATCAATTTGTCCTTCTTCATTTTGAAGGAATAAAGATTTCATACCATGGAAAATTCCTTTGGAGCCTTTTGCCATGGTAGCCGCATGTAAAGCGGTATCCACACCATGACCTGCTGCTTCAGCTCCTATTAAGCGTACAGTTTCATTTGGAATAAAGTCATAAAACATGCCAATGGCATTGGAACCGCCTCCCACACAGGCAACTACACAGTCAGGCAGTTTGTGTTCCATTGCTTCCAATTGGCGTTTTGTTTCCTCACCAATAATTTTTTGGAAGTCTCTAACCATGGTAGGGTATGGGTGAGGACCCATTGCGGAACCGATTAAATAGTATGTATTTTCAATGTTTGCGGTCCAGTCTCGCATGGCTTCGTTTACGGCATCTTTTAAAGTGCGGGTACCGCTTTTTACGCCCGTTACTTTTGCGCCAAGTAAATTCATACGATATACGTTTAATGCTTGACGCTCCATATCTTCTTCACCCATATAAACTTCGCATTCCATGCCGAACAGAGCAGCCACCGTAGCGGTTGCAACTCCGTGTTGGCCGGCACCTGTCTCGGCAATTAAACGTTTTTTGCCCATTTTTTTTGCCAATAATGCCTGCCCCAATACATTGTTGATTTTATGGGAACCTGTATGATTCAAATCTTCCCGTTTGATATAAATTTTGGCTCCGCCTAAATCTTTGGTCATTTTTTCCGCATAGTAAAGCATGGAAGGCCTGCCTGCATAGTTGTGATACAAGTCTGTTAATTCTTTTTGAAACTGTGGGTCATTTTTATAAAAATCATATGCTTGTTCCAATTCGTGAACAGCATTCATAACGGTTTCGGGTACGTATTGTCCTCCGAAATCTCCGAATCTGCCTACTTTTTTCTTCATGTATGTACCTCATTTCTGTTTAACAATTTCTAACCAGTTCTATGATTCGTGCAATTTTATTTCTGTCTTTGCAGCCGTCTGTTTCAATGCCACCGGATAAATCAACACCGTACGGCTGTACTGTTTTTATACCTTCTACAATATTTTGCTCGGTAAGGCCGCCGGCAAGAAAAAACGGTTTTTCTATTTTTTCTGTTTGTATCATCTCCCAGTCGGCGACTTTACCGCTGCCTCCGTAAGCAAATGTTGTAAAGCTGTCCAACAACAGTTTATCTGCTTGAAATTGATTTGCCATTCGTATTGTTTCTTCATCTTTTACACGAACGGCTTTCCATATTTCATATGACAGATTTTTCTTTTTTAGCGCTTCATGTAATCTATCTATATAGGAGCAATCTTCGTCTCCATGCAGCTGCAATACATTCAATTGTGCTGTTTGCGCTGCTTGTATCAGATTATTTATGGATTTGTTTACAAATACGCCTACACGTTTGATATCCGGATGCAGTTCCTGTCCCAGTGCCATAGCGGCGGCAGGGGACACTTGACGTCTGCTTGGTGCAAATACAAATCCTACATAATCGGGCATAAATTCATTCATATATGTCACATCTTCTAAACGGCGGATACCGCATAACTTGATTTTGCATTGTTGTTTCATACTTGTTTCCTCAATGCTGCCATAGTTTCTGCAATATGGTTGCTTCTCATCAGTGTTTCGCCAATCAGAACGGCATCGGCGCCGTGACTGCGCACTATTTTCATATCCTGATTGGTGGCAATACCGCTTTCTGAGACAATGACGCATTCGTTTGGAATATTAGAAGCGAGCTGTGCGGTTGTTTCTAAAGAGACATCAAACGTTTTTAAATTGCGATTGTTGATGCCTACAATTCGAAATCCAACTTTCAATACACGGTTAAGCTCTTCTTGATTGTGAACCTCTGCCAAGCATTCCAAACCTAAACCGTGAGCGATAGAGCGAAATTGCGCTAAGGTTTCTGTGTCTAAGATGGCAGCGATGAGCAGTATTGCATCTGCCCCAATACATTTTGCTTCGTATATCTGATACGGCTCGATGATAAAGTCTTTTCTTAAGATAGGAATAGAAGCAATTTGCTGACGAATTGCAGTTAAATATTGACTGCTGCCCTGAAAATAATGCTCCTCTGTCAATACGGAAATTGCGTTGGTTCCCGCTTTTTCATATTGTAAGGCAATGGATACAGGCTCAAAATCTTGGCAAATGAGTCCTTTTGAGGGAGATGCTTTTTTAACTTCGGAAATAACAGAAAGAGTATCCTGTTTCAGTGCGTCATAAAGTGAAATACAAGTTCTTGAATCCTGCATTGCAAGTGCTTTCACTTCTTCCAGACCAATTGCGGATTGTTCTTTGAGAAGCTGTTGTTTACGCTTTTCTACAATCTGATTTAATATCATCATAAACTCCTTTCTATGAAAACAGGTTCATTATTTACAAATACTGTGCGGTGACTTGTTTTAATTCTTCCAGTTTTTCTAATGCTTTTCCGCTATCAATGGATTCCTGTGCCAGACGAACGCCTTCTGCCAAAGAGGATGCTTTGCCTGCTGTGTATAAAGCGCAAGCGGCATTCATTACAACAATATCGCGTTGAGGTCCCTGCTTGCCGTTTAACACCGCCAATGTGATTTTTGCATTTTCTTCTGCGGTTCCTCCAATGACTTCGTTTAAACCAACAATAGGAATGTGATAATCTTCAGGGGTAATTTCGTATTTAATTAATTTATTTTCTTGAATTTCGCAAACCGTGGTGCGGTCGGAAATGGTAACCTCATCCAAACCGTCATTGCCGTGTACAATCATAGCGCCTTTAATGCCAAGATTCATAAGCACCTTTGCCATAGATTCCATCAGTGCTTCATCATATACGCCAAGTACAATATAATTGGTAAGTGCAGGATTGGCCAAAGGACCAAGAATGTTAAACACTGTACGTACCCCCACCTCTCGACGGGAGGGTGCTGCAAATTTCATAGAACCGTGAAATTTTTGTGCAAACAGAAAACAGATTCCACATTGGTCCAAACAAGCAGCTGCCTGTTCCGGAGTCAGTGAAATGTTTACACCCAGTTGTTCCAGTACGTCTGCGCTTCCGCTTTTGCTGGAAACACTGCGATTTCCGTGTTTTGCCACTTTTACTCCCGCGCCTGCAACCACAAAAGATGTGGTTGTGGAAATGTTAAACGTATTTGCCATATCGCCGCCTGTTCCCACAATATCAATTGCATCTGTTCCGTTTTCAATGGTGGCGGCCTTTTGACGCATGACTTTTGCAAAACCGGTTAATTCGGAAATAGTTTCTCCTTTCATACGTAATGCAGTGGTAAAGGAGCCGATTTGCGCATCTGTTGCGCCGCCGTTCATAATGCAGTCCATTGCGTCATAAGCTTCTTCCTCTGATAAATCTGTACCTTCTATGATTTTAAAAATATAAGGTTTTAAGGCATTGCGTTGGGCAGGAGGCAATTGATTTTTTTCTGTATGAAGCGGTGTGATTTTCACTTTTGCAACATAATAGAGAAAGTTTTCAATGATTTGCATACCGTCTTTTGTCAAGATGGATTCGGGATGGAATTGAACACCATAGGTTGGATGGGACGTATGGGCAATTGCCATAATTTGATTCGTGTCATCTCTCGCGGTGATTTCAAGGCAAGAGGGAAGGGTGGTCTCATCTACAATTAAAGAATGGTATCTGGCAACCGTAATAGCATCAGACAGATGTTTAAAAACAGGACATTGATTGTTTACCGTAATGGTACTTGCTTTTCCGTGCATCAATTGTTTGGCATGTATAATGTCTCCGCCAAATGCTTGTGCAATGGACTGGTGGCCGAGACATACGCCTAAAATCGGAATGGTTCCGCTGAATTTCTCAATAGCGGCAACAGAGATGCCTGCATCTTTTGGGTAACCGGGGCCGGGAGAGATGATAATTGCTTCCGGCTGCATGTTTTGTATTTGTTCAATAGTAAGTTTGTCATTGCGTATGACAGTAATATCCTCATACAACTGTCCGATTGCCTGATAGAGATTGTAGGTAAAAGAGTCATAATTATCTATTAAAAGAATCATCCTTTATCCCTCCTGTTCAAATTTGACTTGCATCTTTGATTGCATTGATAACTGCCAGCGCTTTCTTTTGTGTTTCTTCATACTCTTTTTTCGGGATAGAGTCGGCTACAATTCCGGCGCCTGCCTGAACATAAGCTTTTTTGTTTTTAAATAGTACGGTGCGGATGGCAATGCAGGTGTCGATGTTTCCGTCAAATCCCAAATAACCGACGGTGCCTCCGTATAATCCGCGTCGTTTGTTTTCTAATTGGTCTATCAGCTGCATAGCACGGACTTTTGGGGCGCCTGACAACGTACCTGCCGGCAGAACTGCCAATAATGCATCTAATGCAGTTTTGTCGTCCCTAAGCAATCCCTTCACATCGCTGACCAAATGCATGACTTTGGAGTAACGCTCAACATGCATAAATCCTGTGACTTCCACGGTGCCGAATTTTGAAACTTTGCCAACATCGTTGCGTCCCAAATCAACCAGCATGGTATGTTCGGCACGCTCTTTGGGGTCGTTGAGAAGCTGTTGTTCCAGTTTTTTATCTTCTTCCTCTAAGATGCTTCTTCCAATGGTACCTGCAATTGGTTTTGTGGATACAATTCCTTTTGTGACGTTTACCAACATTTCAGGGGATGCACCTGCAATTTGGTAGTCTTTATGTTTAAAGTAATAGAGATAGGGAGAGGGATTGGCAGCACGGAGCATGCGGTAAACATCAAAAGGTTCCGGTGGATTTTCCACTTCAAAACGCTGTGACAATACAATTTGAAAAATATCTCCGTTTACAATATGTTCTTTTGCCTTTACAACCATATCAGTAAATGCTTCTTCCGTTACATTAGAGGTAACTGTAATATCTTTTTTCTCACCACGCGGCTTTGGTGTGGGGATATAGCTGCGAATGATTTCCGCGATTTCGTCAGCACGTTTTTGACACGCTTCATATTGTGCTGCAGCGTCTCCGTTTTGTGAGATATTTAAAATAATTACCACTTTATTGCTTAAGTGGTCAAAAGCAACAATCTCATCGTATAAGAACAAATGACAATCGGGCATATCCAAATCATCTTCAGGAGAGCTGGACACAGTTTGTTCCATATAACGAACCGTATCATATGCAAAATATCCGATTAGTCCTCCTGTCAGTTTGGGTTTGTTTGGAAAGTTGGGGGAACGATACTCCTCCATGATATGAGATAAATAAGAAATGGGATTTTCCATATACAGCGTCGCCGTACTGGTACCTTGCGTATGTGTAATGGTTCCGTTTTTTACTTTAATTTCTGCTTTGGGATGAATGCCGATAAAAGAATAACGGCCCCACTGCTGTGAGTTATCGACACTTTCTAACATAAAACAGTTTTCTTCTTTGCTTTCCAGCGCATTATAAATATGAATTGGAGTACATGTGTCTGAGAGAACTTCACAAAACACAGGTGTCATTTTATATTCGTTTAGTAATTCCGTTACTTCATTTAAGGTTGGATATAACATAATAAAGTCTCCTTCTTTACTGAAAGATTTTTGAATGATAAAAATAAAAAGAGCCTACCATCCCATATCAAAAGGGACGATAGACTCGTGGTGCCACCCAAATTTAAAACATGCAATTAAAAATCATGTTTCCTCATTACAGATACGCAGCAAATGATATTTGCCTGAATATCCTTTCCTTTAACGCAGGAGATACGGCGATAACTACTAAGGAAATTCCGTTTCGTTATGCTCCTCACAAACCCATTCGCACATAGCGTGTGTGCCGACCTTCCACCAGCCGCCGACTCTCTGAACCACCGTATTATGTGTTACTTACTTTTGCTCTCAGGATTTTACTATTTAGTTATGTTCTATTTTTTATTTTACATGATTTTTTTGTAATGTCAATAAAAATTTTTATTTAGAAACCATT
This sequence comes from uncultured Oscillospiraceae bacterium, assembly GCA_900541905.1. Taxonomy (GTDB): domain Bacteria; phylum Bacillota; class Clostridia; order Oscillospirales; family Acutalibacteraceae; genus UMGS1071. The sequence goes on from UQLQ01000032.1 coordinate 12,557, forward strand.
TTGTATGAATATGTTCGTATGAACCAAGCGATGAACATACAGCCATTTTCTTTTTAGTAATAGGAAGTTTACAAAAAACAATCGTTAATGATAAAATAAGAGAAAATAAAAAGATGATATTGAGGTTTTTATGAAAAAAATTGAATTTACCAAGGCAAAGAGAAGCGATATTGATGAAATTGTTGACATGTTTCGGTATACCATAGAAGAGATGAATGCAAATGGAATTCCTCAATGGGATGAAATCTATCCGTGCCGTGATGATTTATTGCATGACATGGAACAACAGGAATTATATGTAGGAAAAATAGAGGGAAAAGCAGCAGTAGCATATGTGTTGAATCAAGAGTGTGATGATGAATATCAAAACGGAACGTGGTTATATCCTGATGCGAATTATTATGTGATACATCGACTATGCGTAAGTTCACATTTTCAAAAGCAGGGAATTGGTACAAGAACGGTTCAGTATATTGAGGAACAAGCCAAAAATATGGGGGCAGAAACCATTCGTTTGGATGCATTTACATTAAATCCTCATGCTTTAAAATTATATGAAAAGCTTGGTTACAAAGAGGTGGGAGTTGCTAATTTCAGAAAAGGAAAATTCTATTTAATGGAGAAAAAACTCTCTGGATAAATTAACTATTAGTATAATAATAATTAATTCTACTAATTGAAATGTTTGGTCTATGTTTCAATATAGACCTTTGAGAAACATTCATATTCAGATAGAATGCCTGAAAGGACAGATAAGGTGAATCATAAAGAATCTATCATTCAGCTTTGGTTTACGATGTGGCTGCAAAAAAACGATTTAGGAATTCAGGAGATATTTTCAAAAGATGCAGTATACATAGAAAGCTGGGGCCCCGCATATAGAGGAAATGAAAAAATTAAACTTTGGTTTGATGAATGGAATACCCGCGGAAGTGTCTTGCAATGGGATATCAAACAATATTTTCATAAAGAAAATCAAACTATGGTGGAATGGTTTTTTAAGAACCAAATGAAAAACGGTACGATAGAAATGTTTGATGGAGTTTCTCTTATTCAATGGACACAGGAAAATAAAATTGAGTTTTTAAAAGAATTTGGCTGTAATATAAATCATTATGACCCATATCAGAATGATGTGTCACCATCTTTGAGAAGAGAAAATTCACGATGGTTTTAATTTGCCGTGTTTTGTGATGCAAGAAGAATCCCCTCCTGTATGATAATAATACAGGAGGGGATTGCATATATCACAATATGATTATGCTTTGGCTAAAATTTGTTCCATATCTTTTTCCACAGTGGAAATGGGATGAATTTGATAATTTTCCACTAAGAAGTTTAATACATTTGGAGATACAAAGGCAGGAAGTGTAGGACCAAGATAAATATTTTTTATACCTAAGTGAAGCAAGGTTAGTAAAATACATACTGCTTTTTGCTCATACCAAGATAAGACCAAGGTGAGAGGCAATTCGTTTACATCACATGCAAATGCTTCGGACAGTGCCAATGCCACGCGAATGGCACCGTAAGCATCATTGCATTGTCCCATATCCAAAATACGTGGTAAACCTCCAATTTCTCCAATATTAAGGTCGTTAAAACGATATTTTCCACAGGCCAAAGTCAGAATCATAGTGTCTTTTGGCGCTTTCTCTACAAACTCTGTATAGTAATTGCGTCCCGTACGCGCACCATCGCAGCCACCTACCAAGAAGAAATGCTGAATGGCACCATCTTTTACAGCGTCAATCACTTTATCCGCTACAGATAAAACGGTATTCCAGCCAAATCCTGTGGTTACGGTTGTACCGCCGTTGATACCTGTCATGTGCTGTGTTTCCTTATAGCCGCCCAATTCCAATGCTTTTTCAATGACAGGAGTAAAATCTTTTTCAGGCCCAATGTGAACCATTTCCGGATAAGCAACAACAGAAGTGGTAAAGATACGGTCTGCATAGCTTTCTTTAACAGGCATAATACAATTCGTTGTAAATAGAACAGGACCGGGGATATTTTTAAATTCTTTTTGCTGATTCTGCCATGCAGTACCAAAGTTGCCTTTTAAATGAGGATACTCTTTTAATTTTGGATATGCATGGCAAGGCAGCATTTCACCATGAGTATAAATGTTAATACCTTTGTCTTTCGTTTGCTCTAACAGTAATGCAAGGTCATGCAAATCATGTCCGGAAACTACAATGAACGGTCCGGGTTCAATGGATAATGGAACCGTTGTAGGTACCGGATTGCCATATGTTTCACGATTGGCACGGTCAAGCAGTTCCATACAAGTTAGGTTGACCTCACCGGTTTCCATCACAATCGGCAGCAATTCTTCCATGCTAAAATCCAAGCTGATGGTTCTTAATGCTTTCAGCATAAAGTGATTTACCGTATCATCTGTATATCCCAATACCATAGCGTGATAAGCATATGCTGCAATACCGCGAATACCAAATAAAATTAAGGACTTTAAGGAACGGATATCTTCATCAGGCTCATTCCAAATTTCTTCTAAGTCATAATCTTTGCCCATACTATGAGCAGCGCAGCAACTGCATTGGGGCAAAAGAGATCGTGTTGCTTCATGTGTTTTGTCAATCTGCCGTTGTACTTGTTCATTGTCAAAGCTGACGTTGGTAACAGTAATAAATAGTCCTTCCAATACAAGCTGATTCAGTTCAGGTGTTACTTTATGCTCTTTTCCTTTTGCGGCAAGAGCAAGACTTACCAATGCACCGGTTAGTTCATCTTGTAATTGTGCGGTATCAGGTTGTTTGCCGCATACTCCTACTTTGGTACAGCCGTTACAGCCGGCTGTTTGTTCACATTGAAAACAAAACATAGACATCATTCATTTCTCCTTTTTTATTATTTATCGTTAAGCAATCAGTTGGCCGTCCGTAGAGACAACAGCAACTTGCCACGGAATCATTTTTCCGCTTTGCAGCAGAGCTGTTTTTACTGCATTTACAATTCCGCTGCAGCAAGGTACCTCCATGCGCACAACAGTTATACTTTGAATCTGATTTTGTTGTATAATTGCAGTCAATTTATCTGCATAGTCTCCTTCATCTAATTTAGGACATCCAATGAGACAGATTTTATTTTTCATAAAGTCTGCATGAAAATTTCCATAAGCAAATGCGGTGCAATCAGCTGCGATTAATAAATCTGATTGATGAAAGTAAGGTGCGTTAACTGGAACTAATTTTATTTGTACCGGCCATTGCTGCAATTGAGAGGGAACAGAGGTATACATCGGTTGAGCGAGTCGTTCTGAAGACTTTATCGTTTTTACTTGAGAACCAGGGCAACCGCATGGAGTAGAGGTAACTGCTTTTTGTGATTGTTGTGCAGCGACTACAGCAGCTTCGTTGTATGGCAGCGCTTCACGTATTTCAAATGTAATGGCTCCTGTTGGACAAGCAGGCAAGCAGTCGCCCAAACCGTCGCAGTAGTCATCTCGAAGTAATTTTGCTTTTCCGTTTACCATGCCAATAGCTCCTTCATGGCAAGCAGATACACATAATGAGCATCCTGTGCAAAGTGCTTCTTCTATTTTAATAATTTTTCGTTTCATACCTGGTTTGCTCCTGCTAAATTTATTTTGACTTTCTAATGGCATTGTACTATACTGATAACAATAAATCTGTTGCATTTGCAACGTGGAGATGATTTTTTGCAAAAATATATTCCATTATTAAAAAAGGTTACACTGTTTGAAAATATAGAAGCTTCTGATATGTTGGCTATGTTAAAATGTCTGGGAGCTAGAATTCATTTTTATAAAAAAGGTGAAATTCCGCTTATGGCTGGAGATACTGTCTCTTCTGTCGGAATTGTATTAAGCGGTCAAGCTCATGTGGTTCGTGAGGATATTGACGGAAACCAAATGATTGTAACAGAATTGCGGGAATGCGATTTGTTTGGAGAAACATTTGCTTGTATAGAGACCAAATATTGTCCGGTAACCGTGGAGGCAATTACTGATTGTAATATCATGTGGATTGATTATCATAGAGTAATCACTTCTTGTCCATCGGCTTGTGGTTTTCATACTAGATTAATTGGTAATATGCTTCGTTTAATTGCGTTTAAAAATTTGAGGTTGAATCGTAGATTAGAAATATTAGCCAAACGTTCTATCCGCGAGCGATTACTGGCATATTTAGAATTACAAGCAGAAGATGCTGGAAGCAGGAGTTTTTCTATTCCGTTTGACCGTAATAAATTGGCAGATTATCTTTGTACAGATCGTAGTGCCATGTCGCGTGAATTAGGTAAAATGCGGGATGAGGGAATTCTGGAATTTGAAAAAAATAGATTTACACTGCTATAACGGGCAAGGGCTATCCATATGGATAGCCCTTGCCCGTTCATTGTTTTGGTTTAATTTGAATTGCTGATAGAGTTATGCTCCAACAAACTTCTGAAACATATATGTCGTTCGTTTTGTACGCAATAATCATGATATAGTAATTTTTAAAGGAGATGTAAATTAATTGAAAATTTACCTTCTTACAACTATGACGTCAAAAGTTGGAATAATATATTATGAATTAAAGGAGACAAAAAAATGAATAGTCCTTATATGGGCAGATTTACAGTTACACAGGCTTATAGTTCTGCACATGATGGCTTGGATTTGGTGGGGCTTGACAGCAAACAGATACACAGTACAGTAAACGGCACTGTCATTCATGCCGGCTGGGAAAATCCCTCAAATCATTCCCAAGGTTTTGGTTTATATGTTTGTATTCGTGTAGGAAACCAAGATTATTACTACGGTCATATGTCACAAATATATGTTTCTGTTGGGCAAACGGTTAAAATCACAGATATTATTGGTTTAGAGGGTTCTACCGGATATTCCACGGGTAGCCATTGCCATTATTGCTGCCGTGTTGCAGGAACCAGAACGCCACTTGATATCAATGCGATCAGTGGTATCCCAAATGTAGTTGGAGGCGTCTATGATGATGGTGGTT
>UQLQ01000033.1 GCA_900541905.1 uncultured Oscillospiraceae bacterium
TTAAGGGAAATATAGATGACGGCGTTCACTATTCTACATGTACCTATAAAAGAATTTATAAATATTGTATGAATGCGATCAGAAAATAAGAAAGAAGAATATGGATTTAATCGAATATGGATGCAAAATTTCAGATAAGTTTTTTCGTTCAAAAATAAAATTTGTTTCTTAAAATAAAACTATCCCGAACAAGCTACAAAGAATAAAAGTCTTGTACTTGCCGGGATAGTTTTATTTGGAGCTGACGATGTTGGAAATCATTGTTAAATGACAGCCTCTTTTGTTTTGAGTAAAAGGGACCCATAGGGCTCCTTGCTTTCTCCCTCTTTTCAGGGAATTCAAACGAACAGACATCGCTGAAACCATTAGAGCAAAAAATCCTCGAAGATTTTGAATATCAGAAATTTATTTACTGCAGCGATGCAGGTCTGGGATTCGAATTTATCAGGGAATATAACCATATGGGGGAACGGACCTATATTGTGACCACGTTTATTAAAAAGCTGAAAAAAGGAGAGAAGGAATGGGTTTTAAGCCCGCAGGGATTCAAAAGGGTATCTGATGATAAAACTGTTGATATCTCAAAACTGCCCGAGGACGACAAAGGACTTTATTACAAAGATGAGCCATATACCACTAAAAAGTTACAGCAGCGTTTGATCATTACTTATTCCCCTAAATATGCCCTTTACCAGAAATCCATTCGTAGCAAACAGATAGAACGTGCACAAGCGATGCTGGATTCCGGGAACACAAAAAAGAACCGCAGGAACCCAAACAATTCAGCCAGATTTATTGGAACAGCAGCAGTAACAAAAGAAAGTGAGACTGCCGATATCCGGCATTATCTTGATGAACATAAGATCTCTGAAGAAAGCCAGTATGATGGACTTTATGCAGTATGCACGAACCTGTCAGACGATGAAGTCAGCGATATTTTAAAAGTAAGTGAAGGAAGATGGCAGATCGAAGAATGTTTCCGGATCATGAAAACAGACTTTTCCGCAAGACCTGTTTATCTGCGGGATGAAAAACGGATCAAAGCACATTTTCTGATCTGTTTTCTGGCATTAATGATCTATCGTTTCTTTGGGAGAAAATTGAACTATAAATATACTTGTGAGGAATCATTAGATACATTAAAAGCAATGAATTTTGCAGAGATCCAGGAACAGGGATTTATACCTTTATAGAAACGGGAAGCTATTACTGATGATCTTCATGAAGCCCGGGGCTTTCGAACGGATTATCAATTTATAACGAAAAGCAGAATGAAAACAATCCAGAAAAAAGTAAAAGAAAAGAATAAATTACCATACTTCGTGATGATCTTTCTGGCGCTTTTTTACGACTTGAGGCTGGAAGGAATGTGGATTTCTGATCCTGAGGAACCTCGATCTCCATAGAACCATAGCTGCTGTTTACACGTTTGCGTTTGTAACCATTCCGATAATCATCGTTATCGGAACGCTCAGATTTTTCATATCCGAGATGATCATCCATTCCTGCTTCCATCATTTCTTTGATCGTTCTACCCAAAAGATCCTCCAGAGCATCCTGAATATCTTCGGCTGTCTGAATATCGTATTCTTCCAGAAGCTAATGGATAATGTTACGTTTTCCTTCTGTCATTTGCACCCGATGTATGGGTTTCTTCTGTTTTGCCATAATAAAAGGTCCTCCCATGAATTATATTTTATCATAGAAGAACCTTTCAGTTACACATTTACAGAAAAAGTTTCATACCGCAAAATACTTCTCCCAGTGCTTTTCCAAATAAAGCCTTTTAGGCCGTATCGCTAGATAGCTACACTACACTTAATTGTATACATAGATTTATTCTAAAAATCTGTTTGCATCACTATCTTAGTAGTTTTATTGCATCAGTTTTTTTAATCCTTTTTTTCTCCTCACAGAAATAGGACAGGTTTCGCCGTTGCTCATGTGAACCAATAATTCTCTGAAATCAACATCTGCAATATTATCTTTATTGATAATATAGGAAGTGTGACAACGGTAAAAACGATAATCCAATTGTTGCTCGATATCTTTTAGTTGACCGGTAAATTCAATGATACGCTTTTGCGAATGAAGTATAATTTTATGAATGTTGCTAGATGTCTCAAAATAAATGATATCATTATAGTCAATTACAATACGCTTCTCATTCTGAGTGATTGTGAAAGTACGTGTAATGTCATTATTTAGTGAAGTATACTTATTACTAACATCGAAAAGACAATCCCTAATTTTAGCTTTAACATGTTCAGTATTATCCTTTACAATAAAATCAAGCGCTTCAGCTTTATATTGAAAGGTGAGAAAACTCATTTCCGAATGTGATGTAATAAAGACAATAAAACAACGAGGCTGAATTTGGCGGATTCGTTGTGCAAGTGATAGTCCATTCATATCTGATTTTAAATCAATGTCGAGAAAGAAAAGACCTGTATTTTCAGCAGTCAATATTTCCTTAAGAAGATCATGAGGATCTGATGTAGCCTGAACAATCCGCATGTCGAACCCTTCCATAAGAATAAAATTAGATATGTATTTTTGAAAGAGATTTAACTGCTTTTTATTGTCTTCACAGATGAAAATATCGATCATGTTCAGTATCACTCCTATCTCATATTTCTTTGTACATATTATACAACAATATGCCTTATTATTGAAGATTAAAAAAAAATGTAATATTCTACAGAATAACTGTTTTTGCTTGAACGGTTATTACAAAAAATCAAACGGTTATTATAAAAGTTTAGTATATTCTTTGTGTTTTGGTATCATTTTGGTAGGAAAGGAGAAAGAAAATGGAAACAGTTGCAAATCGAATTGTAGAATATTTAGATAAAAATAAAACTATTTGGAACGATGCAGATAGGATGCGCATGGTACTAGGATTTGAGGTAATATTTCATAATATCATGATGATTGGAACAATACTTGTGGCAGCTAAATTTATCGGTATCTTTCTCGAAGCAGTTATCCTTTTAACCGCTTACGGGACACTTAAAATGTCAGCAGGAGGTATACATTTCAAAAAGAGTTCTGTTTGCCTTATTGGAACAGGAATTTTTGTGGGCCTGGGAGTTATTTGTTCTAGGTATATAAATTTGGATTTAGTCTCTGTTGTTTTGATTTATTTCATTTGTCTTATTGTTCTCATAATAGTTGGACCACAAGGAACTAAAAACAATCCGATTTCTGAAGAAAATTTGGGGAAAATGAGGAAGAGGACTATTTATTTTGTTTTACTGTATTTGACTCTAACTGTTGTTATGGCAAATTGCATAGGTGTCATTCCTTATTTATTATTTATAGCTGTAGTATTTGAAACTTTATCAATTCTTCCTACTTACATAAAAAACAGGAGTTTATGATGCTCCTGTTTTTTATGTATTTGATTTAGAAATTTGAAGACGTTGTACAAAAGTTGTCCCCTGAATCTCAGTATCTAAAAATACATGATTGTATTTAGCAATTATTTCATGTGCATTATAGAGACCTATTCCACGGTTTGCGCCTTTTGTAGATACATTTGGTTTCATTAATGTACCGTAAGGTATGCCTTTTTCCAGGAAAGAATTGGAAATAACAAAAATATATTGTGTGTCCAAATCAATTAGGGCAAAGTCGATTAAGGGATGATCTGTCTCTAAAGTTGCTTCAATTGCATTGTCAAGAAAAATTCCTATTATCCGACATAGATCCAGAGTATCCATTGGGAACGATGGTATTTCATCTGTTACTTCTATATTGACGCTAATATTTAATTCTATAGCATATAATAACTTTGAGGATATGATGCTTTTTAACTCAGTAGTTTTGATATTCATCAACTGATTTATATGCGCTGTGTTTTTAGTAATCTTTTTACCCAAGGGTAAAATTTCTTTATTAAAATAGTCGCTTAATCCCTCCATATCATTTGACTCGATATAACCAGACATAGACAGCATAATGTTTGAGTAGTCATGTTTAAAGGAGCGTAGAGAGGAATACATGCTTTCAATTTGGTTCGTATATTCTTGTAGTCTATTATAGGAATCCTGTCGCATATCCATATCTACTTTTTCCATATGAGTTTTTATTATATTAACAATCAACACAGTACTAATAATGAAATAAAAGGCAAATAAGATACAGTTAAAAGTAACAATTTGACGATTGTAACCAATATATTCTCCAATAATGATATTAAACAAAAAAATAAATAAACAGGTAGCCAAATTTGTAGTAATCAGTAGTAGAAGCTGCTTAGAAAGTGCAGTATGCATTTTATGAATGACTAAATGGAGCAGTCGAGCTATTACTGGACAGATACAGGCTAAGAGTAGGATATATGAAATTATGTAGACAATATAGTATGTTAAATTGGATTGTAAATCTGCAATGGGGTAAACAAATCTGTCCCATAACAAGGAAAAAATATTATCCCATAACACGCAAAATAGGTAGGTTGCAATAAATACGCAAATATTTATAAGTCGGTTAGGATGGAGTAATGCAATATAAATACATACGCTTATTATTAGTAAAATGACGCCAACGTTGCCGAGAACAAATCCAATTAAAAGTATATCAATTAGTAGTATGGTAAATAAAATTGCTTTTTGCTTAAATTTTAACTTAAATGGTAGAAAGCAACAAATAGGAAACAAATAGGAAAAAACACTTAAAATATACGGAAGTATTTCTATTATTTGCATTTTTATTTAGAGTCCTTTCGTGTTCATTATCTTGAAACACTTTCATTATATTACTTAGCTTTTTTGAAATCAACGATTATTACTGAATAAACGTTGATTTTTTTATAAATAGTACGTTTTTTCTTAAAGAACAGCGTTTTATTCTGGGTTACATAGTTACTGGTAAATATGGAGTATACTTATGTCACCAAATACGAGGAGGTGATATGTCAAGAGAAAAATAAATAAAAATCGCATTTTTTTATGACTCTTTCATTAAGACAAAAAACACCCACCTAAGCCCCGCCGATTTTGATTTTCTCAAAAGCCGGGCCTGGAACATCACCGTGGCTCAAAATTAATGAGCTTCCGGTGCCCTGTATAAGCAGTTGTCTTTCAGCAGTCGAAAGACAAGCCGCACGAATTTACGGGCAGTTAATGCGAGGGCACGTTTGTGCTGGTACTTGTTGACTTCTTTATATTTGAGGTGGTAGAAACGGCTGTACTCTGCGTCGCATCTCACAAGAGACATAGCAGCTTCACACAGGTAATATTTTAAATATCGATTTCCGGATTTTATGAGGCGTGTATTTTGAACCTCAAAGTCACCGGATTGATGCTGTGACCATACAAGACCAGCGTGTTTTGCTAAAGCAGCCTGATTAGGAAACCGGTTGATATCCCCAATCTCTGCAATGATGCCGGCAGAATAAACTGGGCCGATCCCGTTAACTGAAGTCAGAGTATTGGGGATCAGTTCCATCTGTGCGGCAATTGCCTTATCAAAGGCTTTGATTTGTGATTCCAAAGCTTTCATAGAGCTTATGGATATGGAAAGCACCTGATTAACAGAGTCGTTTATCGTTTTTGGTAAACGGTAAGAACTCCGGGCGGCTTTCTGAATGGCTTTCGCCACAGATTCCGGGTCGGGGAAGCGGTTCTTCCCTTTTTGGATAAGGAATTCTGTGAGCTGTTGTAAGTCCATATCTGCCAGGGTTTCAGCAGAGTCAAACTCTTCATAGACCGCTAAGGCAGAGGTACTGAAGGTATTGGAAAATACCTTCTCCTGCGCCATCGTAGAATACTTCTTGAACAGGTAGTTCAGAAAACGCTGCTTTTCCTTGACAAGGTTCTGTACAGCAAAAAATCTGGCTCTTGTAAGGTTCTGGAGGGCTTTATAGCGATAGTCATCCAGATAAACTTCTTTGTTGATTCTACCGAAACGCAGGCAGTCAGCAATGACAAAGGAATCAACGTAATCATTTTTAGGCAGGTCGTTATAAGCCTGTTTGAATTTATTGACCTGTTTAGGGTTGAGAACGTGGATCCTTTTGTTATAAGACGAAAGAGAGCCATCTTCCCTTAGGAATCAGACGAGATTGTCACCATAAACGGAGGTTGCCTCCAAACCAATGATGACGTCTGAAAGGGATTCAGAAGTAATGGCAGAAAGGATGCGTTTCACAAGCTGACGGGAACCGTCCAAAGAATTAGGGACAGAAAAGTTACTGTGCTTAGAACCATCGGGTTTCATAAGGTAAGCCACGTTGGATCTGCTGCTCACATCAATACCGACGTAAAGTGGGTTCATAATATCACCTTCTTTCGTTAGGAATTTATGGTCAATCGGCTTGGTAATACCCACGATCATGGAGCATCAACACCCTCGCGGTATTAGAATTCAGTTAGAGATGAGCAGATGCGAACCCCACTGCAAAAGGGCTGCTCACAAACTCTAACAAACAGCCAGTTGGTTTGAAGTTAACTTCCATGTCAGGGGGACAGACTTTCAATGAAGTGATCATAACTGATCCAACAGGAGAAAACAGAGCTTATATCTGATTGACCCTATGTCAATTCTATCATGGATATAAACAAACCGATTGATCTATGTATAGATTGATTTAATTACCAAGGAACAATGTAACTATTAACTATAAACTTATTATACGAGGAGAAAAAATAATGAATAAAAATTTTAAAAAAAGCATCGGTAATTTTGCAATTAATATGGGAAAACATGCAGTTGGGAAATGCATGATTCCAGGTATGTTTGATCCTAAAATTCCGGACGAACTAAAAAGAGATACAAAAAGGCAGAATACATCTAAGTAGGGACAAGTTCACAATACTGTCACATTAAACGAGAAGAAAACGTATCATTTATTTTTAGCTATAAGGTTGTAGATTCTTTTGTAATGAAGACAATATCAGAAATATAAATCATATGATATGAAAATATATAAGGTAACACTTACAAGGGTATACATTTTGAATATGTTTTAAAAAGGCATGCAAAGAAGATACTAGAAAAATTAATAATAGATGATTCGCTGTAACTAATAGCGTAGCAGCTATGGCATGCTACGCTATTAGTTGTTTTACTTTGAAAATTATATAAGCTCTTGCTCAATTCCATAAACAGAATTTATGATATTTTTAACATAGATAATAAATTTAGACGGAGTATTTTTTCATAATTATAAAACTCTGATGATAGTTCATTGCAAGATCTATTTGAGGATGCATATAAAAAGTGTGCGTCCGTGAAAATATAAAATCTTATTGTAAATGGAATACTAAAATCTTTTTTGATATTAGATCGTAGTTTGAATATTATAAGTCAGGATGATTTACACATCTTTGTTAATTATTGTTATACACGTAACATTACAGAGCATTTTGCTTAAATAGAATATCGATAATAAAATACCACAGTTATTCTAGAAAAAATGTAGTAAGAATTTAATAATTAGTGCGATAATTCGGCAAAACAGCTCACTTATTCGATTTTAGTCAATTTTCTACATTTTGACATATAATTATTATACAAAGAAATACAAAACAAGGAGGAGAAAACGGTGAATAACCCAAGCTAGAGCATTTGAAAGCTATACTGGTCGGCTTTTAGAAGGACAAAATTTAGATCTTCTACGGGAACGAGTTGGTAGAGAAGATTTAAAGAAATGTATTTTATAAAGTATATGGGAGGAGGGATAACTATAAAAACAAAGGTTTATCTACAATCCAATCAAAATGAATGTGGGCTTTGTGCCGTTGCTACTTTGGCGTCTGCGTATGGATTTATTCAACCGATAGAATTTTATAGAAAAAAATTTTATGTAGGAAGAGACGGATTGTCCATTGCAAATTTGAATAATATTTTGAAAAGTATTCGCTTTGAACCTAAAATTGAGAATATAAAAGAATTGTGTATAGAAGATTTAAAAAAAAGAGTGCCATGTATTCTTCTTCTTAAGCACCATTATATAGTAATTGAAAAAATACGACGAGAAGTTTGCTACATTATAGATCCTGCAATGGGGAGAGAAAAAATAAATTTTAGTGAACTTAAACATAAATTTAATCGATATATCATTACGGTAAAAAAAGATATTGGATTTAAACAATATAAAGCTAGAGAATGTGATTTCCGTCATGTAAAAAAGGTGTTTCGGGAACTTACTGTTGCTCTATCTGGAGTGGCTTTAATCTCAATAATTAGCAATATAATTACAGTTTTTATACCTGTCGTATTGCAGAATATAGTCAATGCTTTGATATATAAATCAGAAAAAATTCAAACAGATTGGCAATTATACATTTGTTTGCTTATTGCAATTATTATTTATATAGCTATCATTGAGATACAAAATCATTCGTTAGTTTTTTTGCAATGCGCAATAATGAGTAAACTATCTTACAGAGTGACACATCATCTTTTAAAAATAAGATACGCTTTTTTTGACAGTAAAAATTCAGCTGATATTTTGTTTCGTTTAAACTTACTCAAGAATGTAGAACAGACGTTAGCCACGATAGTAATTACATTGATTATGGGAGGAAGCACAGTATTTGTTATATATACATATTTTTGTCTCTTTGATGTTAGGATCGCTATTTTGTTAGGGATCACAAGTATTGTGATTGGGCTGTATGTTTACTTTATTAATAAGAAATTATATGAGGTTAGCGAAAAGTATATTTTAAAAAGTAGAAAATTTGAAGAGACACAGACCGAGATTGTGCTAAATATTTTTCAGATTAAATCAATGGGAATGGAGCGATATTTTTCAGGAAAAATAGATGCCGATTTTAAAGGATATCAACAAACATATAAAAGAAATCAAAATGTTGTTCTGCGATTTAATATGAATATTAATATGCTAGAAATCTTTTTTCCGATAGTTTTGATTATAATATATGTTTACTTATGGGATATCGGTTTGCAACCGTTAGGAAATATGGTTGTAATATATATATTAATCAGTTTTTTTGTAAAGCATGAGGCAATTACAATTAATTCTATTATTAACCTAGTAAGATTAAAACCAAGTCTCAGCTATATTAATGATATATTAGATGAGCCAGAAATGAAGCTTGAGGGAGGGAATACCTTAAAAGAGTTTGAAAAACTTGAAGTAAAGAATGTTAATTTTAAGTATAACGACAACCAAAAATTAGTATTGAAAGATATCAACTTAGATGTTTATAAGGGACAAAAAGTATCAATTGTTGGAATTTCTGGAGTAGGAAAAACCACATTAATCAAGCTGTTATGCAGACTGTATGAGCCAACATGTGGACAAGTAAAAATAAATGGAAAATATATATCAAAAATTGACCCTAAAGTATATTTCAATATTTTTAGTATTGTAAATCAACAAGCAGTAATTTTCAATGCAACTATAAAGGAAAATATTCTGTTAGGACTACAAAATATTTCAGACGATATGATACTTGAGGTTTTGAAAATTGTAAATTTTTATGATGATATTCTCAATATGCCTATGGGATTAGATACAGTTATATCTAATCAGAATAATAATTTGTCTGGTGGTCAAATACAAAAAATTGCGATTGCTAGATGTCTTATACGAAATCCTCAAATTTTAATATTAGATGAAGCAACTAGTTCTATGGATATTCAAAATGAAATGCAAATTCATAATAATCTAAGAAGGTTAGGGATAACATTATTAGTTATTTCTCATCGTCTATCGACAATAATTGATTCCGATATTATTTATTACATCGAGAGTGGAATGATTCAGGAATGCGGTGATCATGAGACTTTAATGATGTCTAAACAAGGGTATTATTCGTTATATTCTAGAAATAATAATTAATTTTTGCAATTAATATTGGCAGTATTAACACATTTTAGTACAGAGTTTTTTATAACTGAGGGGAAGTCCCCAGATTATAGTACACAAAATTAAAAGAATGAGGAGGAACCATTATGTTAAAAAAAGATGAATTAAAAGGGGTTTTTGAAGTACCAGAGGCAAAAAAAATCAGAACTGATGAACTGGAAGAAACACAAATAGCTGGTGGATCTATGGGTGAAGCAGTTGCTAGTGGGGTTGCTAGTGGAGTTTCTTGTGGAATTGTGACAGTTATGATTCCGGGTCCAGGAATTCCAGGATAAAAATTTGTTAGTAATAAACTAAAGTTTTTGTGTTGTACTGCCTTTATTAATAAATTTTAGTAATTGAGGTGATAGGTAATGGTAATTGTAGCAATTGAATGTGCAAGTTGGTATCAAAGAGAAGATGGACTTATACAGGTAATTACTATACGAGGAAAAACAGTTATTTTAAATAGATCTTATTCGAAAGTCTGGTTAGCAATAGATGACGAAATATATAGAGAAAATTTGATTGAAAAAATGAAAGATCTTATACCAAAGGAAACATTAATTCAGATACTTAACAATTTAGAAGAACAAGAATTAGTAAGTATAACTGATGAATCTGATGAATTTAATACTTTATTTGCATAAGATGGAGGAAAAATGAATAAGATAGATGTATTGTTATTAAATCTTCCGACTGGAACATGGTATAAAAAGAAATTGGCAGAAGGCAATTCTATGCCACCATTAGGCATTATGTACATAGGTACTTATTTAAAGAAAAATAATTATACTGTTAAAATAATCGATTTAGCAGTTGAAAATTTAGACGAGAATCAATTTTTTCAAGCTATTGAGGAATGTAATCCTTCGATTATTGGAATGAGTACATATAATGAAGCTTGGAATGTACAAAAAATATTATGTAGAAGGATAAAACAAAAATATCCCAATATTATAATTGCTGCTGGAGGTGCTTTTGCAACCTTTTGCTACGAGCAAGTTTTGAATGAAAGTATGACAGATTTTGTTTTGAGAGGAGAAGGCGAATATGTATTTTGTCAGTTATGTGATTGCCTACTTCGCGGTAAGTTGAAGAAAGAAAACATAAAAGGTTTATGTTATAAGAATAAGGAAGGAAGTGTTATTGCAAATGCAAATGTTGAGAGAATAAAAAATCTTGATCAGCTGCCATTCCCAGATCGGTCACTGATTAAAAAGGAGAAATATGTTTTACCATATACTATTTCAACATCTAGGGGATGTCCAGGGCAATGCATATTCTGCTCTTCTAAGTCATTTTGGGGAAAGAGTGTTATTATGCGATCTGCAGAGAATGTTTATAAAGAAGTAATGGATATATATGAAAAATATGGTGCAAATATTTTTTACATTACAGATGATACCTTTACTGCCTCAAAAAAGAGATGTTTGGAATTTTGTGAAATGTTAAGACAATCAGGTATTTCTTTTGTATGGGGATGTGAATCGAGAGCAGATGTAATAAATGAAGAATTCATTAGAATCCTTTATGAATCAGGATGTCACAAGATTCAATTTGGTATGGAAAGTGCAGATAACGAGATTCTTCAAAGAATAAAAAAGCATGTAACTA
The DNA here is from genome assembly GCA_900541905.1 of uncultured Oscillospiraceae bacterium. Taxonomy (GTDB): domain Bacteria; phylum Bacillota; class Clostridia; order Oscillospirales; family Acutalibacteraceae; genus UMGS1071. Next base: position 11,444 of record UQLQ01000033.1, read on the forward strand.
TAGAGCAAATAGAAAATGCGGTTATGTGTGCAGCAAAGTATAATATGCATATACAAGTTTCGTATATAGTAGGACATGCTTTTGACACAGAAGAAACTGTAAAGAAAACGATTTCTTTTGCAAAGCATTTAAGCGATGATTACGGTGCTCGTGTCGTTTGTAGCGTTAATACGCCATTTCCAGGGACAGAGCAGTATGAAAAAAGGAAAGAGTTAGGAATTGAAATTAAAACAGATGAATGGGAAAAATATCTCTTAAATTCACCTATTATAAATACAAAACATCTTTCAATCAATCAACTGAGGTATTATCTAGGAGAGGGACAAAAGTTAGTACAGTAAAAGGAGTGAGAAAATGATTAATAAGAACAAAATTTACATTTTTGATAGTACTCGTTTTTGCACAAAAAAAATAAAAGAAAGAACATTGCTTTATAATAATGAAGATTGTGAAGTAATATGTGCAAATGAGACAGGTAGAACTATTTTGGATAAACTGGATGGTAAGAAAACTATAAATGAAATTATTGTAGAAATCTCTGTCGAATACGATTTACCTGAAACAGTAGTTGAAGAATATATTAACGATTTTATAGAGCATTTGGCAATGAATAAGATTGTATTAGATAAGCAAGACGATACTAAAGAATTAAAAAAAAATACTCGTGGAATTAATCGTCTCTATATTGAAATGGCTTCTGCTACTTCAGAAAGAAGTATGCAAGAGTTTCAAGAGATACTTGGCCAAATTTCTTTTTATTCCAAAGAGAAAGAAATCAAACTGTTTTTAAACTGTGAAAAGCTTGATAGCCAAAGGATATTTGATATCCTTTCCATTGCGATGAAATATGATTGTTTTTTTGTATATAGCACAATAAAACCATGTAATTTTCCAAGAGAATTGATTCAATTAAGTGCTGGTAATAAAAAAATTAAATATATTATTCCTTTATATCATAGCGATGAATTTCAAAATGATAAACAGGTATTTCCGGGATATTATAAAAAATTTCATGAGTGTATTAAAGAATATTTGGCAAATTCCATTACTTGTTATCTCGGTTTAACAATCACAAGTGAAAATGAAAAAGTCTTGAATGATATGCAGCAACAAGCATTTGATCTTGGAATGGCAGGAATTATTTTAAATGATTATAATATAGATAATGCGGATTGTTTGTTAGAAATTTATCAAAATAATACTTTTTTAAATTCATGGAAAAATAATCGAATTAAAAAGCGAAGCAATTATTTTCCTATTATGATGTATAAAGGATTTTGCCAGAATGGTAGTAAAAAACTTCAGAAGAAAAGACATTGCGGAATTGGTTGCGAGGAGTTGTATGTTAATATAAATAATAAGGTTTTTCCATGTCATAAGTTGAATGGTACATCATATTATTATAATAGCATTAATGAATATTTAGATAATAGAGAAAAAGACTATTCGGATCAGATTATTTCTGAAGAATGTAAAAAATGCTTTGCGTGGAGTATTTGTTTAGGCGGATGCAAAGCTATAAATATTATGGAGGGATTACCTATAAATGCGGTTGCTAGAGACTGTAAAATTAAGAAAAAGATTATTCAAAAAAAAATATTTGGTGAATAAATAAGGACAAGTACATATGAAAATAAAAAGAAATTCGGATGTTTTGTTGATTAATGTGCCTCTTGACAGAACTATAAAGTATAGGGAACAACTGGCGACTTTAAGTTCGATGCCACCATTAGGGCAACTGTATATTGCGACATATCTGGAGAAATATGGATATAGGGTGAGTTTTATAGATTTAGCTGTAGAGCTATTTGAAATGCAGGAGTTTTTTGACGCATTATCAGAATGTGCACCTAAAATTGTAGGCATAGCAACTTATGTTGAATCTTGGAAGATACAGAATACCCTTATAAAAAAAATAAAAGAAAAAAATCCTAATGTAATTATTGTAGGAGGAGGACATTGTGCAACCTTTGAATATAATAAGATGATGGAGATGGGATTTGACTATCTTATCAGAGGAGAAGGGGAAGAAGCATTTCTAGATATTTGTGATTATAAAATTAAAAATCAAAAAGTAGATTTGGACAATATTTCAGGCTTAGTGTATAAAAAGAATAGTTTAATTAAATGTAATAAAATTAAGCGGATAAACAATTTGGATGTTTTGCCGTATCCAAATAGAGGTTTTTTAAATTTAAAGAAATATAGTTATCCGTTTACCATTTCAACGGCTAGAGGATGTCCTGGAAGGTGCATTTTTTGTTCTTCTCATGCTTTCTGGGGAAATAAGATTATAATGCGAAGTGCCAAAGATATATATGCTGAGGTGGTTGAGTTATATAAGCGGTATTCTATGACGGAATTTTTTATTATTGATGATACTTTTACATTGAGACCCGAAAGAACAAAAGAATTTTGTGATCTTATCTGCAGTTTTCAGGAAGATACAAACATTAACTTTTCATGGGGGTGCGAATCAAGAGCAGATGTTGTGAAAGAAGAACTGCTGGTAAAAATGAAAACAGCTGGTTGTAGAATGATACAGTTTGGAATGGAAAGTGGTAATGATGAAATATTAAAAACAATAAACAAGCATATTACATTTCAACAAGTATATAATGCAGTGAAAATAGCAAGTAAATATCATATAAATACTAATGTATCCATTATGCTTGGACATCACAAAGATACATGTGATACAATTGAGGAGACATTGAAGAAAGCAAAACTCCTGCAAGATAAATTTGGATCGAATATTTTGTTTGCGATTAATACTCCCTATCCGGGTACTGAATTACGTAAAAATCTTGAGGAGTACGAAGCGGAATTAATTGTTCCAGACAATTCAAAATTGCGAGTGGATCGTCCCGGTATGAAGATTAAGCATGTTGAGGTAAATAAAATCAGACAATATTATGATATCGCAGAAAGAATGTTTAAAAAGAATAATTGATAAATTCAGGAGGTGATAAAATGGATAATGCATTAGTAGTAAAACAATTATCAAAGGTATATTCAAATTTTGAATTAAAAAATATCTCTTTTGAAATTCCAAAAGGTAAGATCATGGGATTAGTAGGAGAAAACGGAGCAGGAAAAAGCACTACAATTAATGGTATACTTGATTTGATAAAGCCGGATTATGGAGAAGTAAGATTTTGGGGACAACAATTAACTAATAATCATAAACTAAAAGAAGACATAGGTGTTGTGTTTGACGAAGTAAATTTCTATGAGACATTAACTCCCAAAAAGGTAGGAAACATTGCAAAGAATGCATATACAAAATGGGATATGGAGTTATATCGTAAGTATATAAAGCGTTTTGATATACCAGAAGATAAAGAGATAAAAACATTGTCCAAAGGAACAAAAATGAAATTGTGTATTGCAGTGGCAATGTCTCATAATCCCAAATTACTTATTTTGGACGAAGCAACAAGTGGGCTTGATCCGATTGTGCGTAACGATGTGTTAGAAGTATTTTTAGAATTTGTACGTGATACTGAAAATTCTATTTTAATATCATCACATATTACAACAGATTTGGAGAAAGTGGCAGATTATATAACGTTTATTCACAATGGAAAACTTCTTTTCTGCAACTCCAAGAGTGAGCTATTAAATAAATATGGTATTATTCAGTGTAGACAGAATGAATTTGATTTAATTGATAAAAATGACATTCTAGCTTGCAGAAAGGAAAACTCTCAATGGCAGATACTGGTAGCGAATAAGAAAATAGCAGAAAATAAGTATAACTTAAATATTGAAAATACTACACTTGAAGATATTCTTTTATTGTTTGTGAAAGGAGAGCGGGGATAATGAAAAGTCTTATTTTAAAAGATCTTTATAATATCGGGCATAATTTGAAATCCATGCTATTTATTTTAATAGTCTTTGCGTTTGCGGTTATTCCTTTTTCTGGCATAAGTAGTTATATTTTTATTTGCGCAATTTTGTGTAGTATGATGATTGTAACTACTTTTACATTTGATGACAGTTCACATTGGCTAAGATATGCTCTAATATTACCTATTACAAAAAAGGATATTGTATTAGCAAAATTTGTAACATTATTTATTTTTTCAAGCCTCGGTTCTCTGTTTGGACTGATTTTAGGATTAGTAGGTGGAATTATCATAAATGATGTGGGATTTAATTCATATGATATATTAGAGTTGCTGTTTATTGCTTTAGTTGCACTAGTTATAGCTATGATTTTTGGTGGGATGTCGATCCCACTCGTATTGAAATTTGGAGCCGAAAAAGGCCGATTGCTTCTCATGGTATCCTTTTTATTTCCGGCGGGCCTTTTTTGGGGAATATATCAATTACTAATGTTACTTGGTGTCAAATTAACTCAAGATGTACTTTTTGTATTTCTTTGCTGCTCTCCCATTATTGCATTAATATGGGATTATATAATGTATAAAATAAGTATTAGTGTTTTTGATAAAAGAAAAAATTGATAATAAAATATTAAGAAATGAATTCAAATAGATGATTCAGAAAAGTAATTTGTGGAAAATGCAAAGAGAGATTGATTAAGATGAGGTACATGCATGGCATATGAAGCATACTTAGATAAAGAAAAAAAATTTATTTTAAAAGCCAAAGATGCAGCAATTAATCATATTAGCCAGACATTTTATTGTAAAACTTTAGGGTGTAAGGCGTGTATGACATTAGTAGATGCGTCACATCCAGAAAGTGCATATTTTCGAAGACTACCCAATAGCCCTGAACATGCTAGTATATTTTGCAGTGCAGACGGTAATTTTAATCCAACAGAATATGAAGAAAAGAAATTTGATTTTGAATATCTAGCAGAAAAAATAATGAAGGAACATGATAGAAAAAAAAGTTATCGCTTAAAAAATATTGTGATAAATGGTGGTGGCGGAAAGAAAAGTATATCGACAGTTAAACAAATGTATTTGATGTGTAGAAAGTATGCGGTATATAATGGCATTAGAACAAATCAAATTTTGGCAGATGAAAGAAACTTTACAGAAAATAGAAATGGTATATTAGGGAAAAAAATAGTTCAATGCACGTATTATCATAAGATTAAAAATGAATTTTCATGTATTATGAACTATCCATCTTTCCCATATCCATCTGGAAAGTATATTCGAATTGACTTTGAAAAGAGTAAATTGTTCTGGGAATTTTATAATAAAGTGAAAACATCAAATCATAAAGAACTAATTTTGGTTTTAGGAGATTGGAAAACCAGGAAAGTAGGAGATGATTACATAGCAGAATGTGTGATATATAGAAATAGGCAATATAGTTTTTTAAAATCTTAGAAAAACGTTGCTTGTTTATTTTAATGATGACTCTCTTCAATATATTAAACATTGTGCAAATTTTAAAATTTATAAACGAAATTCTTTTATGATGATATGACAACAGAGTTTATACTGCTTTATTTTAAAAGATTCGTTATATTACAAGTTTTGGAAGAGAGACAGAAAAAAGAATAGAGTATTAAAATTATCATTAAATAGATTAAAGGTAGGATTATAAACCAAGATGGAAATACTGTATAGTTAAATTTGTACCCTAATAGTAAGACATAGAAAAGAGTATGTGTTGAATCGTTAGGGTACTTTTGTTATTTAAGAAAAAAGTAGCGAAAGCACATATGTGCGAGGAAAAGAGTAATCATCACTCACAGAAACAGAGATTTTACAAAGAAAGAAATAAAAATATTGTCTTTTAATCCTAATGGTAGAAATGCTTTTGTGGTAGTGTAAAATAGTTTGTGTTTTTGGTAAAAAATAACTCCTTTTTGGTAAGAA
>UQLQ01000034.1 GCA_900541905.1 uncultured Oscillospiraceae bacterium
AAAAAAGCTAAATAGTTTATAAATGACAGTAAAAAGAACGACTTTGTACAAAGTCGTTCTTTTTTTATCTCTAATTATTTTTATTCTGTCTTAACCAAGGTATGTGTAAGTAAATAATTCAAAAAGGTATACTTTTTTAGATAACTGAAAAAGCAATAAATTGACAGTTTGATATATTATATTTTACTATATTTTTCTATATTGTTCAAGATAAATTATTAAATTTAACATAATTTTATATTTCTGAAAAAAGTATACCTTTCAAAAAGTAACCTTTTTCACTGTTAGTTTATAAGAAAGATAAAAGGAGATTGGGTATGTACAAGAAAAGAGTTATGGCGATAGTTATTTCAGCTATCATGGTGTTTAGTGTATTTTCTACTACTGTGTTTGCAGAAGAAACGTCTGTAGACAGTTGGGATGGCACTGCAGATACATCATGGTATCAAGACGGTATTTCAGAGTTTCATTTGACTACTGCAGAACAATTGGCCGGTTTAGCTAAAATAGTTAATGAAACCGGAAATGTATTTCAAGGTGTTACTGTTTACCTTGATACAGATGTGGACTTAAGCGGTCATGAATGGGTTTCAATCGGCACAGGAAATAATGTAGCCAATTATTTTGGAGGAACATTTGACGGACAAGGACATATTGTAAAAAATTTGACTTGTACCAGTCCAAACAACGGAGCATATGGCTTTTTTGGAGTAATATCTCAAACAGGTACAGTACAGAATTTAGGAATTGTGAATGCGAATCTACAGACTCCGTCAAATGCTGCTTCTACCAATATGGGTATTCTTGCCGATTGGGCAAATCAAGCAAAAGTAATCAATTGCTATACAACAGGAGTTGTGTCCAGTGCTCATGATAGCGGAGGATTTCAGCTCGTCGGAGGATTAATTGGGCAATGTACAGCAGGTACACAGATTATTGGATGTTACTCCTCTGCTTCTGTAAAAAGTCTGAATGTGGGGGATACTTCTTCCGATACGGTTGGTGGATTAATTGGTCAGTGGGAAAATGCAACGGAAGATGCAGTCATTTCAGATAGTTATTTTGATGGAAGTATTGTTTGTGAATATACAGATGCCGGTGTTGGCGGAATTCTAGGTGCAAATTTTGATTTTGGAGGCATGCCGGGTGTTACAATTCGCAACTGTTTTGTATCCACAACCGATATTACCTGTGCGGAACCGGGAAATATTACTTGGATTGCTGCGGTTGTAGACAGTGAGGTTACAAATTGTTACTGGCCTGTATCTCCGGATGCAGAAAATCCATACGCAGCGGTTGTGAAATTGGTTTTAGATCCGAGCGGAAGCTCCGCATCAGCAGATCCGGATTTTGATGAGTCTGTTTGTGGAAAAGCAGTTACATCGTTTTCTTCAGAAGAAATCCTTTCCTCATTACAGGCCAATGCTGCTCAGGGGGTTACATGGATAAGAGGTATGAACGGTCCCACTTTTCAATGGGATAAACTACATATATCTGCTGTATATACAGAAGTAGAAAAAGCAATTGCTCAAGCGAATGCTTTAAACAGAGAGCAGTACCAAAATTTTGAAATCGTAGATGAAGCATTGGCCGCTGTTGTATATGGTTTGGATTCTACAAGACAGTCAGAAGTAGATGCAATGGCACAGACAATTTTAGATGCAATAGCTGACTTAATGTATAAAGACGCCGATTATACCAAGGTTGACGAAGCAATTGCCAAGGCAGAATCTTTGAACAAAGATGAGTATAAAGATTTTTCAGGCGTGGATGCAGCGATAAATAGTGTGGTAAGAAATAAAAATATTACACAACAAGACGAAGTCGATGCCATGGCACAAGCAATCGAAGATGCAATTGCAGCTTTGGAGAAGAAAGAGGAAATTCCGGTCAATCCTACAGAACCTACTACTCCGGGTGATTCAGGGACAATCAACAGTTCAACAGAAAATAGTTCTGCTGAACAAGGAATGAATTCACCGCAAACAGGAGATAACAGTAAAACTGTCATTTGGATTACTGTTGCGGTATTAGCAGCAAGTGTCATGACAGGCACATTTGTTGTTACAAGAAAAAGAAAATCTGAATAATTTATGATAAAAAGGCAGCTTCTCACAAATTGAGGAGCTGCCTTTTTATGTTGATTCAATGATTTTAATACCAATTATACTTACAATTTTATTTTCGAGCAATATTGGGATTTCTTTTTAAAGACAAATATAATTTAAGAATAGTTTCGGCCTGACTGGCAGGTGTTAACCGTTCGGCTGTTTTGCTGACCAATGTACGCAAATAAGCTCTTTGTCGGCTGCTCATATTTGTAAAATTACGTATCAGCCGGTACATATCTATTGGGTTTTCATAGGTAAATCCGTTTTGCCCCTCTATTACAATATCCGCATTTGCACTTTTCTTTGGGATAATGACCGGTACACCACACGCAATTGCTTCCAGCGGGGAAGCCTTCATGGTCATAGAGCCGGTTGCGCTGACGAATACATCGCATACAGCAAAACAAGTGTTCAATTCTTCTTGTGACAGTTCTCCCGTAAATGTTACTTGGGACATGATACCATATTCTAACGCTAAGTTTTTCAGATAATTCATTTGCGGTCCATCACCGGCAATAATTAGTCTTAACGTGTCTGTAGGTTTTACACATTTTTTCCAGTAATAAAGCAGTTGGTCCACATTATTATTTTTGTAAAGTTGTCCTGCGAAAATGACACCTGTATCATCGGTTTTTAAACGTAGGCGCTCTTTCATTTCCCAACATGCTTGTTCACTGATACCGTATGTACGAAATTTAACATCATTTACACAATAAGGAATACGGATAATTTTTGCTTTTGGAGCGTATTCTTTAATGTGGGAAACCAATTGTCGTGAAGAATACGTTACAATTTGAGAGTGGGATAATATTTTTTGAGCGTGACGTTGGGCCAATGGCTGCATAATCAAGCTGAATATTTGTTGCAAAGACTGCTCTCCATCTAACTGCTGCGCATTGTGAAATTCATGAACAGTGGAGATGATAGGAACTTGATTCTTCTGTCCAAAGCGCAGTCCTGCCATTCCAATTTCAGACATAGTTAATATGTGAAGAACATCTGGTTTAAATGCACTTATGTAATAGTCTAGCATATGTGCATATAATTTATTGGCACTTTGCCGATAGAAATTATTGGATTTACTCGCAGGGCAACATAACATACCTCTGGCCAATGTAATTTCTGTTGCTTTTGTAGATCCTGTCACAATTAAAACTTTATGTCCAAGCTGTTGCAAGCCCTTTTGTAAAACTGCGGCCTGATTGGCAGCTGCCGTATTTTTATGAATAAAAGTCTCTGTAAAAATTACAATTCTCATATGCTCACCATTTTTAATATTTAACTTTTATTATAACATAAAAGAAATGGCTATGCAATTTCTAACGTATAAACGTTAAAACGTTCTGGCAACAACCAAAATCTGCGATTTTGAAATTGTTGTAAGGTTGTTATAACATTAAAAAATAGCTATGCAATTTTTACAGATAAAAACGAAAACATTTTCATAACAGTCAAAATTTTTAAATTGTTGTTCCGAAAGTTTGTTATATCATCATGCGAGTTGTAATCCATACTTGTACTGTAAAGTACTGGTTTGCTGCCGACAAAAACATGTACATGGAACTTGCAATATTGTGCTCTTTGTTTCCCTTGACAGAATTACTTTTTTGTAAAGGAATCATTCAAAATATACGAATAATAGCGATTTTATACGAAAAAACTGGGAAATCTTTTTTGGGGAACCCCTTTAAACTTTTTTACAGTTACGGTATAATAAATAAAATAGACTTTTCAATATGAAGGAAAGCAGGTGTGTTGCATTGTCTCAGTTTACAATTCCATTATCAAAAATCATGAAAGAGCTTTCTTTGGAAACCATTTATATGCCTTCCAATCCGGATGAATTATTGGTATGTTCTCCGGATGTAAATCGTCCCGGCTTGGAATTACACGGCTTTTTTACTCACTTTGAGAAAGATAGAATTCTTATTATAGGCAATGCGGAATCCGCTTATTTGGAAGAAGAATGCGATAAGGAAAAACGTATTGAGGTATTGGAAGCCTTGCTTTCCAAGCAGCCTCCTGCAGTGATATTTTGCCGCAGCTTACAGCCTGTGGAGGAATTTATCACCATTGCAAAAAAATATGAAGTACCGTTATTGAGTTCCGATGAAATGACATGTGTATTGTTGGCAGCATTAATTTCCTTTTTAAATGTACAACTTGCTCCTCGTGTAACCAGGCATGGCGTATTGGTTGAAGTATACGGTGAAGGAATTTTGATTGTTGGAGACAGCGGTGTTGGAAAAAGTGAAACAGCCATTGAATTAATCAAACGCGGGCATCGTTTAATTGCGGATGATGCAGTTGAGATTCGCCGTGTTTCTGCAAAGACATTGGTTGGTTCTTCTCCAAAAAATATTCGCCACTTTATTGAACTGCGCGGAATCGGAATTGTCAATGCACGGCGTCTGTTCGGTATGGGCGCTGTTAAAACAACAGAAAAAATAGACTTTATCATTAATTTAGAAGTATGGGATGATAAAAGTGAATATGACCGCATGGGGATTGACAAAGAATATACTGAAATTTTAGATATTAAAGTACCTGTTATGACCATTCCGGTTCGTCAAGGAAGAAACCTTGCAGTCATTATTGAAGTAGCAGCAATGAATAACCGTGAAAAAACAATGGGTTATAATGCAGCAAAAGATCTTATGGAACATATGGGAATGGATCCTGATATTATGCGGCCGCAAGAAAAGAAGATAGATTTGGAAATTTAATTTTGTATACCATGGAGGCGACTATGAGTCAACTGGAAAAACTGGAACAACTTGCAATTTCATTACATTGTGATGTGCGAAATCAAGAACCCATGCGTAAGCATACCACATTTAAAATAGGCGGACCGGCTGATTTGTTTATTGTAGTAAATGATGTGCAAGCGCTGCAATCTGTTGATACAGCTGCAAAGGAATTGGGTGTACCTTGTATGGTAATTGGAAAAGGTTCCAACTTGCTTGTAAAGGACAGCGGTATCAGAGGTGCTGTGATACAGTTGGGAGGTACATTTTTTGACATTACTTTAAAAGAAAACAATATACTGGAAGCAGGTGCAGGGGCCTCTTTGGCAACTGTTTGCGGTTATGCATTGCAGCAGTCCTTGACAGGGTTGGAATTTGCATGGGGAATTCCGGGTTCCATTGGCGGTGCAGCCTTTATGAATGCCGGAGCATACGGTGAAGAAATGAAAGATGTGGTGCTAAGCTGTACTCATATGAATCCTGATGGTACTATTGAAACTTTTACTGCAGAACAATTGGATTTCGCATACAGACATAGCGTTTATCAAAAGTCACATGGAATTGTATTATCTGTTGCTTTTCAATTGAAAAAAGGTGATAAGCAGGAAATCAAAGCCAAAATGGATGATTTAATGGGAAGACGAAAAGAGAAACAGCCGTTGGAATATCCAAGTGCAGGAAGTGTATTTAAACGTCCTGTAGGATATTTTGCAGGTACCATGATTGAGCAGTGTGGTTTAAAAGGCAAAACGGTTGGCGGAGCAATGGTCAGTCCAAAACATGCAGGCTTTATTGTGAATACCGGCGATGCAACATGTCAAGATGTTTTAGATTTAATTGCTTTGATTCAAACTACGGTAAAAGAACAAACAGGTATTATGCTGGAATGTGAAATTCGTGCAATTGGAGGATAATACCGGTTCCTATAAAATAAGATTGAGAGTGCGGATTTTAAAGGGAAAGGATGGGAAAATGGAATTTTTAATTGTAACAGGATTGTCTGGTGCCGGAAAATCGGTTACCATCAATGCTTTGGAGGATATTGGATTTTATTGTGTGGATAATATCCCATCAAAGCTTGTGGTTACCTTTTATGATTTGTGTGAGCGTGCCAAAGAAGATTTTTCACGTGTTGCGGTTGTGACAGATATTCGAGGCGGAGCGCTCTCTGATAAATTCTTTGAGTTTTTAGAGATATTTAAAGAAAGAAAGGTACCGTATAAAATTTTATTTTTAGATGCGGGCGACATTGTGTTGGTACACCGCTATAAAGAAACACGACGCAGACATCCATTATCGGAAGCGGCGTCCGGTTCTTTGGAACAAGCAGTGAAAATGGAACGGGAAATGTTAAGACCAATGCGTGAAGCTGCGGATTATATCATAGATACTTCCTATTTGGCGCCTTCTCAATTAAAACAACGTTTGTCCAATTTATTTCTGGGCAATGTTTCGGATGCGCTTACCATTCAAATTATGTCATTTGGCTTTAAAAACGGAATTCCCACCGAGGCAGACATGATGTTTGATGTCCGTTGTCTGCCAAATCCGTTTTATGTGCCTGAACTGAAAAAATTAACGGGGTTGGATGAACCTGTAAAAGAATATGTCATGAAGTGGGACGAGACACAAGGTTTTATTACACGCTTTTTGGACTTAATTGATTATATGATTCCGCTGTTTTGCAATGAAGGAAAAAGCCAATTGGTTATTGCAATTGGCTGTACAGGCGGACAGCATCGTTCCGTTACCATTGTAGAGTTGCTGTATAAACATCTAATTGCACAGAATAAGCGAGCCAGTGTAAACCATAGAGATATTAAACGATAAGGAGAAAACAGTTATGTCATTTGCAGCAGATACCAAAAGTGAACTTTGCAAACAAGTTTGCCCGTATGACTGCTGTGCCAAAGCAGAATGTTACGGTATTTTATTGTTTGCAAAACAGTTTTCACTCAGAAGTATTGCTTTCAGTACCGAACACAGAGAAACTGCTTTGCGCTTGGCAAATTTGGTTACCGAACAGACACAGGCGGTTGTAGATATCTCTGCAAAAATGACAAGACGAAATGGGCATCCTGTTACCAGCACTGTAACTGTGCCTGATGAAGACCAAAGATTGCGAATATTACAGTACTTTGGCCACACAGGAAATGAGGTTACGCTGAGAATCAATCATGATATGATAAAATGGGAATGTTGTTTGGCTGCATTTTTGCGCGGAGTTTTTTTATCTTGCGGTACCATAACCAATCCTGAGAAAGAATATCATTTGGAATTTGTAGTGCCTTATATGAATTTAGCAAATGATTTGCATGATTTGCTTACCAATATACAAGAGCTGGAATTACAGCCGGCTGTTACCAATCGAAAAGGCAGTTTTGTAGTGTATATAAAAGGCAGTGAAGGAATTGAAAATTTGCTAACGTTTATGGGGGCAACCAATGCGTCCATGAATTTTATGCAGGTGAAAATGTTCAAGGAAGTTCGTAACCAGGTGAACAGAAAAACCAACTTTGAAACAGCGAACATCGATAAAACCGTTTCTGCTTCTGCAAAACAAATTGCGGCAATTGAAACGATTATACACTCTGTTGGTTTACAACAGTTGCCTTTAGACTTACAGGAACTTGCCTCTTTGCGCTATGAAAATCCGGAAATGTCATTACGGGAGTTGGGCGAACAGCTCTCAGAGCCAATCAGCCGGTCTGGCATCAATCATCGATTAAAGCGGATTATGGCATTTGCGGATTCCATTGGAAAAAAGAACTAAAATCACATAGTTTTATAACATATTGCAGATGTTGGAAAGGAGGAAGCAATGTCAGGTTTTGTACATTTGCATTTGCATACAGAATATAGTTTGTTGGATGGTGCTTGCCGTATCAATCCGTTGATGAAACATTTAAAAGAAATTGGACAAACGGCCGTTGCCATCACTGACCATGGCGTCATGTATGGTGTTATCGATTTTTACCGTGCTGCAAAAAAGCATGGTATCAAGCCTATTATTGGCTGTGAAGTCTATGTTGCTCCACGTACCCGTTTTGATAAAGTGCATGAATTGGACGGTGAACAGCATCATTTGGTACTGCTGTGTAAAGATAACAAAGGTTATGAAAATTTAACTGCACTGGTATCCCAGGCGTGGACAGAAGGCTTTTACAGCAAGCCTCGTGTCGATTTGGATTTACTGGCCAAGCACAGCGAAGGACTGATTGCTTCCTCTGCATGTCTTGCGGGAGCAATTCCAAGAGCTTGCCGACGAGGTGATTATGAAGAGGCAAAACGGCTTGCATTGATGCATAATCAAATCTTTGGACAAGGTAATTTTTATATTGAACTGCAAGATCATGGAATTGAAGCCCAAAGAGAAATCAATCCCATGTTAATTCGTATTTCAGAGGAAACAGGCATTCCCTTGATTGCAACGAATGACAGCCATTATATCAAAAAAGAAGATAGCAAGATGCATCACATTTTAATGTGCATCCAAACAAACCATACCGTAGAAGATGACGACCGTATGGAATTTGCTTCCGATGAATTTTATGTAAAAGCGGAAGAAGAGATGAGAGCTTTATTTCCGGAACATCCCGAAGCATTTGACAATACCGTAAAAATTGCGGAACGGTGCAACGTAGAATTTGAGTTTGGCAATACAAAGCTGCCAAATTATGATACGCCAAACGGTCAGGATAATGTGGAATACTTCAGAACCAAATGTTATGAAGGACTTTACCGTCATTACGGAAACCAGCCTGATCAGGCCTTGATAGACAGACTGGAATTTGAGTTAAATACCATTATTAAAATGGGGTATGTCAATTACTATTTGATTGTATTTGACTTTATTGATTATGCAAAATCCGTCGATATTCCTGTAGGGCCGGGAAGAGGTTCCGGTGCAGGCAGTTTGGCTGCTTATTGTTTGGGCATTACAGGAATTGACCCAATCCGTTACAATTTGCTGTTTGAACGTTTTTTAAATCCGGAACGTATCAGCATGCCGGACTTTGATATTGATTTCAGCGACGAACGCAGACAGGAAATGATAGATTATGTTGTACGCCGCTATGGTGAAGACCATGTAGCTCAGATTATTACATTTGGCACCATGGCTGCTCGTGGTTCTATTCGTGATGTTGGCAGGGCAATGGCAATTCCGTATGCAAAAGTGGATTCTGTCGCAAAATTGGTTCCTATGGAATTAAATATTACCTTGGACCGCGCACTAAACATTTCCCATGATTTAAAAAATTTATATGATTCTGACCCGCAGGTTAAAGAATTGATTGACATGGCGAAAAAATTAGAGGGCATGCCCAGAAATGCTTCCACACATGCTGCGGGTGTTGTGATTACTGACCGACCCGTTTGCAAATACGTACCGCTTGCCAAAAATAACGATGCGGTTGTAACGCAGTTTACCATGACAACTTTGGAAGAATTGGGACTGCTGAAAATGGATTTTTTGGGGTTACGCAATTTGTCTATCATTCAGAATGCGGAATTACAAATCAGAAAACAAAAACCTGATTTTTCTATAGAAGATATTCCGATGGACGATAAAAAAACCTTTGCTATGATTGCCTCCGGCGCAACAGAAGGTGTGTTTCAGTTTGAATCGGCAGGTATGAAAAGTATGATTGTGCAATTAAAGCCCGTCAGTATTGAGGACTTAATTGCGGTTATCTCACTATATCGTCCCGGGCCTATGGATTCTATTCCAAAATATATAGAAAACAGACACAATCCATCTAAAGTACGATATAAACATCCGCTTTTGAAAGATATTTTGGATGTTACATATGGCTGTATTGTCTATCAAGAGCAAGTAATGCAGATTTTTCGTACCTTGGCAGGTTATTCCCTTGGCAGAGCAGATATTGTACGCCGTGCCATGTCAAAGAAAAAAGCAGATGTCATGGAAAAAGAACGTAAAATCTTCATTTACGGTTTGCAAAATGAAGACGGTACCTGGGAAGTCGAAGGCTGCATCAATCGTGGCGTGGATGAGCAAACGGCTGTCTCTATTTTTCATGAAATGGAAAGTTTTGCTTCCTATGCCTTTAATAAATCCCATGCTGCTGCATATGCAGTACTTTCTTACCAGACTGCTTGGTTAAAATGTCATTATCCAAAAGAGTATATGGCGGCTTTGCTTACCAGCGTATTGGACAATGCCAATAAAGTCGCTATTTACAATGCAGAATGTAACCGTTTGGGCATTCGCGTATTGCCGCCTCATGTCAACACCAGCGAAACGGGATTTACAGCCGTGGGAAATGATATTCGTTTTGGTTTGTTGGCAGTAAAAAATTTAGGGCGTGGATTTATCGACCGTATGATAGAAGAACGCACCAGAGAAGGTAAGTTTTCCAGCTTTTATTCCTTCTGCAAACGCATGTACGGACAAGATTTAAACCGCCGTGCACTGGAAAGTCTGATTAAGTGTGGCGCCTTGGATGATTTAGGTTGTAATCGCAGGCAAATGCTGGCTTCCGTTGCTATTGTCTTGGATACATTGGAAGCGGATAAAAGGAAAAATGTAGAAGGACAAATCGGCTTTTTTGATGTGATTCAAACAGACGGTCCTTCGGTAGAAGAGTTTGTGCCTGAACCAATGCCAGATATCAGTCAGAGTGAAAAACTGATTATGGAAAAAGAAGTAACGGGAATGTATTTGTCAGGGCATCCAATGTCAGAATATTTACCTGTGTATGACAAAATAGGAGCGCGTAAAATAGGGGATATTTTGGAAGATATACGAGAGCAAACAGGTATGTATCATGATGGTGATACCGTGACTTTGCTTGGCGTATTTACTTCCGTCAAAACAAAAATCACCAAAAATAACAGCACCATGGCATTCGTTATGCTGGAGGACATTTATGGTTCTATGGAATTGTTACTGTTTCCAAAGGTGTTGGCACAATATTCACATCTGATTACAGAAGGAAATATCGTTCGCGTGGTTGGAAGATTGAGTACTTCGGAAGAACAGGATACAAAATTAATCTGTGAGGCTGTGTTTGAGGCTCCGGACAAAAACGGAGAAATGGCACAATCATCAAAAGAAAGAAAGAATCCTCCCGGTTTATATTTGAAGGTAAACAGCAAAGAGGATGCGGCGTATAAAAAAGCCATGCAATATATTGCCATATTTGATGGCACGATGCCGCTGCATATTTATTTTAAAGATGAGAAAAAGTTATTTCATGCTCCTGTTTCTCAGCGTGTTGATGTGAACCAACCATTGGTGAATGCGCTGGAAGATGTATTGGGCGAAGAAAATATTGCTGTAGTAAAGTGAACATTCTGTTCATACGATATATCAAACAGCAGACAGTAAAGGATGAATGATTATGGAACAAAAAACCATTGCAGTACTGACCAGCGGGGGAGACGCCCCCGGCATGAATGCAGCGGTACGCGCCGTTGTGCGTACTGCGATTGCAAATGACTTGCGTGTGCTGGGAGTACGACGTGGATATGATGGTCTGATTCATGGTGACATGATTGCCATGAATTTGAGAAGTGTTTCGGATATTATTCAAAATGGGGGAACTGCTTTATTCACTGCAAGAAGTCCTGCTTTTATGACAGAAGAAGGACAAATGCAAGCGGTTCATACATGCAAAAAGTTTGGCATTAGCGGAGTGGTTGTCATTGGCGGAGATGGTTCTTTCAGAGGTGCCAAGGCCTTATGCGAAAAAGGAATCCCATGTATAGCGATTCCCGGAACCATAGACAATGATATTGCTTGTACAGATTACACCATTGGATTTGACACAGCTATGAATACAGCTGTTGAAATGGTGGATCGGTTACGTGATACAACGGAGTCTCACAATCGCTGCAGCGTTGTAGAGGTCATGGGGAGAAGATGCGGCGATATTGCTTTGGAAACCGGAATTGCAGTAGGCGCTACCTGCATTTTGGTTCCTGAAATTGCATACGATTTTGAGCGTGATATTCTGAATAGAATGGAATTCACCAGTAAAACAGGAAAACATCATTTTATTGTGGTGGTTGCCGAAGGTGTAGGTCATGTATCTGACATTGCAAAACAAATAGAAGCACACACAGGCATTGAAACACGTCCCACAGTATTGGGACATGTGCAGCGAGGCGGTTCGCCCACCTTGCGAGACCGTGTGGTAGCAAGCCAGATGGGGTACCATGCAGTAAAATTACTGCATGAGGGAATGTCAGGCAGAGTGGTTGTAATGAAGGAAAACAAAATCGCTGACTTAGATATGGCGCAAGCATTGGAAATGAAACGTCCGTTTGATGACGAATTGTATCGGATTGCAATGACAATTTCTATTTAATTTATAAAAACATAGAAGCAGTTGTTTACATTCATTTCTCTATCACAAATATCAGGATTGGTATATTTGGAATAAATCAACCAAAACTCTTAGTACAGCAATGCTTTACTGGGAGTTTTTTACTTTTAGAAAGGAGGTATGCAGTTGGCATATGTTTTATTAATCATAGGGTTTGTTTTTTTGGTAAAGGGAGCAGATTTCTTTGTAAGCGGAAGTTCTTCCATAGCTCGTTTTTTCAAAATTCCAAGTTTTATTATCGGACTGACAATTGTTGCATTTGGAACAAGTGCTCCTGAAGCAGCAGTCAGTATCACAGCAGCATTTAAAGGTCAAAATGATATTGCATTGGGTAACGTTGTCGGCTCAAATTTGTTTAATTTGCTTGCAGTAGTTGGTATTTGTGCTTTAATAAAACCAATCGGTGTGAAGACATCCATTTTAGCCAAAGAATTTCCTTTTTCCATTTTAGCTACCGTTGCGCTGTTATTAATGGGGCTGGATGTATTTTTTGGCGGTGGAGATTCAAATCTACTGTCCCGTAATGAAGCGTGGGTATTAATTTTACTTTTTTGTATTTTTGTATTTATGCTGATTACTTCCGCATTATCTGCTAGAAAATCCGGAGAGATTGTTGATTTGGCAGATGACGCGCAGTCTGAGGAAGCGCCCAAAAAGAAGCAGCCGCTTTGGAAAAGCATTCTGCTTGCGGTAGTTGGTCTGGCAGGTATTATTGGAGGAGGGCAGCTGGTTGTCAATTCTGCAAGGGAAATCGCGCTTTCCTTTGGAATCAGTGAAAGTTTAATTGGTTTAACCATCGTTGCAATCGGAACTTCTTTGCCGGAATTGGTTACCAGCATTGTGGCTGCCATAAAGGGAGAAAGCGATATTGCAATTGGTAATGTAGTAGGTTCTAATATTTTTAATATTTTATTTGTTTTGGCACTGTCTGCTGCAATTCATCCAATATCATTCGACCTCAATGCGTTAATCGATTTGGGAATTTTGATTGCAGTCTCTTTGCTTACCTATGTATTTGCGATTGCTAAAAAAGGAGTGAATCGCATTGAAGGTGGTATTTTGGTCTCATTATATATAGGATATATGGTGTATATCATATTAAGATAGAAAAGGTATCGGAATAACTCGATACCTTTTTATTTTAAAAATACAATCGATAAGCATAAAATACCAAATTCATGTATATGGTGTGTTATGGGGGAATGTATATGAAATGTTTGGTGTTAACAAGACGTAAGATGCTTACCATGTGTGCCTGCTTTGTAGTGTGCTGTTTGGCAGTTGTATTTTCCGTAAAAGGAATTCAGACAGTACAAACAGCCTATGTGCAAAAGGTACCGATTTATTCTGTTCCAACCCCTGATAAACAGGTGGCTTTGACCTTTGATTGTGCATGGGATATTAACCATACAGCAGAATACATTGAAATACTGCAAAAGTATCAAGTGGAGGCCACCTTTTTTGTTACAGGTGTATGGGCAGAAAAATATACAAATGCAGTAAAACAAATTTCAAAGGCAGGTTATGAAATCGGAAATCTAGGTAACACCTATGAAAGAATTCCGCAGTTGTCTCAAGCCGATATGATGTCAAATCTAATGCAGTGTAATGAAACATTAAAAAAAATCACAGGGAAAACACCTGTATTATTCCGTCCACCTTATGGTGATTATAATGCTCTGTTACTGGATACTGCAAACACATTAGAAATGCAGGCAGTGCAATGGGATATTGACAGCTTTGACCAGCACAATACAACAGCACAGGAAATTGCTGATAAGATTATCAAAGAGGCAAAAAGCGGTTCCATTATTCTTCTGCATAATCGTTCAGATTTGACGTTGGAAGCACTGCCGTATATCATACAGACGCTGCAAAGTGAAGGCTATGAAATTATCTCAGTCTCTCAGCTTATGAGAAATGCATCTGAGATGCAAAGTGAATAATTAAAAAATAGCACTGAGTAACAGTGCTATTTTTATTTGGTAAGAAAAGTTTGACACATATTTTCCTGAATTTGACAAATAATAAAGTTTAGATTGAGAGGGGAGAATACGTGTATGATTCCAATTTGTATTTTTGGAAATGATGAAGATGAAACTTTAGGGCAAATTATAAAAAAGGCAATATCACCATTTGGTACCACTGTTTACAACACAGATAAACATTCCGATGAAATGTATGATAACTGTAGTTTCTATATTAAAGAACAGGAAGTCTGTACTAATTTAAAAAGTCCGGGTGGAATTGCTGTTTTTAAAAAAAGTTTTTTACCGAAAGAGCCGGTGATATTACCGGCTGACTGGGTTGCTATAATAAATTCTAATCATGACAAGCTGAAAGAGCAATTTTGTAAAACAGGACAGATTGTTGTTACCTGTGGCACCAAAGCAACGGATACATTTAGTATATCCAGTTTGGATGAAAATCAAGCCTCTATCAGTTTGCAGAGAACTTTAATTGCAATCAATGGCACTGCGATAGAACCCTGCGAAATTACAATGCATATCACAAAGCCGTATCATCCAAATAAAATTTTGCCTGTTGCAGCTGTCTTGTTGTTAGCAGGCATCCGATGGGACGCTGATTTCAATATATAAAATTTCCAAAAATTTCTTGAATAATAAAATTGGATACGTTCATAATAGTAAGGCAAACGCAAATAAAAAGTTTGAAAAACAAAAGAAAAAAGGAGTGCTTATACTATGTCTAAGAATAAAATTGTTGTTCCAGAAGCAAGAGAAGCTATGGATCGTTTCAAAATGGAGGCTGCTGCTGAAGTTGGCGTTAACCTAAAACAAGGTTATAACGGTGACTTAACTTCTAAACAAGCTGGTTCTGTTGGCGGTCAAATGGTTAAAAAAATGATCGAGCAATACGAACAAAGCGCAAAATAAGTTTTGTTGAAATAAAAAAGGCGGTATCCAATCGGATACCGCCTTTTAATATTGTCAATTAAAACATTGCCGTTAGAAAACTAATAA
>UQLQ01000035.1 GCA_900541905.1 uncultured Oscillospiraceae bacterium
TACGAGCGCCGAAGCCTTGATTTGAACTGGGTCAACATCTGGGTGGCACCTCCAAACGAGAGTTGTAGGTTAAAGCCTGCGACTTTTTTTATTACGAGCGCCGAAGCCTTGATTTGAACTGGGTCAACATCTGGGTGGCACCTCCAATCATTTTTAATCATCAAGACATTGTTCTAATTTCAATGTATTGGTGATTTTTATTTTTACAATTTTTTCAGTTGTATTTTGCAAGAAGAAAAGCAACTGTCGTTAATTTCATCAAAATTTAATCGTTAAAATATTTGTTGTATATTTTATGTAAATCGCATAAATCAGTATTTTTTGATTTATATTACATGTATTTGTTGTAAAGACATAATATAGTAAAATCAAACATAAATAGTCACATTTTGTGACAAAATTCGTGCTTAATTTTCTTTCGTATTGCATAGGACGATTTAAAGCATTATACTGAACGTAGTAAATGCATTTACTTTTTTTAAAACGTGAATTTAGTTCACGTGAAATAATAATAAAGGAGAGAAAAACATGGTAAAGACAGCTAAAAACAGAAGTTTGAAAAAAATTATTGCTGGTGTTGCAGCTACTACAATGGTAATTGCTGCAGGTTCAGCAATGGCGGTGAGTGCGGCAAATTATAATTTTGATGCTGAACAACCTTTCTCTAGAAGTGTAGGTACAAACGCTACTAGTCACTATGTTCCAGGAACTGATGCAGCATATGCATATAATGTTTTCACAATAGGTGCAAATCTTGCTGGTAAATCTTATATTAGAATGTCAAGTTCTGGCGGAATGGATACTAAAGCGACTGACAATTATGCTGCTACTAATTATGCAAGATCTGTTCAATCCACCAAAGTACATTCTTCAACAAAACGTCCTTATAGCATGAATATGGCAATAACAAGAGGTAGCGAACAAATTGATAACTACTACTATGCACAATAATTGGTTGTTCCATACTATTAAATAGCATCTAAATAACCTCCTTTGTTTTTATGTGGATGCACTTCACATTTAAATAAAGGAGGTTTTTGAATTATATTCTTCTAATTCAAATTAGAAATGGGGAATACGCGTTGAAAGTACTTCAATTAGTTTTTTTTAGGATACTGCAGTATTTTAAGTCGAATAAGCTAATTTTTATTTTATTTATTATAGGCGGTATTTTGTGTTCTTTAACGTTTATTTATTTTTATGGTAATCTGATTACGCTTAGAAATATTTCTGGATCCAATGAAGAGCTTTTACGTAATTATGAAATTTATTTAAATCAATCATTAGATGAATTGAATGATAATCAAAAAAATATTTTATATAAATACCCTACAGAGAAATTAACGGTACAGAGCCAAATGAAGCCATCCACGGTAGAGAGCGACCGTATTGGCAGCAGTTATAAGAATTATATGGAAAGAACAGATTCGATATTTTTAGAGTCCAGTTTATTAAACACAAATTTAATTAGTAAAGAAGCTGGACGGGTTCAATTTACAGATGATGAGTTACAACAAAATTCACATGTCGTTATTTTGCCCCCTGATTTTTTAGATAGTCCTGAGATTCCTGAAACAATTCATATAATGGGAAAACCATATCAA
This sequence comes from uncultured Oscillospiraceae bacterium, assembly GCA_900541905.1. Classification (GTDB taxonomy): domain Bacteria; phylum Bacillota; class Clostridia; order Oscillospirales; family Acutalibacteraceae; genus UMGS1071. The sequence goes on from UQLQ01000035.1 coordinate 1,605, forward strand.
GTAATAGGGATTAGCGGTAGCTCCAATAATTTATATATACCTTATACCGTATTCGAAAATGAAAATCTAAAAATCGATCATATTTCTTTAATGTTAAAAAATGAATTATCGGATAAAGAAAATCAGAAGTTTGAGAGAGAACTCCAAGAGGTATTCCCAAATGCTCAAATTTCCGGTTCTTCTATGATGAAAGATAGTATGAAGAAGCAAGTGCCGAATCAATTATTTTTTGTAAGTACCATCTATTTGCTGGCTATTATTTCATTTATGTTTTTAATCAAGTATATGATAGATAAAAATAGTGGAGATGATATCATTTGTGTATTGGTGGGTGCTACAAGAAGGACTATTTTAAAAATTATATTATTGCAAAATTTTGTTTTAACATTAATAGTTGGAATTATTGGTATTGCTTTACATTGCGCTTTAAGAAATAATTTGTTTGAATTGATTAATACGCAACCTAACATTCAATATTATGCTACTGATTATTTATTAATTTTAGGCATGATGGTAGTGATTTCAACAATTGCAATTATTCCGTTTTTATGGAGTACTTTCAGACACTCTTTGTTGGATTTAAAGAAAAAATATATTTTGGAGGATTAATAAAATGAAAGTATTAAGATTAATCCTGGAGATATATAAGAAAAATATTATTTCCTCTGTATTTCTACTAATCGTTTTTACAGTATCCATCGTGTATGCTAGCTTATCATTAGGACAATATAGATACATTACTTATACTAAAGATTTGTTTGTACAATCAAACTTACAAAATTCTATATTTTATATGCCATCCGGTTTTTCTATGCAAATTACAAATTGGACTCTGGAAGAATACAATGCTGAATTATATAAAGTGTATGATAACATTTTAGATTATTCAGCGGTTGACAGTATCACTAAAAGTCCCTGGACGATAGGAAATATTCAAATATATGATGATGAACTGTTAAAAGGGTATCCTATTGAACTAATGGAAGGAAATTATTTTAGTGACAATAGCACAAGCCTTGATAAAGGTTTTGAAGCAATTGTAGGTGGACAACAGTACAAAGATGTCCAAGTTGGAGATACCATTTATATTCCTCTTTATGACATGAATCAAAATAGCATCCCCATTTATGTCATTGGTAAGACTCCTGATATCCTATATCTACCTAATTTTGGAATATCAAGCACAGAGATAGGGACCCAGTATTTTTTACAACAAAATGAATCCGCTATTATACTCAAACATACACCGGAGCTAATGGATTATATAGAACAATATACAATGCCTTCAAATTTACCTAATTTTTTTGTAAATATAAAGGAAGATTGTACTGAAGAAGAAAAAGCGCAGTTATTTAATTATTTAGATAAAAACGGAAGATATACCACATATGAGAAAATTTTGGAAAATTCAGATTTATATATTTCTGATACTGCTAAAGCCACACTTCCAATACCTTTATTCTTCTTATTTATCTCTACAGTAGCACTCATTACCATTTCGATTTTATTTGTTCTAAAATCGTTTAAGCGAAACAGTATTTATTATTTATGTGGATGTAGTAGATTGCGTAGTTATTCTTATTTGGCTTTGGCCATCGGCGGTATTAGTGTCATTGCCGGCATCATTAGTGGTTCGATAATAGGAAGTATGAATTCTATGATTGGTAGCCATATGCTAAATCTTCAAGAATACATTTTTGACCAAATTAGCATATGGAGTATAGTGATTTATATTATAATTGTGCTTATTATTTCGATAGGTATTCCATATTTGGTTTACCGCAGAATGTCACCTATGGAACTATACAGGAGGGCACAATAATGATTGAATTAAAAAATATTAGTAAAAAATACGGAACAAAGGAAAATACGTTTTATGCACTTAGAGATATCAATTTAGAAATAGAAGAAGGTAGTTTCATCGCAATTATGGGAAGATCTGGTGCAGGAAAATCTACTTTATTACAAATTATTGGATGTTTAGATGTATTTGACAAAGGAGAGTATATTTTAGACAACTATAAAATCCGAGAAATGCATGACATTCAACTTGCAAACATACGAAATGACAAGATAGGATTCGTATTTCAAGATTTTTCATTGTTAAACCAACAGAGTGTTCTTTTTAATGTAATGTTGCCAATGTATTTTAATAAAACTCCTTATAAACAAATGAAAGAAAGGGCACTTCATTCCCTTGAAATAGTAGGTCTTTTAGATCTTGCAAAGAAAAAAGCTCACCAACTGTCTGGGGGCCAAAGACAACGTGTCGCAATAGCAAGAGCCATTGTAAATAGTCCTTCCATCATTTTAGCAGATGAACCTACAGGAGCTTTGGATAGCGAAACTTCAAAATATATTATGAATTTATTTCAAAAATTAAATGAAATTGGGTTAACAATTATCGTTGTCACACATGATCATGATGTAGCAAATTATTGTTCAAAAATCATTACGATAAACGATGGGAAAATTGTTAAAACGGAAGAAAAAAGGGAAGTCTCAATTGTACATTGATAGAATGATACTCTATTCATATACTACAAAAATTTAATGTTCTCTCCCAAATAATATTTTTGTTTAGTATATTAATACTATATAGCATATTGTAATTTATTATCAATTACAATATGGCATCTCTTAAAAAGTCGCAAGTATTTACTTGCGACTTTTTTTCTTAGCTTGGATATGTAGTATCGCAACTTTTTCCTTATCCACTCATATGATATGCATGAGGTGAGTGGTTTTGAAGAAAAGATGTGATGCGGTTTTTGAAGGCGGAGGTGTACGTGGTATTGGCTTGGTAGGAGCGGTATATCAAATGGAGCGCAGCGGCTATATATTCGGCAATGTGGCCGGTTCATCTGCGGGCGCAATTATCGCTTCTCTTTTGGCAGCAGGATATACAGGTGAAGAAATATACGAAGAAATGAAGCATGTGAATTACTTTAAATTTAAAGAAAAACATTTATTGGATTATTTCGGCATTGTAGGAAAACTACTCAGCATTTTATTTCATTTCGGCATATACAGTGCAGATTATTTTGAGCAGTGGCTGACAGAACTGTTATCAAAAAAAGGAGTATATACGTTTGGTGATTTAAAATGCGGCTCACATACCGGACATTGTAAATATAAACTACAAGTAACGGCGTCAGATATTACGGATGAAGAGTTGCTTGTGTTTCCAAGAGATTTGCACAAATTTGGTATTATGGCAGATATGTATCCCATTGCAAAAGCGGTGCGCATGAGTATGAGTATTCCTGTTTTTTATGAACCTTTTATATTAAGAGATCAAAGCGGAAAAAAACATTATATTGTGGACGGTGGCATGTTGAGCAATTATCCAATGTGGTTGTTGGATGAAGGAACGACAGAACCGCGGTATCCCACAATTGGATTTAAGTTTTGCGAACAAAAAGAATGTTCAACACTTTGTAAGTGTAACCGTATGAATATTGTAGAATATATGGGCCAGCTTGTTTCAACAATGATGGACGTTTATGATAAAGGGTATATTGCGCATTCGCAAGGAGATTTACAACGTTCTATTCAGATTCCTGTTCACATTACAGTCAACGGCACAGATCAAAAAATACGAACTACGGATTTTGCGATTACTTCGGAAGAAAGCCAAGCACTTTTTCAAAATGGAGTAAATGCAGCAACGGAGTTTTTGCAGCGATGGGATTTTCATGACTGGAAACAGAACTATCGATTTTCAGAGAAAAATAAAACCGACAGATAAACTCTGTCGGTTTTATTTTTTAATGATGGTGATGGTGTCCGTGCTCGCCTACTTTAAAGCAGTGTGTAATTGTGAAGTTTCTGCCTTCGTAAATGCCGTCCTTTTTATCGTTTGTCACGTGACGTACTATTAAGCAATAAGTTCCTACCTTGTCAGGTTTCACTGTAAAGACACCATTTGCATCAGAAGTTATTTCTGTTTCTACCAATCCATTTTCAGACTGATAAATTAAAGTACCTTTGTGTGCATCGGCCGGTTTATCTTGCAGCATTAATTGCAATTTTAATTCGTGACCTACCACATAGTTTGGGTCGGAAACAGGAAGCAGATACATCTCTAAACCTTTGATTGGTGTTACTTCTGTATCGTGATGATGACCAACAGAAACGCAGGTAGTTGCATATTGGCAATAGTCGCGGACTTCGATGGCATCAGGATATTGCTCGCGTGTACCTAATTTATAATCTTCGTTTGGATATTGTGCCCAGCATTCGTCATAGCTGGTTACCAGCATGTGGAATCCTTCCTGATTTGTATCAGCGGTAATATCGTACCACAAATCTCCGCTTGGTTCGGCAGAAGCCTCAGTGCATGTGCCGTCCGGAGCATAAATATGATGTTTTAAATAATCTTTATTTGGAAGACCGTCTACTGCAAGGTTGTGGCCCCATTGCATTTTTACCATAATAGGATCTCCTAAATGATAATGAGATGGGTATTCTTCCAGCCAGCCTTCATGACCGTATACCAATAGATGTGTTGTGTCTTTTATGTTGTTTTGTGCCATAATTGTTCACTTTCCTTTTCACAGTTTCATTGTGCAATATGCTTATTTACAATTTATCACATTTTGTAATGTGTTGCAATTCTTTCTTTTTCTCTTTTTGATAAATTTTTCTCATTATGAATGTTTCCATCATGGAAGTTGCACAAGTAATGGGTTCATAACATGTTAATCGTCTTCTGTTTTTTATTTGTGTTCTTTACACGAGAGAGTCGTTACCTCCATTTTAAATACGCATACGGTGTCAATCATTTTCTCACTAAATGTCCAATGGCTTTTTTGTGTATTTTGATACATTAAGCATTGCAGAGCATGTTTTTTCTCTGCATCGTTGTGTATCATAGAGACAAAACCGTTTCCGATTATACTTTGAAATCCGACTGAATATTCACATGCGGTCTTTCCTTCCTGTAATCGATAGCCTGTATCCAATTCAAACCCAACATGCGGACAGGTTTCCATCAATTGAATTTTTTTACCTTGTTTTACGCTGTGAAAATAAAAAATTCGTGTTCCGGCTTTTTTTTCGTAACCAAAGCTTAATGGAACAATATATATGCTGTCTTGGTCATAAAATCCCAAACGACAGCAGTTACAAGAAGCGATAATTGTGTCTATTTGACAGTCGTCAGTAATCTCTCGATCTTTTCGTCTCATCATTGATTCCTCCAAGATTTACTTAAGCATAGATTTATTTTACTATAAATCTTTCCTTTTTGTTATTTTTTTATTAAGAAAATGAAAATCGTAAAATTGTTGTAACGATTTTGTCATATTACTAGGTATTCTGTCGTTTATTTGATATGATAAAATAGGTGAATAAATTATGGAACGAAAACATTTGATACATACCATAGAACCTGTTTTCAGTCAAGATTCAAAAGTGCTTCTGTTGGGAACATTTCCGTCTCCCAAATCTCGTGAATTTGGTTTTTATTACAGTCATCCGCGTAATCGATTTTGGCCAATCATTGCAGATTTGTGTTCCTGCAATATTCCCATTATAAAAGATGAGAAAATACAATTCTTACTGGCACATAAAATTGCCCTTTGGGATGTTTTGCAGTCATGCTCTATTCAAGGGGCGGATGATTCCAGTATTCAGGAGCCGGTTGCAAATCCGATTCATCTTCTTTTACAGAAGACCTCTGTGAAAGCAATATTTACTACAGGAAATAAAGCTGCTGCGTTGTATAAAACGTATTGTCTTTGCAAAACGGGCATTCCGGCATTTGTGCTGCCATCTACCAGTCCTGCCAATTGCCGCATGACATATGATAATTTAAAACAGGCATATGCAGTGATATTGCCGTATTTACGATAAGAATGATTAAAGATATAAAAAAGACCTATACTATATTAGTATAGGCCAAAACGCTAAACGTTAATTGAGTACTACCACACCTAAGTTCAAGTATGCTGCATAGATACACCATACCAAATATGGTATCATAAGATATGCGCTTATTTTGTTTACTTTAGAAAACATGGTTATCATCAGCGCAACCGCACAAATTAATAAGAGTATCCAGACAAATGCAAATGTATATAACTGAGATTTAAAAAAGATAATGGGCCAAAAGAAATTCAACGCCAGCTGCAGAGCATAGACCCAAAAAGATACGCCGATGTAGTCTGATTTGGATGAAAAAATACCGTATGATGAGATGCCCATTAACACATATAGTATTGTCCAAACGATTGGAAACACAAATGCGGGAGGTGCTCCCGGCGGTAGTTGAAGTATAGAGTAGATTCCAACGTCCGGTAATATAATCATTCCTGAGATAAACCCGATTAAGACAGGGACTAAAATACTTAGTAAAAAGGGTTTACATTTTATGACAAACATTTGCATCCTCCTTTACTCTTTTTTGTGCAGATAGAAAGATTCTGTACTCTAATTTGTATGCGTTAAGTGCAAGGTTAGAAGTAAAAGTTCAGACAAATTTTATATTATATTCATAATCAGTTTGAATGGAAAATAGATTAAGTTGCTATTTTGTGGAATTTAAACTATTTTTGTAATTAAGAGCGAGGGCTCTGTTTGTTTTAGGGAGGTTTCTCATGAGCAGAAACAATGTAAGGGATAAGAAAAATTTGATTATTACAATTATCGTAATTGTTCTCATTGCTGCAGTAGCTGCGGGTCTATTTTTATTTTTTACATTATATGATTTTGGAGGTACCGATCGTTCAGGCTTAGACCCAACAACGCCGATAGATACCTTATCGCAGAGTACGTCAAATGATTCTGAGGCAAATACTTCATCTAATACGGCTGCATTTACTCAACTGGATGACCCGTTGCTTGTATTGGTAAATGCAGACCATAAAATGCCGGATGGCACTGATGATGGTGTGGTGGAACAGTATGATATTATGTTAGACAAACGTGCGTTAGATGCTTACGGACAAATGTATCAGGCTGCATCGCAAGACGGAATTACGTTATGGATTTCATCAGGCTATCGTTCCCCAACATTACAGGCACAATTGTATCAACAAGAAATTGACGATAACTTGGCCAAAGGCATGACAGAAAATGAAGCAGTGGAAGCTGCTGACAGGGCTGTACAAAAACCGGGTTACAGTGAGCACAATACCGGTTTGGCTATGGATTTTAATACTGTTACCAATTCATTTAAAAATACAAATACCTATGCTTGGCTTATGGAACATGCAGAGGATTACGGTTTTGTACTGCGTTATCCTGAAGACAAAGAAAGTATTACAGGTATTATGTATGAACCTTGGCATTTCCGCTATGTGGGAGTAGAGCATGCCAAAAAGATGAATGAACTGCATATGTGTTTGGAAGAATATGTAGAGTATGTTCGTTCACAGCAATCATAACAAGAAGTCCTGCCCAATACGCGGCAGGATTTTTTATATACTGACATTTTACGGGACTGATAGTTGATAAAGTTGTATTTTTTGGTATAATAAAAAGAATAAGTAATACGTGCCTAATACGTATTTTGCTATGGGTATATTCCGATATGGCGAGAGGGGTTAAAAAATAGAAATGAAAGAAGTAAGAACAAGATTTGCTCCAAGTCCTACAGGATTTATGCATGTGGGAAATTTGAGAACAGCTTTGTATGAATATTTAATTGCAAAATCTTTGAATGGAAAGTTTGTACTGCGTATTGAAGATACAGACCAAGAGCGTTTGGTTGAAGGTGCAGTAGATGTGATTTATGATACTTTAAAACAAGTAGGTATTGTACATGATGAAGGTCCTGATGTAGGCGGACCATACGGACCATATGTACAAAGCCAAAGAAAAGATATGTATTTGCCTTATGCACAGGAACTTGTGAAAAATGGAAAAGCATATTATTGTTTTTGCAGCAAAGAACGTTTGGACAGTCTCAATGAAGGTGAAAATCAGTTTGGCGGATATGATCGTCATTGCCGCAATTTATCACAGGAGGAAGTAGACAAGCTTTTAAAAGAAGGCGTACCGTACGTAATTCGTCAAAAAATGCCTGTTACAGGTTCCACGACATTTGTAGATGCGGTTTACGGTGAAATTACCATTGAAAATTCTGAATTGGAAGATCAAATTTTAATTAAGTCTGACGGCTATCCAACTTATAATTTTGCCAATGTGATTGATGACCATTTAATGCACATTACTCATGTAGTACGCGGATGTGAATATTTAACTTCTACTCCAAAATATAATTTATTATATGAAGCTTTTGGCTGGGAATTACCAACTTATGTGCATTTACCAATGATTATGGGTAAAAATGAGGATGGAAGTGTTTCAAAATTATCCAAACGTCATGGTTCCACCGGTTTTTCTGACTTAGTAAACGACGGCTATCTACCGGAAGCAATTATCAATTATATTGCGCTGCTTGGATGGTGTCCAAAAGATAACCAAGAAGTCTTTACACTGCAAGGGTTAGCAGAACATTTTTCTATTGATGGAATCAGTAAATCACAATCTATTTTTGACTATGATAAGCTGACATGGCTCAACGGAGAATATTTGCGCGCAATGACCTTAGAACAATTTACTCAACTTGCTATGCCGAGTTACAAACAGGTATTTCCACAAACAGATTTAAATTGGGAGGTGCTGTCTTCTATTTTACAGCCCCGTGTTACCAAGTTAAATCAAATTGCAGATATGATTGGCTTTTTCAAAGAATTGCCGGAGTATTCTGCTGAATTGTTTGTCAACAAAAAAAGTAAAACCAATTTAGAGAATTCAGTTACTATGCTGGAAGCGGCGATTCCTGTATTGGAGCGTTTAGAGACTTGGACGGTAGAGACCATTCATGATACACTTTTGGCATTGCCGGAACAACTGGAAGTAAAAAATGGTACTTTGCTGTGGCCTGTACGAATTGCAGCGGCCGGTATGACAGTAACGCCCGGCGGAGCCATTGAAATATTAGCTATTTTGGGCAAAGAAGAAACATTAAGAAGATTGAATATCGGTTTGGAAAAATTAAAAGCAGAGAATAAAGAATAAGTGGGGAAACAGAATGAGTGAAGAACTAAAAAATGTAGAAGAAACACAAGAGGTTTGGAGCAACTTTATTCATGATTTTATAGAAGAAGATATGGCGCCGGGAGGCAGATTTGAAGGAAAAAAGGTACACACTCGTTTTCCTCCCGAACCCAACGGTTATTTGCACATTGGTCATGCGAAAGCATTGTACATTGACTTTGCAACTGCTGAAAAATATAACGGTTTGTGTAACTTGCGTATGGACGATACCAATCCAACAAAAGAAGACGTTGAGTATGTAGATGCAATTAAAGAGGATATTGCTTGGCTTGGTTTTTCTTGGGGAGATCGTTTTTATTATGCGTCTGACTATTTTCCTAAGATGTATGAAATTGCAGTGAATCTGATTAAAAAAGGGTTGGCTTATGTCTGTCAATGTACTCCGGAACAAGTACGTGAAAATCGTGGAGATTTGACAACTCCGGCTGTCAGCCCATACCGTGACAGACCGATTGAAGAAAGCTTGGACTTATTTGCACGTATGAAAGAAGGAGAGTTTGAAGACGGCTCTATGACGCTGCGTGCAAAAATCGATTTGGCTTCCGGCAATTTTAATATGCGTGACCCTGTATTGTATCGTATCAGCCATATGCATCATCATCGTACGGGAAATCAGTGGTGCATTTATCCTATGTATGATTATGCCCATCCTATTGAAGATGCTTTAGAAGGCATTACACATTCGCTGTGTTCTTTGGAGTTTGAAGCGCACAGACCTTTATACGACTGGGTAATTGAGCACTCTGAACTGCCTTGTAAACCTCGTCAAATTGAGTTTGCACGATTAAACATAAATCATACGGTTATGAGTAAAAGAAAACTGCGCTTATTGGTAGAAAACGGTGTGGTAGATGGATGGGATGACCCAAGAATGCCTACATTAAGCGGATTGCGCAGAAGAGGCTATACTCCGCTTTCCATTCGCAATTTTTGTGAACGTATCGGCGTTTCCAAGGTAAACAGTGTTGTGGAATATAGTTTTTTAGAGCATTGTTTACGTGAAGATTTGAATATGACAGCGCAACGAGTTATGGCTGTGTTAGACCCAATAAAACTGATTATTACCAATTATCCGGAAGATTTGGTAGAAGAATTTGAGATTGAAAATAATCCGAATTGCCCTGAAGATGGTACCAGAACCATTACGTTTTCCAGAGAATCCTGGATTGAAAGAAGTGATTTTACAGAGGAACCCGTAAAAGGATACTTCCGTTTTTATCCGGGCAATGAAGTCCGTATGAAAACAACTTATATTGTAAAATGTACAGGCTGTAAAAAAGATGAAAATGGCAATGTGATTGAAGTATATGGAGAATATGACCCTCAAACACGGGGCGGTACCACTCCGGACGGCAGAAAAGTACGTGGAACCATTCATTGGGTGGATGCGAAAAACGCTCTGGACGCTGAAATTCGTTTATATGATAATTTGTTTACTCAGGCAGATCCGGAAGCGGGTGAGTTGTTGGAATGCATCAATCCCGAATCTTTAAAAGTGTTGGAGCATTGTAAAGTAGAAGCTTCTGTAAAAGAACTGGACTCCCACGCATCATTTCAATTTATGCGACAGGGTTATTTCTGTTTTGATTCTGAGGATAGTAAACCCGAACATTTGGTATTTAACAGGACGGTTTCATTAAAAGATAGCTTTAAGAAAAAATAATAATTACAACTACAATTTGATTTTATAACGAAAAAAGAGAATTGACTCATACGAGTCAATTCTCTTTTTTTTATCTTGATACTTTTATGCTGCAAAATATAACATATTATCTAAAAACTTGATGATTTTTTGAAAAGGTGTACTTTTACAAAAATACCATTTAATCACTTTATTAGAATAATACAACATTTAAATGGAATTTTCAAGTACTTTTTTCACTCAAAATGTGACTTTTTACATATTTTTTATCCCTTTATAAAGGTACACTTTTGCAAAAGTATCTCCTTAAGGAATTACTATACAAAAAGATGGGAGAATGAAACATGCAAAAGAAACAGGCAAGATATGTGATAGCACTTTGGTTTGCTGTTATTCTGATGTTTTCTGGACTACCGGGCATGACTTTTGCGGCAGAGGCCACAAAAGAAACAGAGACATCTACGGAGGAGTGGGATGTTTCCAGATCTAAAACTGCTACGGAATTAAATGAGCTTTTTGAATCTCAGGTTACTTTATCTTTACCCTCTGCAGAAAAACAACTGGTTACAGATGTGGTTCTGGTTTTGGACAAATCCACCAGCACAGACTTGGAAAATCAAGTACTGGATATATTGGGGGACTTGAAATCTCAAATTGAGGGTACAGGCGCTAAAATCAACGTGGGAGTTGTAATTTTTAATAAAGTTGCAAATGTAAGTGAATTCATGGATTTGTCCACCCAGTTTGATGACATTGAAACAGCGATAAAACAAGATTTTACCAGCGGTACCAATACTCATGCAGGATTGTTGGCCGGTAAATCAATGTTGGATTCTGATATGGAAGTAGAATCTAACCGCAAGTTTTTAATTTTTGTCAGCGATTGTATTACTTATATGTATAATGAAACTCCTACAGCTACAGCTTGGGGCTTTTGGGCTGATGGAGAAAAGAACTGGGCCGGTCCTGATAACTGGAATTCTAAATATGGAACCAATGCTCCTCCTGCTGATTGGGACACGTATTTAGCTGAGGTTGAAAATCAGATTGCAATACAAGGAACTACCTATGAATATCCATATGGCGGTACAATTGTGCAATCTACTCCAGTAGAGGAACAATCTATCTATGCAAACTCTGTGGATAAAGCGCTTTATTTAACAAATCAGGTATATCAGGAAGCAGTTTCTGCCGGTTATCATTGTTATGCCGTGACCGCAAATCAGGCTTCCGGAATTCAGTATGCTTGGGGTCCTTCTTTTATGAATTACTTGGCAGAAGGAAAGAATATCAGTTTTGATGAAATTCAAAACGATATTGTATATTTGGTAGATTCCGGCTCTTATGTTGAAGATTATATGGGCTATGTATCGGGCGACTATAATTTTAACTTTGTCAATGATGCATCTTCATTGTATTTAACAGTGGGTAAAGAAAAATATGAGGCGGTAAACATACTTGAAAATATGTATGGCTTTAAGCCTTTAGAAAATGGAGAATACGCTTATACTGTTACTTATAATCAAGGGAATTTGGAAGATACGGAACATATTGTTTGGAATATCAACGAGTCCGTTACTAATTTTGCCCCGGTTCAATTGACCTATACAGTAAAGTTGGATAATCCAAAGTCTGAAGCAGGTGTATACGGCACATATGACAGCAATGGAAGCCAAAACTATGCCGGATTGTATACCAACAATTCCGCAACTTTGTATCCTGTGAATAGTTATGGAGATAAGGGGAAACCACAAATTTTTGCTAAGCCTACTGTATCTTATACAGTCAAGGAAGAGCCAATCACTCCTATCGAGCCAACAGAACCTGTTGCTCCGGTTAATCCATCTGATGATATAATACCGGTAACAACAACGGAAGAAGCAATACATTCGCCACAAACAGGTGATAGTAGTAATACTGTAATTTGGATTACTGTTGTGGTAATGGTAGTAGGTGCTATGACCGGTAC
>UQLQ01000036.1 GCA_900541905.1 uncultured Oscillospiraceae bacterium
AAAAATTTTTTCCCCTTGTTGGGAAAGCCTGCCATTGTATATACATTACAGGCATTTGAACAGGCAAAATCCATTGATGAAATCATTCTTGTGTGCAGAGATGAAGACAAAGAACGGCTGCATACTTGCGTGCATATGGCCGGTATTACCAAACCTGTTGTATTTACGCTTGGAGGCACCAGCAGACAACAGTCTGTTTTCAGCGGTGTCCGTGCGTGTGCTTCTCAAACGGAATATATCATCATACACGACGGTGCAAGACCACTGATTACATGGGATTTGATTGAAAAAGTAACGGCGGATGCTTTTACCTATGGTGCCGCTGCACTGGGGGTTCCTGTAAAAGACACCATAAAAGTCACAAATGCGCAAGGGTTTGCCACTGCCACACCTGACAGAAGTACACTGTGGGCAGTGCAGACCCCTCAAGTGTTTGAAAAGACAAGCTATTTATCTGCTGTGAAACAAGCGGTACAACAAGGGGCAGACTATACGGATGATTGCCAGTTAATGGAACAGCTTGGCAAGCAGGTGCATTTGTGCATGGGCAGTTACGAGAATATCAAGCTGACCACAAAAGAGGACCTCATCGTTGCGCAGGCAATTTTGAATCAACGCAGTACAGAAAGGAGTAACTCATGAGAATCGGACACGGATACGACGTACACAAGCTGGTGACGGGACGTAAATTGATTTTGGGCGGCGTTACCATACCTCATGAAACGGGACTGCTTGGCCATTCGGATGCGGATGTATTGGCCCATGCGGTTTCGGACGCATTGTTGGGGGCTGCGGCGCTGGGTGACATTGGCGGCTTTTTCCCTGACAATGACCCCAAATATCAAGATGCGGACAGCATAGAACTGCTCAGGCAGGTTTGTGTTGAATTATATGACAGGGGATATGCCATTGAAAACATTGACGCTACTGTCATTGCACAGGCGCCAAAATTAAAACCGTATATCGAACAGATGCGCAAAAACTTGGCACAAGCCTGTGAAATCAATGTCAATCAAATCAGCGTAAAGGCCACGACGGAAGAACATCTTGGTTTTACGGGAAGAAAAGAAGGCATTGCCGTGCATGCAGTTTGCTTGATAATATAATCAAAACCTCTTTGTTTGGCATACTCTGTAATAAAAACAAAGAGGTGATTTTATATGGGCAAACCCCTTATCATGGTAAGCTCAATCACATATGCAATGAAAAGCAAAGAGATACTGAGCAGAAGAGGCTTCAAAGTTTATGTGGAGCGGGTACCTCACACAAGTGAAGCTGTGGGTTGCGGATATGGTGTATATGTGCCCCAAAGAACCGATGCGGCACAGCAAATTTTAGAAAGAAGCGGAATTCGAATTTTAGGAAGAATGGAACGGGCTGATTTGCGATGATTTATTTGGACAATTCAGCCACAACCTTTCCCAAACCCCCACAGGTTTCTATGGCAATGAGCAGGGCTATGGCAAAATTCGGCGCCAATCCCGGCAGAAGCGGTCATGCAATGTCCATTGCGGCGGCAGAAGAAATTTTTAAATGCAGGGAAGCTGCAGCCTCGTTTTTCCATGCGGATGGTCCCGAATGCGTGGTATTTACGTTAAACTGTACCCAGGCCATCAATATGGTGTTAAAAGGCTATGTCAAACCGGGAGACCACATTGTAACCTCTTGTTTGGAACACAATGCGGTTTCTCGTCCTTTGCAGACCATGGCAGACCGAATGCATGTAACCTTTACTGAGGTAACCGTTACCCCGGGTGACAACGATGCTACCGTAAATGCATTTCGTCAGGCGTTAAAACCAAATACGTCTTTGATTGTGTGCACACACGCTTCCAACGTATGGGGCATTCGTCTTCCCGTGGAGCGAATTGCATCTTTGGGACGGGAATACGGCATTCCCATCTTGGTGGACGCAGCCCAAAGTGCAGGCGTACTTCCCATTGATTTGCAGGATTCGGGAATCGATTTTTTATGTACTGCCGGTCATAAAGGGTTGTACGGTCCTATGGGGACAGGTATTTTGATTGCCAAAAACGGAGAGCAGCTGCAAACCATCATCGAGGGAGGAACGGGAACGGAATCTGCTTTTTACAAGCAGCCCACAGCCATGCCGGAACATTTGGAAAGCGGTACGCCCAACCTTGCAGGCATTGCGGGCCTCAGGGCAGGTATTCAATTTGTACAGTCCAAAACGGTCAAAAGAATTTATCTGCATGAAATGAAATTGATTCAGACGTTGTATCATGGTTTAAAACAAATCAACGGTGTAAAACTATATACACAGGAACCTGACATGATGCATTATGCGCCTGTGCTTTCTTTTAACTTGGAAGGCAAACAAAGTGAATGGGTCGGTCAAAAATTAAACAGCATGGGAATTGCCGTCAGGGCAGGACTTCACTGTGCGCCTGCTGCTCACAGAACCATGGGCACTTTGGAGGGAGGCGCTGTACGGGTATCGCCTTCTGTTTTTACCAAAGAATATGAAATCAAACGATTTTTACAATCTGTTTCTCATATGACAAAAAATCTTGAAATATAGTAGGAATCGCGTTTGATTTGTGTTAAAATAAAAATAAGACATTTTTTAAGACATTTTTTCAAACGAACACTTTTTTTCGTATCAAAAACGCTCAAAAAGGATGTTTGATATAGACGTAGGATCATCGTTAGGAAGGACGAAAACAGATGGACTTTTTAACAAATGCCTGGGATACGTTTTTGGGATTAATCAAATCGTTCCAGGTCACGGACGCTTTGGATATTATTTTGGTTTCTTTTATCCTTTACAATGCCATTAAATTGGTTCGTGAAACTCGTGCCGAACAGTTGATTAAAGGATTGTTGATTCTTTGCGTGGTCTGGGCTGCTGCGTTTTATTTGCAGCTGTACATGGTCAGCAATATATTAAGCTATATTTTCCAATTTGGTGTCATTGCAATCATTGTATTGTTCCAGCCTGAAATTCGGCGGGCGTTGGAACAGCTGGGACGAAAAGGAATCGGAACAAAATATTGGTCTTTGGGCAATTTTTCAAAAAACAGCGAAGAAACCGAAAAGCGGTACCGTACTTGCATTCAGGCAACGGTTGACGCGGTGGTGGAGCTGCAGCGGCTGAAAATGGGCGCGCTGATTGTATTTGAAATGCAGACAAAGCTTGGTGACATCATTGATTCGGGTACTGTCATCAATGCACAGCCTTCGGCACAAATCATAGGAAATATTTTCTTTAACAAAGCGCCTTTGCACGACGGGGCAATGGTAATCAGGGACGGCATGATATGTGCGGCAGGCTGTATTTTGCCTTTGACAAAAAGTGATAAAGTAAGCGTAAGCTTGGGAACCAGGCATCGTGCCGCTTTGGGCATGAGCGAAGTCTCCGACGCGATTGTGGTAGTCGTTTCGGAGGAAACGGGACAGATTTCTCTTGCAAGACAAGGTGTATTGGCACGT
This sequence comes from uncultured Oscillospiraceae bacterium, assembly GCA_900541905.1. Lineage (GTDB taxonomy): Bacteria > Bacillota > Clostridia > Oscillospirales > Acutalibacteraceae > UMGS1071. Next base: position 3,454 of record UQLQ01000036.1, read on the forward strand.
AACTTTACAAAAGATACTTTGAAAAGCGAGCTTGAGAAATTGATTTTGTCCCAATATGCCAATAAAAATACAGGAGAGACCAAATCGAAACGATTCCCCTCCATCAGAAAGGGGAAAAAGAAATGAGCAATCAACCGAAAACTCCCAAAAAGAAAAAGTCATTTGGTATTCCCAAATTATTTTACAACGACCGCTTTGTGTTGATTTTCTCCATTTTGGCAGCCATTGTGCTTTGGTTCATTATGGCTACCGTCAACACCAACGAACGGCCCAGAGTGATTTACGATGTACCCATTGAAGTCACTTTGCCTGACAGCGCCTTGGAACAAGGTTACAAAATTTACGGACAAAATGAAGTAAAAGCAAGAGTTTCCGTAAAAGGCAACAGCCTGACGGTCAATCAAATTAAAAACTCGGATATTCAAGTGGTCGCGCAGGAAGTTTCCTCCGTTTCGGGCGCCGGAGAATACACCTTTAATTTGGTAGCGGTGAAAAAAGGCCAGCTGACCGATTATGAAGTGGTTTCCATTGACCCGGGTACTGTGGTGGTGGAAGTGGATAAATCCAAAGAAATGACGCTGCCCATTGAAAGTAAAATCAATTATACCACAGATGAAAATCACTATATTTCAGCGCCGGAACTGTCTACCTCTTCGGTAAAACTGTCCGGTCCGGAAACGGTACTGAATAAGGTTGCAAAAGCGGTTGTGGAATATGATGTAAAAGAATCCTTGCAGGAAACAAAAACATTTTCCACCAAAATTAATTTGTATGACAGTGATGGTAACTTGATTGAAGATGACCGTATTACCATGTCTGCAGACAGAGTGGATGTGACACTGACCGTATTGAGCAGAAAAGAATTGCCGATTACGTTTAAATATAAGAATCAGCCGTCCAATTTTGATTTGGATAAGAGTAAAATAAAAATTAATCCCGAAACACTGGACGTGGGGGCAACCGCTGATATGCTGAACAATTTGTCGGAAGTCAGTTTGGGTGAATTGGATTTAAGCAAATTAAGTCCTGATACCAACACGTTCGTCATGGATATTATGCTGCCTGACGGTGTCAGAAACCTGAGCAATGTAACAACGGCAACGGTGGAATTTGACTTATCGGATTTTGCGACCAAAACCATAGACATCAGTAATTTTAATGTGAAGAATTTAGATGCTTCCAAGAATGCAACGGTTACCACCAAATCGCTGAGTGTAACGATTGTAGCTCCCAAAAGTGTGATAGACCAAATTGAGGCAAACGATATTTCTGCCGATATTGACATGAGTACCATCAATGTAACGGGCAGTACGGAAGTGCCTGTGACCATTACGGTCAATTCCGCTTCGGGCAAAGCTTGGGCATACGGTTCTTACAAAGTCAATATTAACGTGAGAAAAACTTAACGTGCAGTTCGGCTGTATGGATTGCAGCCCAATCTTCTGTTTTGGGGAATGTTGGAATTTCCCTAAAGAGAAACGAAGATTGAACGCAAAAAGAAAAGACTCAACACGAAATACCACTTTCGTGTTGAGTCTTTTTAGCTGTCTGAAAGCATTGCTTTTTTATAAGCGATATAGAGGTAAGCCGTATACCAAAGTATGATACGATTTGAATAAAATGTGATACTGTGCTAATATATATAAAAGAGGTCTGAGGGAGGCCGTCTTTTTCTTTTTACATTTATTATTATTTAAAGGGAGTTATTGCTGTGAACACGCCTTTTCGGCAATTTAAGGAGAATCATTTTTTATTTATCCGTATTTTGGCTTTTGGTATGACGCTGTTATGCGGATTCATTAATGCAACTATCTTTTTGAGATTTGATTTTGGAGGAACACACCAAACGGGAAATTTAAGTAAAATTGCGCTGTCTGTTTTATCGCTGGATTTTCATGCCTGCATCTCATTGCTTGCTATTGTGCTTTCGTTTTTCTTTGGTTCTTTTATTGCGGGTTTTATCAATCATGAGGACTTTTTTGTTTTGAAAATATCCTTTGGATTTATTTTGTTGATATGCGGTTTGGGTCTGTGGATATTGGAAGTGCTTTTGCATGATTCACAGTATTTGAATTACTACTGCGCTTTTTTTGCGGGATTACAGAATGGATTTTTGACCCATAACAGATTAAAATTAAGGGCCAGTCACGTATCGGGCTGCTTTACAGATGCAGGTGTTTACTTTGGAAGGCTGTGCAGAAACCATAAAGAATATTTGGTCAAATTTATATTGAATGTTGTGAATATTATCATCTTTTTCTTGGGTGTGCTGTTGGGCGGCTACTTATTTTTACATGTTCGTGAACATGTTTATATGATTTTGTCATTGCTTTATGTAGGATTGTGTATTTACTACTTTGTCATTTCATTTTTGTTCTTCCATAAGCCCATTGATTTGGAAGTTACATAATGTTAAAACGAAATATCTCAAAAAATCTATTGCATTCGGTAAAAAAATGTGATATGATAATTGAGATATTTTATGGGGGTATAGCTCAGCTGGGAGAGCGCTTGAATGGCATTCAAGAGGTCAGCGGTTCGATCCCGCTTATCTCCACCAAAAAATCGCGCAGTTTAGCTGTTTTGGCTATTCTGCGCATTTTTTATTGGATGAAACCAAACAAGTTATTGCAAAAAGGTTTGTTGTGCCAAGTTATACTCTCAATATTCCCAAAGGATAAAAGAAAGTATGACGGAGCATGGAAACGAGAGCACTTAGAGAGATTCTTGTTTGGAGAAATCAGGACAAAACATTGTTTGACAGAGAAAACCGTCTTTTGACCTTCCTCAGGAAATTGGGAAGGCCGCCTGATTGGAGTGGAATTGGCAAAGCGGAATGTTTCCTCTCTCGGAACATGGAATGACGGAAGGAATGGAAATCATTGAGACTGCATCGGTATTGACTGAAAGCACCGTTTGAACGTTTGCTGTCCCGAACAGATGGATACTTTGCCGTTTTGTTTTGCGTTGTTTCTCTTTGTAACCATCTTACGTTTTATGTGTGTTATCATGATGTTCCGTATTTGGGGAAGTGCTCGAACGCATCACTTAAATTTTTTGTGATTTTATGTTCCAACGGTTATCGTTCTTTTTGTGCTGCTTCTCAATTTGCTCGTTCTGTTTCGGCAAATATCCTCGACCTATGTAAAAATCAATCGCGAAAGGAGGTCAATTGTTTATGAAAATCATAATTTCTCCCGCAAAGAAAATGAACCAAGACGCAGATAGCTTTGATTGTCATGGATTGCCGCAGCTGCTGCCTCAAACCCAACGGCTTTATCAACAGTTGTGCAGTATGTCTTACACAGATTTAAAACGTTTATGGTGCTGTAATGACCAAATTGCAACACTCAATTACGAACGATTGCAAAAGATGGATTTGCACCGCAATCTGACACCTGCCGTTATGTCCTACGAAGGCATTCAGTACCGCTATTTGGCGCCCAGTGTGCTTACGGATAAAGCGCTTGCTTATCTGGAGCAAAATCTTCGTATATTATCTGGCTTTTACGGTATCCTGCGTCCGTTTGACGGCGTGACACCGTATCGGCTGGAGATGCAGGCAAAGTTATCTGTTGATGGCTGTCGTAATCTCTATGAATTCTGGGGGGATACGATTGCACAATCGCTGTTTTGCGAAACCGATACGATTGTGAATTTGGCATCGAAAGAATACAGTCGATGCATTTCCAACTATCTGCCGAAGCACGTCAAATTTCTAACCTGTATTTTCGGCGAGCTGCAAGAGGATAAAGTGGTTGAAAAAGGCACAAAATGTAAAATGATGCGCGGCGAAATGGTACGGTACATGGCTGAAAAACAGATAAAGCATTTCAAAGAGTTACAAGCCTTTGAACGGCTGGGCTATCGTTTTTCTCCGCAGCGTTCGGATGAGACAACCTATGTTTTTTTGAAGCATAACCAAACCGACGATGTTTGAACCATAAGAGTCTGTTCTCCCGAACATCAGAGGTATCGCGCCGAATGCAATTCCTTTCAACGAGAGCCGTCATCGTGAACGGGGGAGATACCTGTCCCGAACCACCCCAAAACAACCTCAAGAGGGCAAAAAAGATATTGAAGGCGAGAAAAGAAAAAAAGAGAGAACACAAAGCGACCTGAAAGGGTCTTTTTTTATTGCAAACACGGGGAAAACCACTCCCTGTGTTGTCGGACGAACCCTCAAAATCAGCGTGGAAATTCCGGTTCGGCGGCAGAAAAAAGGATAATCCGGTTTGCATGGGGGACGATTAGGAGTGATGCCGAGAGTCAATATGCAAACGCTCCCAACAGGGTATCAAAACTTCACTTGAGACAAAAAATATGATGCAGTGAGAGGGAAAGACTCTGCGCTTTTCTTTTTCAAAACTGCGGGAATGGTTGTTGGTTTGTTTTGTAGGAAGAGCAAGCGGAACGGGAGTTTCGGTACAGACCGCAAAACGGAACGTGTACAGTGGTCGTGTATGTTTGGACATGATTGGAGATACCTTTTTGAATATACGGAATTGCCTTTGACAGCGGAATTGCCCTTGACGGCGGCAAAGCTGTACGGTTGTCACAGCTTATAACAAAGGAGATACAGTGGGAAATGCAACAAACGGTTTGTCCCAAGACCCAAAGACACTTGAAAGGGAAGCGGTTTTGTTGTTTACGGAACAGATATGAAACGAAACAAGACGGTTGTCCTGCCTACAAAATAAATAGGAATAAAAAGCCTCCAATCGCAGCATAGAAGTACGATTGGAGGCTTTTCTTTTTACGGTCTTTTTTTCGGGGCTTCATCATGGATGCACACCGTTTTTTGCATTTATGAATCTTTTGATATGTCCTTTCAGGCATCACATTGCCTGTTGGCCGTCTGTGTGGTAATGCGATTCACGTCAACCCGTCATCGGATTTGAGTGTATCTCGCTTCTGAAGATGTATTTTTGTTGATGATGTGGATTTGTGCTTTCGTTGGAATCAATCTTCTTTGGGACGGGCAGAGGTAATTCCTGTCAGGGACCCCGAAACGTAAGACGATGTAGAATTCAAATGATAGTCGCTGATGCTTTGATTTGCTGTGGCAAATCTGTCTATGCTCTCTGTCTCGGGGGAGATATCTTTAAAATATACCACTGTCTGATTGGACAGCATCTTAAAATAATACGGAGATGCTAAGTATTGTCCGTTGTGATACACCACATATCCGTTTGCCATGGCCTGTGCCAGTGTTGTGGGACTGCTTGTATGGTACGGAACCCAATCTGCATAAGGGTCTGCGGTTGTTTGCGTATTGTAGCTGTAATCGGGCTGTGCTGCGGCAGTTTGTGTGGTGGTTTCCTCTGCGGGTGCTTCCTCCAAAGGTGCGGCAGAGCTTTCTTCTGCGGGCGTTTCCTCGGGTATGCTTTCGGGTTCGGATACGGTGGTATCGGAGGAAACAGCTTCCGACACGGTTTCTTGACTGACGGTGCTTTGGGCAGTATCTGTACTGCATCCTGCAAAGACACATGCGGTGCAGGCAGTTGCCAACAGAAATAAAATTGCTTTTTTCATATGTTCTCCCTCTTATGATTCAAGTATTTGTAATGGATATGCGCATACATCTATGATATGCTGTCTCCATTGGGACTGCTGCGTTTATTCCAAATCAAACTCCACTTTTACCACTTTTCCCAACACCGCTATGTCAGGATTGTCCTGTGCATACAACTGTACTGTGTAGCTTGCATTGAAAGACTGCGGTTCCAGCAGAATCATTTGATGTTCTGTTCGGAATCGTCTGACAACAGGTGTCCCGTTTACTGCAATGACGGCAATTTCTCCGTTGTTCACCTGCGCTTGACGGCGTACAATCAAGGTATCGCCCGGATAAATCCGTGCGGCGTTCATGCTGTCATCCGATGCTGTCATCTTGAAACAGTCGGAATCCTCTCCGTACTCGGCAGGGCAGGGTTGTTTTGGCTGTGGGGCTGTTTTGTCTGTATGGGTCTTGTGGTACTGCGGCCGTTCCTGTAACGCAGGACACGCTTGCGCTGCTTCTCGGTCACCGTCAGGCAATCCGTTTCCCGCTTCTTCCAGCGCTTTTTTGTTCATGGCCTTGGTATGCTGTACATAGCCGTAGCCCATTTCTCCCGGATGTTTGTTGCCGACCCGCTCCATTGGCACGTCGTATCCCATAAGCCAAGCTTCGTTTACTTCCAGGGCTTTGCTGATTAACTCCAGCCTGTCATATTTTGGCTCAAATGCTCCGTTTACATATTGCGACATGGCGCTTTTCGGAATTCCCGTCATCTCGCACAGCTGCGATTGCTTCATGCGTCTGAGATGCAATGCCTCCTGCAATCGGTCGGCACATTTCTCTTTTGTCATGGGTACACCACCTTTGTAGTGCTATCTTACCACGTAAGTTTAGAAATATCAATTATAATTTATATTTTGTGAATTATTTTCATGAATTATGAAAAAATTGGTATCTTATGGATTTTTACATTGACATTCTGCCGGTTTCATGCTAGGATAAGTTTATAAAAACTAAACTTATGGATTGCGCTGTGATATTTGATACATTTGTATAGAGGAGGGTACAATGCCAAAGGTACCGCACACTCCCTGTGCAAATCTCATACACTTGCACCGCGTATGCTTCATTGGCAGGCGGCAGCGACGTTGCTTCCGTATCCTTGAAAGACGGGACTATATTGATAGATTGGTAAATTGCCAACAATGGAAGGTTCTCTTTTGCAAGGGGAGATTTTGTTGTTGGTTCCGCCTTTTTTGGGAGGATACAGCATACACAGCAAATTTTTTTCATCTAAAAGTTTAGAAAACTGAATTATAAGGAGAAAACACATGACAAGAAAGATAGCAGATTGGCTTACCATTGTCCTTACATTTGTTTGTACCATGGCAGCCTTGGGCGTTGTGGGAGCATTTCAATGTGGACACCTGGACTTTGCGGGCTTTTTCATAGGCGAGGGGATTTGTATTGCGTTGATTGCGTTGTTGGCGGGAATCAATTCCATGTTTGGTTCTAAAAGAAGACATACCCCGCAAGCCGTGACGAGAGCAAAAACCATGAAATCCAACGATACTCCGAACCACATCAGAAAAACAGGGGATTGGACTAAGGGAGAGAAAACAGCCTTTGCCTCTCGTCGTTTTACAAAAGTTCGCAAGGAGAAAAAGGCAGGATAACATGGAAGGGACATTCTCGTATTCCAACGGAAGGATAGGAAATTTTTTTATTTTATGAGAACATACGTTCCTATAAAAGCGACGCCGAGCTTTGCTTGGAATGAGAAACGATTTTCCTGTGGAGATTTTCACGGGAAACAGACTTCAAACCGCTGCGAAATATAATTTGCCGTGAAAGCGGTTTGTGCTTTGAAACGGTACGGACCAATACGGCGGGTGCAATGTGCTGCTGCGGAAATCAGAGACAGATTGGAAAGGGGGGAAGCTATGGCGGAAAAGAAGTATTATTGGCTCAAATTGACGGAGACGTTTTTTGAAGATGACACCGTTTTGTATATGGAATCTCAAACCAACGGGGAAAAGTACAGCAATTTCTATTTAAAATTGTGTTTGAAATCCCTGCGTACCAACGGCAGACTGATTCGTCTTGTGGGAGAAACGCTCATTCCTCATGAGGCGGATTCTCTTGCAAGACTGACCGGCTGTGACATCGACACGGTTCGGGCTGCAATGCAGTTGTTTCAATCCATTGGAATCGTGCAGATTTCTCAAATCGGAGAAATCTGTCTGCCGCAGGTGCAGGAGATGGTGGGCAGTGAAACGGATAAAGCAAAAATGATGCGCAGATTGCGGGCGGAACGGGCCAATCAATTGCATTCGGGTAAGATTCCGCAGAATGATGCACCGCAGACCGGTGTTTCACAAAACAATGTTCCACAGAACAATGTTCCGGGGGTGTTACCCAACTGTTACACAGAGAAAAGAGAAAACAGTACAGAGACGACAGACAAGAAAAAGAACAACAAACACACGCGGGGCGAATCGTTTGTTCCTCCCACGGAGGAAGAGGTAAAAGCATACTGCAAAGAAAGAAACAACACGGTCAATGCTGCGCATTTTATGGATTACTATTGTTCCAACGGCTGGAAAGTGGGCCGCAATGAGATGAAAGACTGGAAAGCGGCAGTGAGAATGTGGGAAAGGAGGAGTTGGAATGGATTACAAAACACAGATATTGAACATGGTGCCCGACCAAGTGAAGCAGAAACTGAAGAATATGGTACTGTCCTGTGACGACCCGCAGCAAAGAGACTGTAACAATCTCAATGCGCTGGAAGGAGACTTAAAGGGATATGACTGCCGTTTGTGCAAAAACAAAGGAGTCAGGTATGTGGTAAAAGAGGGATATTTGGTGGCGCAGGAATGCGAATGTATGCCTGCGCGGGAGACCCTTGCCCGCATACGCAAAAGCGGATTGGAAAGCGTTTTGCGCACCAATACCTTTGAACGCTATTTGGCAAAGGAGCCGTGGCAGGTGAGAATCAAACAGGAGGCGCTGCGGTATTTATCCGACCATAACGGCAGGTGGTTCTTTATCGGCGGACAGGCAGGTGCGGGAAAAACGCATATCTGTACGGCGTTGGTGGGGCAGCTCATTCAAAAAGGATACGGCGCAAAGTACATGCTTTGGAAGGATGAATCCGCAAAGCTCAAACGTATCATGCATGAGAGCGCCCAATATGAGCGTTTATTGCAGGAGCTCAAGTCTGTTCCCGTGCTGTACATTGACGACTTTTTCAAAACTTCCGTCAACAGCGAAGGTAACAAGACGCCGCCCACACAGGGTGACATCAATTTGGCCTTTGAGATTCTCAACTACAGGTACAATCAAGACAGAATTACCATCATTTCTTCCGAGATGACCATAAAGGAAATCATTGCCTGCGATGAGGCGGTGGGAAGCAGAATTTTTCAAAAGACACATCCTTATTCGCTCAATTTATCCAAGGATAAAGCGAAAAATCAACGGTTAAAACAATACCCACCGCAGTGACTGTACGCGCAGGTATGCAGTGCATGTTTATCTTAAATTCACAGCTGCCTTGCATATGTGCTTGTATGGAAAACATGCCTACATGGAAGGCGTGAAGCAACACGTCCTGTATGAGGGTGACAGCGGCAAAGTTCTGACATTGCGGTTGTAAGATACAGCCATAGGAATGCTGCGGTTTGGCATGACTGTATTATGGCAGTATGGTGCGGTGTTATGGGGTGTTTTATTTATGGCAGTGAGGAATATGGTGTTGTGATGTGGCGCGAACCGTTGCCGCAAAGCATGATAACACTGTGGATACGACACGATGAAAGACAGAGCAATGGAAAACCGGATGCGGCAGGTACTTTTATGCGGTGTGTTCCATTTGATTTTGGTATGGAATATGTGAATCGCAGCAATCTGATGGAAGTTTTGGTTGTATACTTTCTTTGCATACGTGCTTGCATAAAAAAGTGTTTGCATGGATGACATAAGGTAATACGACCTGTATGAGGTGATAGCAGAGAAGCTATAGCACTGCGGTTATAAGATACAGCCATAGGAATGCTGCGGTTTGGCATGATTGTGTTATGGCAGTATGGTGCGGTGTTATGGTCGGGGTGTTTTATTTATGGCAGTGAGGAATATGGTGTTATGAGGTGGCGCAAACCGTTGCGGCACTGTGCAGCAACGGAGAGCAGTGTTCACGGAAAGCGGCAGAGGGGCAAAACAGCACAAATAAAAGCAGAGAATAAAAAGTATCAAAATGAGAGGGGAATTTTTACATGAATCTTCAGGAAAAGAAAGATTATTTGAAACAATACAGACAATTAGACAGCGAGATTCGTCAATTATTATTGGAAAAAAGCGAAATTTTTGAACTGGGTACCAAAATTACCCCTACCTACAGCGCTGTACCAAAAGGAACGGGCAGCGGTGACAAGATACAATCTACCATTGAAAAGCTGGAAAAGCAGGAGGACAAAATCAATCAAAAAATAGAACAGCGCATGAAAGTAAAAGAAGAAATTGAAACTGCGCTCAATACCGTAACGGACCAGCGGTTAAAATTGTTGCTGCGGTACCGTTACATCAACGGCTGTACCTGGGAGGACATTGCCGCAAAGATGTGTTACAGCTATATGCATGTGTACAGGCTCCACGGAAAAGCGCTCAATGCAATGATGTTATAGAATGTGATACTGTACTTTTGATATGATTAAAATGGACAAAGTTCATAACAAAGGGAAAGAACGCAATGTCTGTTCCAAAGCATACCGCGGAACGCTGAAAACAGGCAGCTTGGACGGAACGCGGCGGACGCGCCGATGACCGTCATACAGGCAAAATACTTATGTGCCGACACATGGCACCGTTCCTTTCATTTGGAATGTCATTTGTCATTGTTCTGTTAAAACGGATATTTGCGATAATAGAACAAACTTTTCTGCATTTTGAGCGGAACTTTCTGTAAAAACAGTCACGGCGGGCAGCGCAAGTTTGCTGCCCAAGTGAGGATTATTATTGTTCTGTTAAAACGAATATTT
>UQLQ01000037.1 GCA_900541905.1 uncultured Oscillospiraceae bacterium
CTCTCGACGGCTTGTCTATCTTATCATATCATTCCTCCCTTGTCAATATCTTTTTTCTTTTTATTTATATATATCAATAATACGTTCATATTTAGAAATAATTTTTATCTAAATAAACATTAATAAAAAGGGGAAGTTGTATGCTATTGAGCAGCATACAACTTCCCCTTTATTCTTTGTCTAATTCTTTTTTGATATCCTTATGATTTTCGGATAATGTAAAAACAGTTCCTGTTAAAATTGGTATACATATCATAACCGGATAAGAGTAACGTAGTAATGATACCGGTGATAAAAGTATGGTAATCCACAGAGCAAATAAGATGACAATTGGTAACAGATATCTATATCTTTTATAATAGATGCAGATAGCACTAAAAATAATAAGACACCAAAAACTGAATCCCGGACTAAACAACATAGATATCACCGGTATTTTTTGATGTAAAGCGTTGGCAGTAAAACCGCTGTAGATTTTATCTAGCGCAGGGAATAAACTTTGTCTTTCAATCCATAAAAATCCATTCTCTTCTGTATCAAAATAATCGCTCCACTTATAATTATCCCATGCAATATAAGGATGATACGCCAGCGGGTCAGGATAATTCATATCAGGATACCAACTGCCAATATTTGCGGATAAAAACGCGTCTACATATGCTTGCGGCTTTTTAAATCCTATAGAAAAATACAAGCTGACATATTTCCCCATATCTGATTTAAGTTTTTCAGTATCAAAATAGTTTTTAACAGGATCAGAAATTCTGGGAGTATATGCTTGTCCAACATCCTCTAAGTCAAACAATTCATAAACAGCACTTAGTTCCTCCTCTGTTAATTCACCATTATTATCTCTAACGGCACGGGCAACTTGCTGTATCGGAATAGATAATGCCTCCCGTGCATCACCTTTTTGTACATTGGCCACACTATATAATGGTCCAGTATATAAAAAGTTTGCTGCAATACAAATCACACATAGAATAACTGCTTTTATCCAATATTTTTTACTAAACCAAATGAAGAATGGTACAAATAACAGCAGCATATAGAAACCATTATTTCTTAAAAACATCATGAAGCATATGGCAATTACAAACCGTACCATCAAAAAGATAGAATGATAAAATTTCTCTTTCTGTCTTACCATGTCAATGATAAATAATACTACCAATAATACAATTGCAGCAAACAATACGTCCTTTGTTGCGCTAACAGAAAATATAGCATGTATTGGAACCAGTGCAAAATATATAATAGAAAGTAATGTAATAACAACCGGTGCTTTTAATTTTGTTAGATAATAGCATGCGTATGCAAAAACAGCGGATAACATTAGCATTTGTGTAACTGAATATATTGCCAAACCTGCTGAATAGGAACCAAATACTAAATTACCCAGCATAACAGTTCCATATAAATATAATGTATGCAAAATAGGGTGATGTGCATTTAATCGTCCGTCAATCATAAGTTGACCAATTTGCCACGGTGCATCATAGTTATATACACCAGGATATGATGCTAAAAAAGTAGGGAGCCAGCATACCATTATAATCGCCCAAATAATAAGAAAAAACTTTATATTCGGTTTGAAAAATGTTTCGCTTGTTTTTTCTATCTGCAAGCGTAATAAAAACTCCTGCGCTTTAGGCAAATAATGAAATAGAATGATAAAAAGAGAGGTGAAAATAAAAAGTAATGAGCCAATTGCTACTAACAATTTCAGTAAACTTAAAAATGGCCAAAAAGCTACATGATCATTTAAATACAGGGATTTTCCAAATACTAGTGTAACAGATAAAACTGCCGATGCTAATATTCCAACTACTAATTTTCTCTTATTACATATTTTTATTGCACGGTAAATAATAAACGTAAAAATACCAAAGAAAAGCAGTGACCATATGCTATTACTAAAAACTGTGATATCATCTGTTTTAACCGAATAAGCTAGGCCAAAAGTGCTGCAAAACGAACAAAACATAGCTATTAACAAACAATAACGATTGATAAACTCATAAAATCCTATTTTTTGTTTCATTCACATTATCCTCATTTTGTCTTATTTGTAATCTTTTCCAATTCTTAAATGAATTTAGATCTAATTCAAATCGTTGTCTGTCCTTTTGAATAATAACATCTAATATCAAACCTCCAAAGAAAGAGTGTATTGCTATTAAATATAAACATCCACATACGATAAGTGTTGGGGTTTTGGCAACCAGACCTGTCATAAAGAACTCAATTATAATTGGAATAAAAAAGCCTGTACTGATAATTGCAATTATTAAAGCAAGCGCCCCAAAGAAAGGAAGGGGTTTGTAATTTTTATATAATCTAAAAATTGTTCTTAATACTTTAAAGCCGTCTGAGTATGTATTTAACTTAGATACACTTCCCTCAGGTCGATCTCTATAAGTTACAATGACATTATCTACCTGCAAATTTTTGTCCAGTGCATGTATTGTCATCTCTGTTTCAATCTCAAAACCTTTTGATAATACGGGAAAAGTTTTCACAAATACGTAACTGAAGGCACGATAACCCGTCATAATATCTCTAATGTTATTTTTAAATAGAAAATTAATTAATCCCTTTACCATTTTATTTCCAACATTATGAAATGGCCGGTTGTTCTCTGTAAAATATGTGGAAGACAGTCTGTCTCCTACCACCATATCAGAATTTTTCTCTAATACCAAATTGACCATTTCTCTTGCATGTTCCGCAGGATAGGTATCATCACCATCAATCATCAAATAGCACTGGGCATCAATGTCACGAAACATAGAACGGATAACTTGTCCTTTGCCTTGTTTTCTCTCATAGCGTACAATCGCTCCGGCCTCCCGCGCTATGTTATCCGTACCGTCTGTGGAATTATTATCATAAACGTATATTTTTGCTTCCGGCAAGGCTAGTCGATAATCCTCGATTACTTTCTTAATTGTCTTACTTTCATTATAGCAAGGGATTAACACCGCAATTTTATCCATAATAACCTCTCCATAGTGAATATTCTTAATAAATTTCTGATGAAGAAATATTTATTAAGTAACTGCAATCTCTCAGCAGTATTTTAATTTAATAAATTTACCCCGATAGAATATTGAAATCAGTTTATTGCTGGAAAATTAATTTTAACTATCACAAAGGTATTTTGTGTCGTCCACACAAATCGGGACAGTTCAATACTAAATAGACTTTTTATATCTGCCACTTCAAAGATTTAAATAGCAAAAATCTACTTCATTTTTGTAACTTTTCTTTTATTTATCTTTTCCTTTAATTTCATCCAATCAATTAAATATATTACTGCAGAGAAAAATGCAAAAGGTAGAATCATCAGTATTCTATATACAAAAAATGCATGGATCTGCGAATGGTTTGATAAAACCAACATCCAAATAACCGGATAAACCATAACCACCAAAAATGGTATGGTTGCGGTTAAAGTTTTTACCGGTTTTTTAAAGAAAATATATAGTATTAAGAAAGCAATCAAAATAATGGCTAAAATAATCCAGAATTTATTTTCCAAAGCGCCAAAATAATTGTTGAAATTGTCATGGAACATTATCGATCTGTCAACAGGATACTGTTCATCGCCTCTTGTTCTGAAAAAAATTTGTAATATAGATTCTTGAATCACATTTCTATGAAGTATAATAGAGGCCAGTATCCATTTCGCTATCCAAGTGAATGCATACCCTATAAACCAGGTGCATGAGTTCACAAACAAAGCGATTATATTTCTTTTTAACAAATAATTGGAATCATATTTTAAATTTAGCAAAAATAAAACAATTAAAGGCATCCCTAAAGTAATCATTGGGAACGTAAGTAAATCCAGAAAATTTGTCACCATTCCAATAATTAAAAATGTATAGGCCCACTTTAAAATTGCTTTTTCCCCAGGTTTATACAGTTTACATATGGCAATTATCGCACTCATCATAATGATAAATACAGAAGAATACTGCAGGCACATAGGTGCTAAAATGATATATCCCGCGATTGTTACTGCTACAAATAGTAAAGCTATCCCTACGTTCAACTTTTCTTTTAGCAAAATAATGCATAATGCAAATAAAATGAATACTACAAACATTAATAGATATTTAATTTGGGAATATGTAAAAATCTCCAGTAAAGGCCTTAAGAAAATTTGATATCCGTGCCAATAGCGTGAATAAGCATTATTATCCATGGCTTGCTGTACCACATTATAGTTATCTTGATTTTGTACAAAATTCATATTAAGCATAACACGATCTGTAAATAAATCTAAAGATGCACTCCTCTCAGAATAAAAAACATTAGGGTAATTTTCGACATATTCAATAGATTCTAAGCTGCTTTGGGTGTTAATCTCGATTCTCTCATTTGGCAACGAATAAGCAATTGTCATTGTAACAAAAAACACTAAGATAAATCCTATCATAATGAAGGGAAATTTTAACCATGGTTTCCGCATCCAATATAGGATATTACGATTATGCCTAACTATATTCATGTCTGTTGCCCCAATCAAGAATTAATTTTATACAGAGAATAGTTTATCATGCGTTCACATTTATATCAACTTATTTTTGTGAAAGATACTCTCATCTTTTTACGATCATTTAGAGAAAAAAGTATTTTTATTTTTTATCGCACCCTGGTTAATCTCACACCTAAAGAGTCAAAATCTGCTAAAATACCGCTTTGTGTTTTCTTTAATGCCAATTCCACACCGCAAACAATAGGAGAATAATCAAAAATTGCATCTATCAATTTCTGTGCCGCTTTTTCTATTAATTGATAGGGTTCCTCTTTTAACGTTTTAGTAATACATTTAATCAGTCCCCCACATTCAACCGTATGTTCTATTCTATCTGTTTCGATGGCCTGCTCTAAACTGCAATGCAGAATTATGTCCATCTCAAATTCTTGCTCCATAATTTTTTCTTCTTTGGTATAGCCATGGCGCGCCATTATTCGTAATCCATTAATTAGTATTTGATCCATAAAATCTCCTTTAGAGCATATTTTTGTTTTTCTTATTTTTACCATATTTTGTTACATTAATACAAGACTACAGTATTTCCTTTTACTTTACAGCGACTTTCATAGCTTTGCTTTTTATTTGTCCGAGTATCATAAATATTTGTAAAACAAAATTCTCCCAGATCGCTTTGTGCTTCGTATTTTTCTAAAATAAAACGATCATCTACACAGGTAATAAAGCGGCCGGTATCTTTTGAGAAAACTGCCTTTAAATAAGAATTTAAAAATCCCCTGATTTCTAAATCATCTTCTTTTTTTGTAATACGAAAACCTCTCATATTTACCGTATCGATCCAGAACTCTGCCTCTTTTTCTTCTTCTTTTAAGGTAAGAGGAGATACCACAAAACGCTTTCCCGTTTCTTTTTCTACGGCACACAAGCGCAAATCGTTCCACGGAAAATGTTTGGCCTTAAAGTACATATTATCGCCATCCATACCAATATAACGAATCATTCCGTTAGAATCTGCCGTAAACAGTACTTCCATTAAAATTTCTTTCTCACAGCGGGCTGCATAAATTAAGCTTTCCAAATCACACGTCCATACCTTATCGCAAACATCTTCACCCAACCAACATTTATTTTTAAAACAATGCTCTTTTTCACGTTCCGTACCATAAGGTTGTAATACCAATAGCTGAGTTTCTCCCTTTATTTTATAAGGAATAAAACAATTGCAGTCAGATTCACATATACGCTCATCTTTAATATAATGATATTCTTTTTCCTCCATGTCGTATAGATAGGCAATATGTTTTAATCCGGTTAAGCTGCGATATTCCGTAAATAATTTTCTATGTTCCATATTCTCTTCTGTCAACACCAGAATATGGTCCTGGCTTAATGCTTTACATTGTAAAAAGTTACCAATAAAATTGATTTGCTCAAAGTTTTTTTCCTTGCCCGTTTTTTTATCAATACGTAAAATCCAAGCCAAACTCTTACCGTTTTCCATTAACACAATAATATCGTTTTCAAACGCAAAATAATGTTGGTTGTATGCTTCATCGTTTAAAATATAGTTTGCTACAATGCGTTCTTGTTGTTCTGCGCGGTTATATTCCAGCAAAAATAAGCTGTTATGTCCTTCTTCTACCTTTTCTTCTGCATAGTAAATGACTTCATCGTTAATTTCAATGAGTTCTACATCGCAATCATGAAAAAAGTTTCTCATATCAATCACTGTCATAACTTATAATCCTCCGCGCAAGAATTTTTATTTTATTATTATAACACAAAATTTGTCGAGTTACATTACAATTTATATTTTACTGTTGTATAATATAAGTAAACGATAGAAAGGAAGTACCGTTATGACCATAACGAAAA
Source organism: uncultured Oscillospiraceae bacterium (assembly GCA_900541905.1). Classification (GTDB taxonomy): domain Bacteria; phylum Bacillota; class Clostridia; order Oscillospirales; family Acutalibacteraceae; genus UMGS1071. The sequence goes on from UQLQ01000037.1 coordinate 6,383, forward strand.
AAGGTACTGTCATTGAGCTGGATATTCATGGTATGTATGAAGATGACGCCAAACGTGAAATTGAACGGTACTTATCCACAGTCAGTCCAAAGGTACAGGAAGTCATCGTGATACATGGTTATCATAAAGGACAAGTACTTAAAAACATGGTAAGAACACGCTTAAAGCATCCACGTATTGCCAGTAAATTGGTTTCTTTAAATGAAGGACAAACTAGACTGATTTTAAAATTTGAATAAAAAGTGTTGACAAATAAATTGAATAAGCGTATGATGTACGAGGATAACATATCGGTAGGTGAGGCTACCGCAGAGGATACGGGTTGCTGCCGCGGATTAGTGGAGACACTATGAGCAGGTTAACAGGCTATGTCGAAAAACAAGGCATAACCTAACGCAATTGCATGCCCTGCGAAGCTGAAGCTTGAACGAACGTAATTGTACGACATTTGTCGTGCATTTATATTTGTATTGTAAAGTAAGCCTTGCTGCCGTTATTGGCCGCAAGGCTTTTTTGTTGCCATCCAAATTCCAAATTGGATTTTATATAGATATTTCAAACGTAAAAGGAGTGAGTAACATGGACGCAGGAAGTAGCAACGGCATAAAACCAAAAGGGCGACATAGAGCGGTAACGCATGCAAACACTGCGTTACATGGCTTGCTTATACCATAAATAAGTAAAGCAAACGATTTGTTCTTACGTTTGCTGTTTTGGTAATGCCTTACTTCCTCAAACTACGGCAAACACGCCGCAAAGGAGGTAAAGGTTATGAAAAGAACATATCCATTTAAAAAATCTGCTATGTCTCAAAAAACAGACATGCAAAACAAATATCTGCTAAATACTGCACAGCAGACTTCTGAAAAATTATTATTGCAACTGGGTTCCTCCTATAGTGGTTTGAATGAAGAATATGTACAAACCATGCGTCAAGAGCACGGACGCAATATTATTTCTCAGGAAAAGAAAGATACCATATTCAAAAAAATACTGCGGTCTTTTATAGATCCTTTCACTTTAGTATTGCTTTCACTGGCTCTGATTTCTTTTTGTACCGATGTGCTATTTGTCGGTGCGGAAGACAGAGATTTTACAGCTGTAATTATTGTATTGATTATGGTCCTTTTAAGCGGAAGCTTAAAATTTATTCAAGAAATACGATCCGGCAATGCTGCGGACAAATTGAAAGCTCTAGTAAAAACCACTATTCTGGTAGAGCGTGAAGAAATAGGAAAACAAGAGCTGCCTGTCAGCGATATTGTACCAGGTGATATTATCCATTTGGCAGCGGGCGACATGATTCCTGCAGATGTGCGAATTCTTTCTTCCAAAGATTTATTTATCAGCCAATCTGCCTTAACAGGAGAAAGTGAACCTGTGGAAAAATTCTCCAGCTTAGATGCAGACCATTTTTATCAAACACCTTTAGAATGCCCCAATTTAGCGTTTATGGGTACCAACGTTATCAGCGGTTCTGCCACCTGTGTTGCAGTGGCCATTGGAAATAAGACTATGTTTGGCACCATGGCAAAATCAATTATGCACCCTAAAATAAAAACAGGATTTGAAAAAGGGGTACAATCTGTGTCGAAACTACTCATCCGTTTCATGTTGGTTATGGTACCAATTGTATTGTTTATTAACGGCTTTACAAAAGGAGACTGGATGGAGGCCACGCTATTCGCCCTTTCTGTTGCGGTTGGTTTAACTCCTGAAATGCTGCCAATGATTGTTACAACCAATTTGGCAAAGGGCGCAGCCGAGATGTCAAAGAAAAAAACTATTATTAAAAATTTAAACTCTGTACAAAACTTCGGCTCCATGAACGTACTTTGTACAGATAAAACCGGTACGCTTACTCAGGATAAAGTAGTGCTGGAATATCATTTGGATATTCATGGAAATGAGGATAACAGAGTATTTCGTCATGCATTTTTAAACAGCTATTTTCAAACCGGACTACGCAATTTAATGGATGTAGCTATTTTAGAATATGCACAAAAACACCACGAGGATGAATCATTAAAATCTCGCTACCAAAAAGTAGACGAAATTCCTTTCGATTTTTCCAGACGTCGTATGAGTGTGATTGTTCGTGATACAGAAGGAAAAACACAAATGGTTACGAAAGGTGCAGTAGAGGAAATGCTGCAAGTATGCGCCTTTGCCGAATATAAAAATGTGGTGGAACCACTGACGGAAGAAGTAAAGCAAGAAATATTAGAAACTGTAAAGAGTCTCAATGAAAATGGAATGCGTGTATTGGCCATTGCACAAAAAAACAATCCTTCTGTTGCAGGCGCATGTTCAGTACAAGACGAAAGTGATATGGTGTTAATGGGTTATCTGGCATTTTTAGATCCTCCGAAAGAAACCACCAAAGCAGCTATTGAGGCTTTGAAAACTTATGGGGTTGCTACAAAAATATTAACCGGAGATAATGATGCTGTTACACGATGTATTTGCCGTCAGGTAGGATTAAAAGTAGATAATTTGCTGCTTGGCTCGGATATTGAATTACTGACAGACTCACAACTGGCGCAAGTGGTAGAAACTACAAATGTCTTTGCAAAACTTTCTCCCGAACAAAAAACACGAATTGTTCATGCACTGCGCGAAAACGGTCATACCGTTGGCTTCATGGGTGATGGCATTAACGATGCATCCGCCATGAAAGAAGCGGATGTCGGTATTTCTGTAGATACCGCAGTCGATATCGCAAAAGAATCTGCCGACATTATTTTGTTGGAAAAAGATCTTATGGTATTGGAACAGGGAGTCATTGAAGGAAGAAAGATTTTTGGCAACATTATAAAGTATATCAAAATGACCGCCAGTTCCAATTTTGGAAATATGCTCTCTGTATTGGCCGCCAGCATATTTCTTCCATTTCTCCCGATGCTTCCGATTCAAATCTTAGTTTTAAATCTGATTTACGATATTTCCTGCATCTCTATTCCATGGGATAACATGGACACAGCATTTTTGAGACTCCCCCGAAAATGGGATGCCTCTTCTATCGGAAAATTTATGGTATGGATGGGACCGGTCAGTTCTATCTTTGATATTATCACATATATTATTTTATATTTTGTCATTTGTCCCGCAGTTTGCGGCGGTTCTTTTGGAGCACCGGGAGTAAACCCTGCTTTATTCATGGCACTGTTCCATGCAGGCTGGTTTGTGGAATCTCTATGGTCACAAACTTTGGTTATTCACATGATTCGGACCCCTAAACTTCCATTTATCCAAAGCAGAGCATCTCTGCCTGTGCTAGTCGTTACTACCATTGCAATTATCATCGGAACTGTCATTCCATATACCCCTCTCGGCGCCGGTTTGGATATGGTAGCTTTACCTGCAATTTATTTTGCATGGCTGGCAGGAATTATATTTGCATATATGGTATTGATTACTGTGGTTAAGAAAATATTTGTCAAAAAATACGGAGATTTGCTCTGAATAAAAAGAGTCAGCCATTTTATGGCTGACTCTTTTTATTTGGCATGGGGAAATTCTCTTTCAAGTAATTGAAATGCTTGTTCTTTATCTCTATGAATTTGTTCTCCCAAAACCTGAAGACTGGAAAATTTTTGTTCTTCCCTAATATAATGGATAAGCTCTATTTTAGGACTGGTTCCATATAAATTTCCACTAAAATTGGGAATCCATGTTTCGGAAGCTACCACATAATCCTCGCCTACCGTTGGTTTTACACCTATATTAGTTACACCATAATAAACAGTCCCAGTTTCCAATATAACCAAAGAAGCATAGACACCACGTTTTGGTTTCACAAAATTAGGCGGCATTGCCTGATTTATGGTTGGAAAGCCCATTGTTCTTCCAATTTTATTTCCTTCAATCACCGGAAATTGATAGCAAAAATGACGTCCCAGCATTTTGGCAGCCATCTCTGTCTGCCCTTGCTGTAAGTAATTGCGTATTTGGGTTGAACTGATTGGAACACCTTCCTGCAAAGACACTGCTTGTACCACTGTCACTTCTATTCCGTACTTCGCGCCAAACTGTTTGAGTTCTTTCGGGCCAGCTTTTCCACCTTTTCCAAAATGAAAATTAAACCCACAATATACTTTTTCAGCTTTACAATATTGCTTTAGTACAGTATGGATAAATTCCTCCGCTTCCAAATTCATAATTTCTCGGAAAGAAGGAATGAACACTTGTTCCACACCAATTTCTTCAAATATTTGGTTCCTTGTATCAGGCGCCAATAAAGTAGGCACTGTATTTCCTGTCAACACCTGCAAAGGATTTTCCTGAAAAGTAAACACAGAAGGCGTAAGTCCATTCATCTTATCAGCAACAGCAGGGCCAATCACCGCCTGATGCCCTAAATGGATACCGTCAAAACATCCAAGTGCAACAGATGCAGGCTCTAAGCAATTCTGTTTTAAATCTGTAATCAGTTTCATACTTTGTCCTCTCCACAAAAAAGCCTTAATATGCGAAGTTCTCCCTTTGCTACTGATACTACGCCCAAACCTAAAAAGATACCATCATAACCATATACGCGGTATACCTTACCATCTTCTTTTTGCTGAGCCTCTGATAAGCGGAGACGTTCCAAACTTAATCCTCCCCCATTGGAAAAACGTGTGGTTTGCGCTTGTGAAATGGTCAAAACAGGCTTATCTTGAAAAATAGAGTCAATGGGAAGTACTTTATCCTGCAACGTTCCGCCTTGTTCTATGATTTGTTTTGCTTTCTTCAAAGGAATGGTTTGTTCCAAGGTAAAACCACACGCCATAGTGCGTCTTAACGCAGTCATCATTCCATATGTACCCAGCGCTGTACCAATATCATGGCACAGGGTACGGATATAAGTTCCTTTGGAGCAGGCAACACACAAAGTTCCTGTTTGTGTGTTCTCATCAAAAGATACCAATTCACATTTAAAAATAGTGACAGGACGCTTTTCTCGTTCTATCTCTATCCCTTGTCTTGCCAACACGTAAAGTCTTTGCCCGTCCTTCTGCACTGCCGAGTACATAGGCGGTAGCTGTAAAATTTCTCCTCGAAACTGTGGAAGCACTTGCTCCAGTTCTTGTTTTGTCACTTTATGTTCACTGACAGCAATTACATTTCCCGTACTATCTTGCGTATCTGTTGCAGTACCCAACTGAAATTGCGCCTGATATTCTTTGTTGGTATCCTCCAAAAACGGAGCGCAGCGCGTAGCCTTTCCCAAAAGAATGGGAAGTACTCCGGTAGCCATAGGATCTAACGTTCCTGTATGACCTACTTTTTTTTGGTGAAACAATCCACGCATAACCGCAACCACATCAAAAGAAGTGAACGATTGTGGTTTATCGATTAAAATCATGCCATCCATGGTTCTCCCCCTTTGATTGATATTACTATAAAATCCCCTGAGAACGGAAATAGTTGCTTACCGCTTCCGCCAATCGTTTTTTTACAGTTTCCTTTTCGTCTTCAATCACACAGCCGGCAGCACCTTTATGACCTCCGCCGCCAAATTGAGCACAAATGGCAGAAGCGTCATATGGTGGCGTTGCTCTAACAGAGATTTTATAGCCGCCTTCTTTTTTCTCACGCAAAGTTGCGGCAATCAATACACCTTCCACCTGACGGGGCAAAGCTGCTAAACCTTCAATGTCACCTTCTGTGGCTCCCGACTTTTTCATCATCTCTTCTGTGATTTCCATAATATCAAAACGTCCGTTTTCATAAAACGTAATGCTTTCCATTGCCAAACGTTCCACGTTTAATCTGGCTCTGCTTTTCGTATCAAACATAATACGGTTAATCTCTGCTGCATCTGCTCCCGCATCCATTAAACTTGCTGCAATACGCAATGTTGTTGCAGATGTATTGGAATAACGGAAACATCCTGTATCCGTACACAGGCCTGTATACAGACAGTTGGCAATTTGCTTATCAATGGTAACTCCCATCATGCAAAACAATTCGTAAATCACCTGTGTAGTGGAAGCAGCAGTACTATCCACGTAAGACATTTTGGCATATTCCTTATGTGACATATGATGGTCAATTGCAAGGTCAATGCTGTCTTTATACTGTTCGGTTTCTTTTCCAAGAAGCTGTGTGTCAGCAATATCTACGGCAACAATAAATTTTGGTTCAAAATCTTCGGCTTTCAATTCCGCAAATAAATTTTCATATTTGGGAACCACCGGATCCGAACATGCAAAACGGACATGTTTGCCCATTCTTTGCAAAACGGTACACAGCGCGGAAGCAGAACCAAGCGTATCTCCGTCAGGAGATTTATGGCTGAGCACCAAAACTTCATCTGCTTTCTGTAATACATCCGCAGCCTGTTGGAGCTTAATCTTCATGGTGCTTCTCCTCTTTTAAATCATTAATCAGTTTAGAAATACCCGCACCATATTCAATCGAATCTGTGGCGGTAAAAATCAGCTGGGGAACATGGCGCAATTTTAAACGATGTCCCAATTCTCTGCGGATAAACCCTGCTGCAGATTTCAAGCCTTTTTCAGCCACTTTTGCTTGTTCCAGCCCCTGCATGGCACTGATATATACCGTACAATAGGATAAATCATTGGTAACGTCTACACGTACAATGCTGATTAACCCCTCTTGCACTCTCGGGTCCTTCACTTCTCTGAAAATTGCGGTCAATTCTCTATGAATATCTTCTGTGATACGTCCTAATCTATGACTTGCCATAGTATTCAACCTCCTTACAGCAGTACATAAAACAATTGCTGTTAAAAAACAAAATGGCAGGGG
>UQLQ01000038.1 GCA_900541905.1 uncultured Oscillospiraceae bacterium
ATCTTTCTAATTATCGTATCTAATGGGATAAAAGCCTCTTGCTTGCTGCGCTAAAACCATTGATATGACTGGATTTTTCCAAGTCCTATAATTACACTCCGACCACGTCGGAGCAAGCTTTTGTATCGCTTGCTCTTTTTTTGCAAAAATCAGAGCGCGCTCACGCCGCTGCTCCTCCTCTCCGCAAAAAGTCACGCTCAGCTCACCTGCTCAGTTGCAAGCGCTCTCGCGGCGGTTCGCTGTCGCTACCAACTTTTTGCGGGTTCAAATCCACCGCCCAAAAATGGGGTGGCATCTCTTTTGCTACGTCTTGACAGTCGAGAGCCTCGATACGCAATTCGCGTTCGAGGCTTTGTTTATGGTTTTATACTTGCGTCTATAATGGACATTTTTTGCGGCGTAAATCTATCAAACTGAGCCTAGATATAATTTGCGTTTTGGACTCAGTTTTTATTTTACTCGTGTTTATTGCTGGTATTTTTTGTAGCGTACACGCAAAGGAAAAACCGCGTAACTAGGTTATATGGCTTAGTCACGCGGTTTTCCTTGTATTATATTCATTGGACAAACTTAGAAAATAACCTTAAAGTCTATAGAATGTAATACATGCAACACAGATTTTCTTTTACACATTTAAAGTTCTGAAAAGTAGTTATTTTTGTCTTTCGGTCATCTGGTGCATGGATATAAATTATTTGCAGTGTTTCTCGAGACTTTCCTTGGTATATTTTTCTTCATATTGTTTTGAAGATTGTATTTTATGTTTTATTGTAATTAAGAAATAGAATATGAAAATTAGAAATGAATAAGGCCTAGATGCTATGTAATTATTTGCATCTAGGCCTTATGATAATGTATTGTTATATCGGTTAAATTAGAACAGACTTAACTGTTCTGCAGGTTGTTCACGACGTTTTACAGTTTCTCTTTTTATGGTGTTTGGCAGCTCGGATAAAAATGAAGAAGGTTCGGCTCCATAGGTAAGAATTAATTCCTCACGGGCTCTGGTCATTCCTACATAAAATAAACGTCGTTCTTCTTCAATATCCGCAGGGTGCTTTGTAGACTCTAATGGCAATATTCCAGACTTGATGCCGGACACAAATACAGCAGGGAATTCAAGACCCTTACTGCCATGTAATGTCATAAGATGTACAGCGCCTGCTTTCCAGTTTTTTGCAGTCGTACGGCTGATATCCGCTTCTTGCCCAAGAACCAGTGCATTCCATAATTCTTCCAGATTGGCATGAAACACGGCTGTATTTTTCAGTTTTTCCAATGCAGAGGAGGAACCGTATTTTTCTTCCCATTGCTGCACCAATTTCCATGGCTTTTCTTTTTGTATCAGTGGAAGCCATGCTTCTATTCGCTCTAACATTTGAAGCAGTGTTTCGTATCCCTGAAAATCATATTGCAGAGTTTCTAGGTTCCATTCTGCCTGATGAGAGCATGTCTTCTGGGTATATTCTATTAAATCAGAAGGGCAGTTCCACAGTAATTTTAAAGCAGTACGCAGTGCTGCCATATCTCCTGGATCTTGCAAACAACGGAAAAATGACAGAAGACCGCGTACATCATCTGTATTTAAAAAGTCTTCGCGACCGCTTATAATACACGGTATGTCGTCATGTCGCAAACATTTTTCTATCAATTCTAATTGTCTGTGAGTGCGGCAAAGAACTGCAATATCAGAAAAAGAACGCATGTGCTGTGTATGTCCCAGAGACTGTGCTTCCAGCATATCCACGCCTCCTGTCATACGGCTGATTTCTTTTGCAATCCAAATGCCTTCTGAAAAATCATCTGCGGTCTGTACCAATCTGACTGCAATACCTGATGTTTGATTCGGAGTTAATAAACGTGGTTTGCCGGGATTATGTTCAATTACAGGTACCGCTGTTTGCAGAATTTCCGGAGAGGAACGATAGTTCTGAACCAAACGAATGATATTGATATCAGGAGAATCCTCTTCCAACCGTTCAAAGCATCGTCCGCTGGAACCGCGGAATCCATAAATGGATTGGTCAGGGTCTCCAATCACAAAAAGATTTTTTCCGCTTTTATTCCATTTTTGAACCAGCTGATATTGAAGGTCATTGATATCCTGAAATTCATCCACCAGTAAATGAGTAAATTGTTTTTGTGTGGTGATAGTTTGTTTTTGGGCTTCTAATAATAAATCGTCAAAGTCAAGTACGCCCAATTCCTGTAAACGGGAACAATATGAATCATATAATTCTTCAGATAATTCGGCAGTTTCAAATGATGCTCCGTTTTTAATCTGCGACACTGCCTGTATCAATTGTTTGGCATTTTCCTTTCGATTTTGTGTTTGCAATATTTCTTCCGCTATTTCTATTGCCTCGCCTTCACTGATAAGGCGTACATCTCCCAAAAGCTTCAGACAAATTGCATGGAAAGTTCCAATGGTCATACGTGATATAGCACGTTTTCCTCCCAAACGTTGCTCCAATCTATGGCGCATTTCCGTTGCTGCTTGGTTGGTAAAAGTGACTGCGGTAATTTCTTCCGGTTTTACACCTTGTTCTTCTATCAGATAAGCAATACGAGATACCAACGTTTTTGTTTTTCCCGTACCGGGACCTGCAATTACCGCTACAACCCGTTGTAAATCCGATACGGCTTTTTGTTGTTCTGTATTCAAACGGTCACTTGTATTTATAATAGGAGTCTCTTCAGGTACAGGGGCGGTTGTTGTTTGTATTTTACTTTGTTGTTTGGAAGTTTTTTTCGGAACGTCTGCTCCAAATAAAGAGATTTGTCCATTTAATTGCTCTATTTCGGATGGGCTCAATAGAGAAATCACACCGTATTCTCCGTCAAAGCCCGGTTTTCGCTCTACTTGTCCAATGCGTAAACGGCGAATACCTTCGACAATACATGGACCTGCTGTCCGTTTGATATCTTCAATGGGAGCTTGACGTAAAATATAGAACTCAGAACCTAAAGACTGTAGCATCTCTTCATATTGCTGCTGTGTTTTTTTACTTGCTACAGACTTTCCTGTACAAGCAGCAACCACTTCCGGCAGAGGAGCCAGACTTTCAAACGGTTTGGCGTTTTCAGGACGATAGCCAATCGGTCGGTCGGCCAATTCTTCTACACGATGTTCGACACCGATGGTGATTTTTTTACCACATACAGGGCAGATACCGCCTAACTGAGCAGTTTCAGAAGGAGTAAGACAAACATTACAGTTACGATGTCCATCTAAATGATATTTTCCTTCTTCAGGAAAGAATTCTACCGTGCCAAGAAAACCTTCTCCGGTCCGAATTGCATGAACCAATTCGGGGTAGGTAAGTCCGGTATCGAGTAGATTCGCTTCACGTCCTAATTTTGAAGGAGAGTGAGCGTCTGAATGTGAAACCAATGTAAGATTGTTTAAAGCAGAAACACGCCAGTTCATAGGAGGGTCTGACGAAAGTCCTGTTTCTACTGCGTGGATGTGAGGGGTTAAGTCTCCGAAGCAGGCTTCTATGCTGTCAAAACCTGAAAAAGCACCAAACATAGAAAAATGCGGTGTCCAAATATGTGCGGGGATGAACTCTGCATCCGGACAAGTTTCTAGGGTGATTTCCAGTAAATCTCGACTGTCCAGTCCTAAAATAGGACGTCCGTCAGAATGAATATTGCCGATGGCTTCTAATTTGGCGGCAAGTTCATCGGCTGCTTCTATACTGGGAAGTACAATTACATTGTGTACTTTTCTGGTTTTTCCATCTTTTTTATAGATGGAGCTAATTTCGCCTGTTATTACAAAACGTGGTGTTTCTCCCGGCACTGCATTTGGAATTCGTAAATCTTTCTTTAAAGTATAAACGCCTTCTCCGACAGGAACAAGCTGTTCTTTCAGTTCAGCACGCCATACAGGATGTGTAAAGTCACCTGTGCCTAAAAGCTGAATTCCTTTTCGCTGTGCCCACCAATCTAAGTGAGGAATGTCACAATCTTTACTGGTCGCGCGGGAAAACCGAGAATGGATATGTAAATCGGCAATATACATGCTGTCACCTTCTGTCTATCAAGATTAGACTCATTATAATCTTTTTTGACATGCTGCGCAATAAGGAAGATTTTTCTATAGATAGAAAAAGTTTGATTTTTTCTGTCTTGTCATATGGTAAGGCATTTTCACATAAGATAAATGTAAAGGTAATAGCAAGGCACACTTTTTATAAACAATGTGAAATGTTGTATTTTTCCTGCTTGATTTTTCTGTTGACATCAGTACAGTTATCCCATATAATATGATACAATATACAGAAGAAAGGACTAAAACGATTATTATGGACGACGCCGACGGTAACGACGCTGACCAAGTTTTAATTCGTATTCATTTTTATTATTATTTATGTAAATTACAGACATGACTTGCGCTCTTTTTTAGGAAGAGCAGCAGGTTATGTCTGTTTGTGTTTTTACTGAGTTTGTCTTTCAGACATTCAAAATATCAATATTTTATTAAGAAAGGTGTGGTATATCCAATATGGATACTCACAAACAAATGCCTTGGCACGCAAAAAAGTTGGAAGAAGTGTATCAAATCGTAAACACTTCTGAAAAAGGGTTAGGCGATACCGAGGCCACAAAAAGACTTAAAGAAAATGGAAGGAATGAGCTTCGTTCCAAACCACCCAAAACATTATTGCAAATGTTAAAGGAACAGCTTTTAGACCCAATGGTATGTATTCTGATTGTTGCAGCCATTATTTCTGCTGTTTTGCAGGAATGGACAGAAGCAAGTGTAATATTTTCTATTGTGGTTTTAAATGCAGTCATTGGCATTGTACAGGAGAAGAAAGCACAGTCTTCTTTAGAGGCGCTACGAAATATGAGTGCGCCTACCGCTCGTGTATTACGCCAGGGAGAAGAAAGTGTGATTCCTGCTGCTGAATTGGTAGTCGGTGATATTGTATTGCTTCGTGACGGAGATATGGTTCCCGCAGATTTACGGTTAATTGATTCTGCGAACTTAAAAATCCAGGAAGCTTCGTTGACAGGTGAGTCGGTACCTGCGGAAAAAGATGCGGATGCGGTATTGCCGGAAACATGCACTTTGGGAGACAGAAGTAATATGGCATATTCATCATCCATTGTAATATATGGGCGTGGTACCGGTGTTGTAATAGCCACGGGTATGAATACTGAGGTGGGTAACATTGCGGGAATGCTGGATAACCAAGATGAATTGGATACTCCACTGAAACGTAAGTTAAACGCAGTGGGAAAAATACTTACCATTGTAGGTTTGATTGTTTGTGTATTGATTTTTGTGATAGGGGCAGTTTATCAACGTCCTTTGATTCCGCAGCTTTTGGTTGCAATTTCTTTGGCAATTTCCATTATTCCGGAAGGTCTGCCGGCAACAGCGACCATAGTCATGGCTTTGGGTGTACAACGAATGGCAAAGAAAAATGCTTTGATACGAAAGCTACCGGCTGTTGAAACGCTGGGAAGTGCTACTGTGATTTGCAGCGATAAAACAGGTACATTGACACTCAACAAAATGACAGTAACACATTTGGCGTTGGACCAAGATTTTTATAATGGCACAGCAACACCGATAAAAGAAGTAAAACAGATGCATCCAACGATATATCAAGAGTTGATTCATGCATCTGCTCTTTGTAATGATGCGAGCTTCGACCCGGACCGTGAGGGAGAAGTCATTGGAGACCCAACGGAGGGGGCTCTCATCTATATGGCGCAAAATTTTGGGATGAATCACGATATGTTGGAAGAGAAATATCCCCGTTTATTTGAGCAACCGTTTGACTCAGACCGTAAGCGCATGACTACGGTACACAAAATAGAACAGCAATTGGTTGCCTATACAAAAGGTGCAGTTGATGAAATGCTGCCGCTATGTACTCATATTCTTACATCCGAAGGAATCCGTTTAATGACGGAACAAGACAAAAGCAATATATTGAACTGTTGCATGAAGCTGTCAGAACAGGCATTGAGAGTGTTGGGCTTTGCCAAAAGAAACATAGATGAACTGCCTGAATATGACAGTGAAAATTTAGAGTGGAATTTAACTTTTATCGGCGTGGCAGGTATGATAGACCCACCCAGAAAGGAAGTCGCAGAGTCTGTTCGCGTGTGTCGTGAAGCCGGCATTCGTACCGTTATGATTACAGGTGATCATAAAGTGACTGCACTTGCGATTGCAAAGGAATTGGGGATTTGTCAGGAGGGTGACTCTGTGATTTCAGGGGAAGAACTGAATCTAATGAATGATGAGACCTTGGATGCAAAAGTAAAAACAGCGGCAGTATTTGCCAGAGTATCTCCTGCGGATAAATTAAGGATCATACAATCTTTTAAAAGAGTCGGAGAAGTAGCTGCCATGACGGGAGATGGAGTCAACGATTCACCTGCGTTAAAAGCGGCTGACATCGGTGTTGCTATGGGCATTACAGGTACAGATGTTGCCAAAGATGCAGCTGACATGATTTTACTGGACGATAAATTTACCACAATCGCTTATGCAATTAAAGAGGGAAGACGTGTTTACAGAAATATTCAAAAGGTCATCCAATTTTTATTGGTAGGCAATATTGCGGAAATTTTAACCTTGTTTGTAGCAACCGTGTTCAACTGGGAGGCACCTCTTTTAGCAGTTCATGTTTTGTGGGTAAACCTTGCAACCGCAACATTGCCTGCCTTAGCGCTTGGTGTAGACCCGGCAAGCAAAAATATTATGAAGCATCCCCCTGTTCAATCAGGAACTTTGTTTGAAGCATCTCTTATCAGCCGCGTGATTACACAGGGGATATTTGTTGCTGTAACAACGATTACAGCGTACTGGATAGGTGTAACTATAAGCGGACATACGGTCGGGCAGACAATGGCATTCTGTGTACTGGCTCTGTCACAAATGCTGAGAGCGTTTAATCAGCGTTCCAATACAGAACCAATTTGGGTAAGAAGTGAAGGAATGAATCCTTGGCTGTTTGTATCGTTTGGGGTATCGGCAATACTAATGGCGTGTATTTTGTTTATCCCTGCGCTGCAATCCATTTTCCATCTTACTACGCTTACTTGGATACAATGGCTGATTGTAATCGGTCTTTCTGTTTTATCCATTATTCAGGTTGAGGTAGTAAAATGGATAACAAAGTTGATATCATATTACAATAATAAACGATAGTCCAAAAAGTAAGCAATAAAAAGCACTTTCAATATAATACTGGAAAACGACAGCTGTATCCTTACAGCTGCCGTTTTTTTACTTCATATCATATTTTGAAATCCAATGAAACATTTCCTGTACGACAGGTTGTAAATCTTTACTCATTTCACTAAGAAAATACTCTACTTTTGGAGGAATTTGAGGGTATTCTTTGCGAATAATCAATCCATCTTTCTCTAACTCTTTTAACTGGGTACTTAACATTTTATGAGTAATGGGAGATAGCAGACGTTTTAGCTCTCCGTATCTTAACCGTTCATGAAAAGCAAGCATATAGATGATTCTTAGCTTCCATTTTCCACCAATGATTTCTACAGCATGTTCAAATCTTTCATAACCGAATTCTTGTAAAAAACAGTCTGTATCCTTCAATGTTATACTCTCCTTTTATATAGTATCTTACAAAAAAGTGCATACTTTTTATTTGTATTATAAACAGTTATAATCTTTCTGTAAAGAATTATGATAAGTGGAGGGTACAATGAAAATAGTAGTAATTAATGGAAGTCCAAGGAAACATGGTGCTACAGCATCTCTCTTAAATGAATTGGTAAATGCTCTATCTAAATTTTCGGACGTAGAAGTTCAGATATATCATGTAGCTGATATGAATATGAAATTTTGCCAAGGTTGTTGCAGATGTTATGAAATAGGTTCATGTTTTCTAAAGGATGATTTGGAATTTTTGTCCGAAAAAATAGAGAAAGCAGATGGGGTTATTTTGGGTTCTCCCACTTATGCGTGCAATATATCTGCTCAAATGAAACTAATTATCGACAGATGTCATTTTGTTTTAGAACAATTGCTTTATCAAAAATATGCAGTCAGTGTAATTACGTTTGAAAATTACGGGGGACAATCCTCATTAAAACAATTGAATCAGGTCTTGTCTTATTCGGGCGCATCCATCAGCGGACATATTTTAGCTCAAGTTCCTTTTTCAAAACACGGTTACAGTCATAAAGATTTTTCAAATGAAGTACAAAAAGTCAGCAATCAAATCTATCGAGATATTCGAGAGAAACATTGCTATCTATTTCAAAGTATAAAACATGCATTTATATTTCGTATTGGTATTATGCCGTTTGTAAGAAAAAAGGGAAATCAATATTCAGGTGTATTGTTACATTGGAAAAAGAATGGCATCCTACCTCAAAAAACTAATCCGGAAGAAAGCGCTTGTCAGAAGAGAAAATGTATGGTTAAATAAATACAGTTTTATGATAGGAGGTATTGTATGAAAGCGCGTATTGTTACAAAAATATCGGAACGAGTATTGTTGTTTGCAATCGACAATACGGTGAAGGCAAAATTGGAAGTTATTTTGCAGCAGCTGGATATTCAATCCCATACGGTTACAGATGGGGAGCTTGGACAAGATGTAGGTTATTTGGCAGGGTTTCATGGGTTTCAGGAGAAGTCGATGTCTGATGTTGTACCTCCTACGTCAGAAGGGGTACTGTGCATGTGTGGTATGTCAAGTCAACGTATTGACAGATTGATTAAGACTTTAAAGGAACATCAAATTGATATTCCGATTAAAGCTACTGTAACTGCAACCAATCAAAAGTGGAGCTTTGGTGCATTGGTAGAAGAATTGAATCGGGAACACGAAGCGATTGTAAAACAACAAAACAGCCGATAATCTAATACTCACTGAAATGAAACGATAGGAACAGGAAAGAAACAGAAAGAAGGTAGTCTGTACATGGCTGAACAACCCCTCCGCGGAAAAGAAAGGTTGTCGTTACTGGACGCATTGCGGGGATTTGCATTACTGAATATGATACTGTATCATATTTTATATGATATTGTATATATTTTTGGTCACCCGATTGGTTGGTATCAAAGTGCTGCCGGATATGTATGGGAACAGTTTATTTGCTGGAGTTTTATTTTATTGTCAGGTTTCTGTTTTTCGTTAGGAAGTCGTCCAGTCAAAAGAGGACTTCTCGTATTTGGTGCAGGGTGTGTTATTAGTTTAGTTACCATGTTTGTCATGCCTGAACAGCGGGTTCGCTTTGGAATACTTAGCTTAATTGGATGTTGTATGTTGTTAACCAGATTATGCTTACCTCTGATGAAACGAATTTTACCTGAGATTGGTATATTATTTTGTTTTGCCTTATTTTGCTTTACAAAAGCACTTCCGTTTGGTGGATTTGGATGGGGAGACACGGTATTGATACCACTACCGGATTGGATTTATTCTGCCCAATGGTTATATCCCATTGGGCTTCCAAATCAGAATTTTTTCTCAAGCGATTATTTTCCGCTGTTCCCATGGTTGTTCCTTTACTGGACAGGCTGGTTTGCCTTTCGTATGTGGCGTAATGTAAGAAATTGCAAAGTACTGCAAATTAAAATTCCGGTATTGGAATGGCTGGGACGTTACAGCTTATGGATTTACATCATTCATCAGCCGATTGTATATGGTATTTTATGGGGAATACATGCAGTAGGATTGTTATAAAAAAGAGTTATGTATTATAATACATAACTCTTTTTTCTGAATGATATAGTTTTATTGTGCAGACTTTACAGGCCATTTGGCAGGATTGGTACTGTCAGGAATGTGATTTTCCAAGATCTTCCGGTATAACTTTGTTTTTTTCTCCATATAATCCAATCTTTGTTTTGCTTCTTCCAATTGACGTTTTGCAATTTCTTTTTGTTTTAATATAATGTGATAGCGCGTTTCAATTGTAGAATCGCCCTGCAAACAAAGTTCGATATAGGTTTTAATAGAATCCAGCGTCATTCCGCACTCTTTTAAATGTTTGACTCCTATCAGCCAATTCATAGATTCTTCTGTGAATAAACGACAATTATTTTTGTCCCGCATTACACCGGGTACCAATCCTTTATCCGTATAAAAACGTATGGTGTGTTCCGTAAATCCCAATTGTTTTGCGGCCTCTTTTACAGTATACATATTTTTGCTCCTTTTTTATTCAGATTACTATTGACTTAGAGTAACTCGAAGGTGCTACAATAATTATATCACAAAACAGTTATTAAAATAAAGTATTGGAAAGGAGTCAATATCATGCAAATGGTTTGTTTAAATAATGGTGTTCAAATGCCTTTGGAGGGATTCGGAGTATTTCAAGTACCTAATGCAGCTGAATGTGAACAGGTGGTTTCAGATGCTCTGAAAGTAGGTTATCGTCTTATTGATACTGCGGCAGCCTATATGAATGAAGAGGCTGTAGGAAATGCAATTCGTACAAGCGGTATTCCACGCAAGGATTTATTTATTACCACGAAACTTTGGATTCAGGATGCAGACTATGAATCTGCGAAAAAGGCGTTTGAAACTTCATTAAACAAATTAGGACTGGAGTATCTTGATTTATATTTAATTCATCAGCCGTTTCATGACTATTACGGTGCATGGAGAGCTATGGAAGAATTATATAAAGAAGGCAGAATTCGTGCGATTGGGGTAAGCAATTTTTATCCTGACCGTTTGGTAGACTTATGTATGAATGCTGAAATCATTCCGGCAGTCAATCAAGTAGAATGTCATCCGTTTTTTCAGCAGAAGGATGCTTTAAAGGTGATGAAGGAATACGGTGTTCAGCCGGAAGCTTGGGGACCGTTTGCAGAAGGAAAAAATAATTTTTTCCAAAATCCGACACTCTCAGAAATAGCAACTAAATACGGTAAAAGTGTCGCACAAGTTGCTTTACGGTGGAACGTACAAAGGGGTGTGGTGGTGATTCCAAAATCTGTTCATCAAGAACGTATACAAGAAAATTTTAATATTTGGGATTTTGAATTAAGTAAAAAGGATATGGAAACAATTTCCGGTATGGATATTGGACATAGTGAAATTATCAATCATTTTACTGCTGATACTGCAAAATGGCTGAATGACTTAAAAATTCATCCATAATGTATAGAATAGGTAATATTTGATATAAGTAAAACCTCCCATGTGGGAGGTTTTACTTATATTTCTAAGGAAATTACAAAAGCCATTTTCATAATAACATATAGGGTATCCTTTGAATATGATAAAGAGGGACAACTTTCACTATGTTTTATCAAAGGAGTATCCGAGTCATGAATTATTATAATTGTACAAATCGTAATTATCCCTGTTCTTGCACACCGAGTGAGGACAACTCTGTTGTAATACCAGGACCTCAAGGCCCAAAGGGAGATCGTGGTCCTCAGGGACCAAAAGGAGAAAAGGGTGACCAAGGCTGTCCAGGCCCGGTCGGACCACGTGGAATGGTAGGTCCGATGGGGCCGCGCGGTCCGCAAGGTGTACGCGGAGATGCAGGCCCTAAAGGAGATCCCGGAATGGTAGGTCCTCAGGGCATTCAGGGCAATCAAGGCCCGATGGGACCCCAGGGAGATCGTGGTCCGGTAGGTCCCAAAGGCGACCCTGGTGAAATGGGTCCGATAGGTCCAAAAGGAGATAAAGGCGATGCAGGGGAACGTGGTCCTGTTGGTGCACAGGGACCAATGGGCGAACAAGGTCCACAAGGTGTAACCGGTCCTCAAGGCCCACAAGGTGAAAGAGGTTGTCCAGGTCCTATGGGTGAACAGGGACCTCAAGGCAACACCGGTTCTACAGGAGCAACACCAACGGTAGCAGTTGGCACCGTAAGTTCCGGTAGAACCGCACAAGTAATTGCAAATAATACTGATACAGGAGTAAGCTTAGATTTTGTAGTTCCGATAGGAGCAACCGGAGCTACAGGCACACAGGGACCTCAAGGCAACACCGGTTCTACAGGAGCAACACCAACAGTAGAAGTTGGCACCGTAAGTTCCGGTAGAACTGCACAAGTAATTGCAAATAATACTGATATAGGAGTAAGCTTAGATTTTGTAGTTCCGATAGGAGCAACCGGAGCTACAGGCGCACAGGGCGCAAAAGGTGAAACAGGTGCGACAGGTGCCACAGGTCAACAAGGTCCAAAAGGCGATACAGGTTCGATTGGTATCACACCAACGGTACAAATCGGGACAGTAAGTTCTGGTGAAATAGCGCAGGTGACAGCCAACGAAACTGATACAGGAGTCAGTTTGGATTTTGTAGTACCTGTAGGAGCAACCGGGGCTACAGGCGCACAAGGTGTAAAAGGCGAAACAGGAGCAACCGGAGCCACAGGTGCACAAGGTGTAAAAGGCGAAACAGGAGCAACCGGAGCCACAGGTGCACAAGGTGTAAAAGGCGAAACAGGAGCAACCGGAGCCACAGGTGCACAAGGTG
>UQLQ01000039.1 GCA_900541905.1 uncultured Oscillospiraceae bacterium
TTGTAAAAGTACACTTAAATAAATTATAAATGGAAGGAGAGGGAATTTTTTATATAATTTGGGCCGATATTGTAACACCAAACAGTATCGGCGCAATTTATTTATAAAGTTATATTTTTAAAAAGTGTCTTTTGCTTTGAAATTGGAAAGTTGCTTTACCTTGTGTATGACAAAAGGCAAGAATACGATAGGCAGAACATGAGAAAAACAAATCTGCCATATGAAGGAGGAGGGTTTCGTTTTGAAACACAAAACAAAAAAATACAAGTTGTTGTCACTGTTTGTGGCAATGGCAATGATATTTTGTATGATTCCTGCTGTTGCATCAGCGGCAGAAGAAGGGGAAGTTGTAAAAATTACAAATTCGCAGGAATTAATTGATGCCATTCACAACCAAAAAGACGGACAAACATGGGAACTTGCTGCAGGAACCTATGATGTGGCAGACGGTTGTTTGGAACATGTTGCCAACATAAACGGCGTGGAAAAAGGATTTATTTTTCCAATTCATGCAAACAACATCACAATCAAAGGTATGGGTGATGTTACCATTACCAGTTCTTATGACCCAAATACAGGCAACTGGAACGGTCAAAATCTAATTACAGTTGGTGGTTCTGATGTTACCATTGAAAATGTAAACTTAAAAGGCAATTATAATTCTTACTATGAAGGCTGCAATAAAGTGCTTGAGCTGATTGGCAACGGCAAAAACTTGACTTTGCGCAACGTGGAATGTCTTGCTTTGGCCAAGGATGACGGAACACAAAACAGCGGCTCCATTTATATTAATGTAGCAGATGCAGGCAACACTGTTTTGGAAAATGTGACTTTGTATTCCTGGATTAACGCTCGTGCTGTTACAACAGGTACAGTAACTGCAAACAATGTGGTACAAGACTTTACCAACAATGAATATGCAGGTTATCACGATGAGGTAAACGGTTATGCTTGGGCACCCGGCATTACAGGCAACAATGTTGTATTAAACGGCTTTACCATCAAAGTAGACAACAAAACAGAATTTGTAAAACAAATCATGGATAAGCTGAAACCCGGCACAACAATTGAATTGATGAGCGATATTGAGGTAAGCGAAGAAGTTTACTTTAACGGAATCGACAACGTTACCATTAACGGAAACGGTCACACCATTACTGCCGCAGACGATTTTAAAATGAACACAGCAGGTCAAATTCAATTGATGAAAATTCAGGCAGACAATGTAACCCTAAACGATGTAAACTTGGTTGCAACCGCAGCAAATAAACATACATTGGACGTTTGGGGCTCTCAAAACGTACAGTTGAACAATGTAACATTGAATCATGAAAATGCACAATCAGGCGCTCCGCTTGTTGTAAACAGCTCCGATGTTACTGTAAGCGGAAACTTCGCTGTTGTAACAGGCGACAATTCTTGGTACGGTGTAAACTTGGATAATAAAAACGGAAATGCATCTCTTGCTTTTGCAGAAGGCGCAACTTTAACATTTACAGATAACAGCAGTACAGCTGACAAAGTGTTAATCGTTCCTGAAGCTTCCAATCCTGACAATGACGCTCCTACCGTGGAAAACAACTCCGAAAATATTCAGTTGGATACCGATGAAAACGGAAATTTGGTAGTGCATACGCATCAGGCAGTACATGTACAAGCAAAAGCTGCAACCTGCACAGAAGACGGTAATATCGAATACTGGTATTGCCCTGACTGTGGCAGATACTTCAGCGATGCAGCATTGACAACAGAAATTACTTTGGCAGATACCGTAGTAAAAGCTATGGGACATCAAGCCGAAAAAGTAGAAGCAAAACCGGCAACCGAAACCGAAGCGGGCAATATTGAGTATTGGTATTGCGCAGCTTGCGGCAAATATTTCAAAGATGAAGCACTGACACAAGAGATTACATTGGAAGACACTGTAATTTCTGCTTTGGGCGCTTCTTCTCAGCAAACACCTTCTCAAGGTCAACAAATGGATTCTCCTCAAACAGGAGACAGCAGCAATACCGTAGTGTGGATTGCTGTTTCTGTGTTGGCAGCAGGTGCTATGGCCGGCACTGTTCTTTTTACAAGAAAGAAAAAAGCTGAATAATCATAAATAAAAAGACAGGTTTTCTGTAAAAGAGAACCTGTCTTTTTTTGCTGCCGTTTTATTATGATGTTTTATTATGATAATGTTTCTTCTAACCCCAACAATGCAGCACCGATGATACCCGCATCGTTTCCCAGTTGTGCTTTGCAAAGGGTAAAGGGATGCGATTGTTCTACAGGATACCGTTCTTTTTCAATTAGTTTGCGCAAAGGTTCCAGCAGCGCTTCTCCTTCGTTGCATACGCCTCCGCCCAAACATACAATGTCCGGCTGAAAAATGTTAACGGCATTAATCAATCCGCAGCCCAGCATTTCAATATACGCATTGCATATTTTGGTACCAAGCATATCACCGTCTCGCATGGCTTGGAACGGAGTACGTCCGCTGATGTTATCCAAATCGTAACCAATCAGTTCCAGCAAATGTGCGGCATGTTCGGGCTGATTTTCTATCATTTCTCTTGTGGTTTGCTTTAATCCGTTTGCCGATGCATATTGCTCCCAGCAACCCTTTCTGCCGCATTTGCATGGACGGCCGTTGTGTTCTATTACCATATGGCCCATTTCTCCCGAAGAAGCATTTGAGCCTCTGTAAATTTGTTTGTTGATAATAATGCCGCATCCAACGCCTGTTCCCAATGTAATGGCAAGGGCATTGTTTGCGTTTTTTAAGGCGCCTGCCAAAAATTCACCGTAAGCGGCTGCTTTTGCATCGTTTTCGATGATGACTCGTTTGCAAAGTTTTTCACTGAGCAATCGCTCCAGCGGAAATTGATGAAAGTGCAGATTGCTGGAAAAGGTAATCATGCCGTTGGTACGATCAATGGAACCGGGGCTGCCAATGCCAATCCATTCAATTTCATCTATGGTGATGTTTGCATCTTCCAAAGCGGCAAGTGCAGCAAAAGCAAGCTGACTGCACATTTCTTCTTCGCTGCAAGGGACGTGCGTTTTTGTTTTGCTGCGTCCGATGATTTGATATTGCTCATTTACAACGCCGGCAGCAATGTTGGTGCCGCCAAGGTCAATTCCCAAATAGTACATGTTCATACACCTCATTTTTATCTTCGATTAGTATACCATGTTATCTCTGAAAAAGACAGATGATTGTAATTTTTATGGTTCATCGTAAAAAACCGTGCAGCAGACATGTTGTCAAATGCACGGTTTTTGTTTTAGAAACTAAAGTTCCTGAAAAATAAAGTCTTTTTGTTTTAATTGTTAAATAAATTCACTCATCATCTCTGTCTTCAAAAGAGTATTCATTTAATTCATTAAAATCAAGAAATTCAGATAATGTCATATTAAAGGCAATTGCAAGCTTATGCAAGGTTTTTACTCTTGGATTTTTTGTAAGTCCGCGGACAATATTGTCAAGTGTAGATTGCTTTACATCACTCATTACCGCAAGCTTATTAATCGCAATTCCTCTCTGTCTACAAAGTTCGCGAATTCTTTTTACGTATATATCTGCATACTCCATCATCAATACCTCATCATCAGTATTACCCACTTACAGGTTAATACCATGATAATGGCAAATTTCAGAGAAATTACCCGAATACGGGTTGATATATTCCAAGGTTTTTGATAAAATCCAATTAACTCAATTAAGTTAATTGGATTTGAAGGTGATTGTGTGGCAATTTGTACATTTTTTGGACACAGAGATGTGCCGCAGCCAACAGCCTTTATTTTAAAAAAGGTTTTGGCAGATTTGATACAACATAAAAATATCACTACATTTTATGTAGGAAATCATGGTAAATTTGATTCTATGGTCCGAGATACGCTCAAGAAGCTAAAATTTATTTATCCACATATCAATTATGCTGTTATACTTGCTTATATGCCGAGCAAAAAGCATCCATTGATGCATCAGGATAGTTCAGACACTGTTTTTCCTGTTGAGCTTACAAATATACCTCCCAAATACGCTATTATAAAACGCAACCAATGGATGCTTAAGCAGTCTGATTATGTTGTTGTATATGTTACACATGCTTGGGGTGGCGCTGCACAATGGAAAGCGTCAGCAGAAAAGGAAGGGAAAATCATCATCAATCTTGCTGATGTTCAGCAGGAACCAATATGAGCAAACAAATACATAAGAAAACCTTCGTTATGTTCTGTATGATTATCATTTCACTTTTTTGGAGCAAGCTGCAAAAAGGCGTTTATATAATATTACCGTTTAAAATCGTAGATTTTTTTAGATATCAGGCAGTGTTTTTTTATTTTAATCGGCGAACGTGTCTGTCATCCAAGAATCGACGAAAACAACTGCAATTCATATATCTGATTTATTTGAACTATGGATTCTTTTACTTACCAAATTCCTGTTTATTTGGCAGGATTCTTGACAAAATAAAAAAGAACCATTACAGTGAGTAGTACAATACAACCAAGTGATAGGAGTTGCAGTATGCTCAATCAATTTTCTCGTTCCGAACTTTTAATGGGCAAAGCAGGCGTGACACAATTAAAACAAAAGAAGATTGCTGTTTTTGGCATAGGCGGTGTAGGTGGATTTGTGGTGGAAGCATTGGCAAGAAGCGGTGTGGGAGCATTTTGTCTGATAGACCATGATACCATTTCGCTTACCAATTTAAACAGACAAATCATTGCAACGATGCAGACGGTGGGAAAATATAAAACAGATGTGATGAAAGAGCGAATTTTAAGCATCAATCCTCAAGCGGATGTAGCGGTCAAAAAAGAATTTTTTTTGGCAGATTCCGACACTGATTTTCTCAATGATTGCGATTATATTGTAGACGCTATTGATACGGTTTCCGCAAAACTGGCATTGGTGCAAACAGCCCATGAAAAAAAGATTCCTATCATCAGCAGTATGGGAACAGGCAATAAATTGGACCCCACACAATTTGAAATTGCGGATATTTATCAAACATCAGTCTGTCCGTTGTGCCGAGTGATGCGCAGGGAGCTGAAAAAGCGAGGCATTCCAAAGCTGAAAGTAGTGTTTTCCAAAGAAGTTCCCGTAAAGAGGGAAGAAGATGCCGAAGTGGAACGAGATTCCTCAAAACGTCAAACACCCGGCAGCGTATCTTTTGTACCGCCGGTAGCGGGATTGATATTGGCATCGGAAGTCATCAAAGATTTATCAGGGCAATATTGGCCGAAAAATCAATAGAACAGTAATAATTGCTTTGCTCCTACTTATAATAAGGAGGGAGCAATTTTTTTGCCTATTTTGATTGGTGTGCGGAGGTATGAAAGGTGAGACATTACAGACGCGGCGGACATGGAAAAACATCTTTAAAAATGAAACGAATTAAAAATATTGCGGCAACGCTGCATCAGACGCAAAACGGAATAAGTCACGGCGGAAAAGGTGACCATACACAGGCCTTTTCCAATACGGAGGGACCCATTTATTCCGATGTGCTGGGCAGTTATACGGGAATGACCTATGACGATGAGGCTCCCGTACAAGATGCGGATGATTTGTAAATAAAGAAATATTTTCCCCCGCTGCTTCATAAGAATGAAGAAAGCGGGGGATTATTACATGGGATTCAATTTCAAACGTAAAACAATTATCATTGCTTCCGTTGTTTGTATCGGGGTGTGCGGTGCCATTGGCGGAACTGTTGCAGGTATCTATTGTACGGGACAATACACAGTGTCCGATATGCAAACGGAATCGTTATCACAGGATACCTCGGCAGAGTCCATACAGGAATCGGTCGGGGAATCCAATGTTGAGGAATCTGTACAATCACAGACCACAGAATCACAGACAGAGGAAAAGAAAGAGTTCATCAAGTATGTGGAATTTAACGTCACATATGCGGCATTGGAAAAAGCGCTGCAGATTGACATAAAAAGCCATGAAGAAAATGCGGAAGTGAAAATCAGCTGGATTGACTTGCTGGCGTATTTGGGCGCCAAGTACGGCGGAGATTTTTCAAGATATCAAAGCTCTGATATGGATACATTGGTAGAGAAACTTCAGTCGGGAGAAACAATGGAATCCCTCACAGAGGGAATGCAGTATTATGCCTATTACAGCAAAGCGTACACTGCGGTACTGGGAGGAATGGTAGGCAATTATCAAATAGAAACAACATCAGAAAACGGAGAAACGGTTTGGCAGGATAAATACGGTTTGATTGCCTATTCACCCATTGCCAAAAATTATCCATTTGAACATTACGACGATTTTGGCGCCCAGCGTACTTACGGTTACAAAAGGCAGCATTTGGGTCATGATTTGATGGCGCAAACAGGCACGCCCGTGATTGCGATTGAATCGGGTATTGTGGAAGCGGTCGGTTGGAATCAATACGGAGGCTGGCGTTTGGGAATACGCAGTTTGGATGGTACGAGATACTATTATTATGCGCATTTGCGTCAAAATCGTCCTTATGCGGAAGGCATTGAAGAAGGCAAAGTGGTAAAAGCGGGTGATGTCATCGGCTATGTCGGACACACAGGTTACAGTACAAAAGAGAATGCCAATAATATTGAGGTTCCGCATTTGCATTTGGGTATGCAGCTGATTTTTGATGAATCTCAAAAAGAGAGCAGCAACGAAATATGGATTAATCTTTATCCGCTCACCATGCTGTGGGAGAAGCATAAAAGTGAAGTTTACAGGGTTGACGAAACAAAAGAATATTACCGCAAGTACAATATTCGTATTCCCGGTATCAACGATTGAGGTGTGAAAACCAATATGTGATGATACATATGAACGCACCATATCCTGTGTGCTTTTGTTCGGAAGAAAAAATAAAAATTACAAAATAAAATGCTTGCTTTTGTAATTTACTTATGATATAATAACAAACGTTCCACGCTGGTATGGTGGAATCGGCAGACACAAGGGACTTAAAATCCCTCGGTAGCAATACCGTGCCAGTTCAAGTCTGGCTACCAGCACCAAATTGAGTCTGGACGCACTTTGCGTTCGGACTCTTTTTGTTTTTGTAAGAGAATGTACGGTGTTGATTGCAGGTTTCTTTTTAATATACTCAAACAGAGTTTGCATATATTCTGTATCTGAGCTCAGTTTGTACTTTGCAGGCAAGACGTTGGCGTTTCTCTTGTTTGCGGCAATCGAGAGTGCGCAGGGAATATATCAAACCCATTGTGTGATGGTTTTTGAAATATGACGATTGTTACAGGAAATAGCAGGGTACCCTTAAAAGGAACATTCACAGTTCTCATTAATACAAGATAGACTTGGTACGGAATTTTTATGCTATATCAAATCTTCTTTGCCAATGGATATCAGCGCTGTTCCGTTTTCCGTTGTACGTCATATCAGAATCGTTTTTTCTTTGTCCGTGAGCATCTTTGGCCGCTGACAATTTCATATATCAACAAAAAGCCGTTTTCCAAAGAAGATAACAAATATATTTTTAATTGACAGAAAACCGGTGATTCGGTATAATAAATTGAGATTTTCCGTGTATATGTAAAAAGATCGGGAGTTGTCCCGGTCTTTTGTTGTGTTAAACGGAATATAACGTTTTTTGTTTTCCAAACATCTGAGGGAACATGTTTGGTGACCATAGAAAGTATTTCATTTTGTTAGGGAGTGATGAGTGGGCATGCAAAAAAAGAAAAACAGAACAAAACAAGTGTTTTCTTTGGCGGCGCTGTTGTTGATTCTGATAACGGTTTTTTCCTGCTTTGGCGCTGCCGCTGCAAGCGAGAACGAAGAACAGAGCAACGGTACGGGAAAAAAATATATCATAGCAATGGATACAACGTTTGCTCCGTTTGAATTTGAAGACAGTCAGGGCAACCGTGTGGGTATTGACGTAGAATTATTGGAAGCAATTGCAAAAGACCAAGGCTTTGAGTATGAAGCGCGTGCCATTGGATTTGACGCAGCATTGCAAGCGGTGGAATCGGGACAAGCAGACGGTATTTTGGCAGGCTGTTCCATTACGGAAGAGCGCCAAAAGAAAATGGATTTTTCCACCCCTTACTTTGATTCGGGAATCTCCATGGCAGTAAGCAAGGACAACGATTCCATACAAAGTTATGAAGATTTAAGAGGGAAAAAAGTAGCGGTAAAAGTCGGTACGGAAGGTGCCACTTTAGCAAATAAACTGTCTGAACAATACGGTTTTTCCGTTGTTACGTTCGATGATTCCGCCAATATGTACGAAGATGTAAAGCTTGGCAATACTGCGGCTTGTTTTGAAGATTACCCTGTGTTGGGTTATGCAATCAGTCAAGACATCGGACTGAAGTTGGTGGGTGAAAAAGAAGCAGGTTCTTCTTACGGTCTTGGTGTGAAAAAAGGACAAAATGCAGAGCTGCTTCAAATGTTCAACGACGGCTTGGAAAATGTAAAGGCCAGCGGAGAATATCAGCGCATTTTGGACAGCTATATTTCTTCCGGTGACGGTACAGCGGCAAATGTGGAATCCAATGAAGGCGTTAACTTCTTTACACTGCTTGGAACCACCTTTCCGCGTTTTGTACAGGCAGCAGGCGTAACGTTATGGATTACAGCGGTATCATTGGTATTTGCGGTTGTATTGGGACTGTTGTTCTGTGCACTGCGTCTTTCCAAGTATAAAGTGCTGCATGCCATTACAAGAGTATATTTGTGGGTCATTCGCGGTACACCTGTGATTGTACAGGCATTTATGATTTACTTCGGTATTCCGAAATTGCTTGGATTTACCATGCCTGTAGAGGTAGCAAGTATCATTACGCTTACCTTGAATGCAGGCGCCTATTTGTCTGAAATCTTCCGAAGCGGTATTGAAGCTGTGGATGTGGGACAGATGGAAGCGGCACGTTCTCTCGGTTTGCCTTATATGAAAACCATGCAGAAAGTTATTTTGCCGCAGGCTGCCAGAATCGTGATTCCTTCCGTGATTAATCAGTTTATCATTACTCTGAAGGATTCTTCCATTCTATCCGTCGTTGGTTTGGCAGAGCTTACAAAGGTGGGTAAGGCCATTGTGGCACAAAACCTGGAAAGCTTTAACACATACTTGATTTTGGCAATTTACTATTTAATTTTGGTATCTTTGCTTACAGCATTGTCTGCTGTGGTAGAAAGGAGGCTGCGCCGTGGAAAACTCAAAGGTACAGGTAACTGATCTTCATAAATACTACGGAAAATTGGAAGTATTAAAAGGCATCGACATGACTGTACAACAAGGAGAAGTTGTCAGTTTGATTGGTCCCTCCGGTTCCGGTAAAAGTACATTTTTGCGTTGTATCAATTTATTGGAAACTCCAACCAAAGGCAGCATTGTGGTAGACGGAAAAGAAATTACCGACAAAAAAGCGGATATCAACAAGTTAAGACAGCATATCGGCATGGTATTTCAGCATTTTAATTTATTTCCTCATTTGACCGTAGAAAAGAACATCATGTTGGCCCCTGTGGATTTGAAACTGATGTCAAAAGAACAAGCACACGTACGTGCTTTGGAACTGCTGGACCGTGTTGGATTAAAAAGCAAAGCAGCAGAATATCCTGTCAATCTGTCAGGCGGACAAAAACAACGTGTCGCCATAGCGCGTGCCTTGGCAATGGAACCGGATTTGATGCTGTTTGACGAACCGACTTCCGCGTTGGACCCTGAAATGGTAGGCGGCGTGTTGCAGGTCATGAAAGAATTGGCAACCGGCGGTATGACCATGATTGTGGTTACCCACGAGATGGGATTTGCGCGTGATGTCAGTGACCGTGTGGTATTTATGGCAGACGGTTATAAAGTGGAGGAAGGCCCCGCAAAAGCATTTTTTGCAAATCCAAGAGAACAAAGAACAAAAGAATTTTTAAATTGCGTATTATAATAAAAAACCACACACCGTACGGTGTGTGGTTTTTTGTTTATTATTGTGTTTGTTCCGCTTTTATTTTTTCAGCCATCTGCTGCATATCCGCAAATGAATTGACATCACTTTCTTCTATTTTCTTTTGAATTTCCAAGGGCAAAGAATGAAAATATTCATAGCTGGACAAATCTTGGTCCAGTAAATCCGATAAACATAAAAAAGGTTCCTGCATGTTGATTACCTCCGTTTATAGTATGAACGGGAAACAATCAAAATATGGTTGGCAATGTTTACTGTTTTCCATGATATTTCGTTTGCATGCAAGAGGAAATCACAAGACTCGTTTTATGATATACATTCCATTGCAAAACTGTTTTGGCAACGATAATGCATTTGCCGACACCGTGATGTTTACGAACCTCTGCTACATGATAAAAGAGGTTGTCATTATTTTCAAAACAAATTTACAAACAACTGTTGTTACTTACCGACAGTTCTTTGTAACATGTATCAAACATCGAAACGGTTTCATGATAAAAACAAAAAAATACCGCTTCATAGAGCGGCATTTAGGAGGAGTATGAGAATATGATATATATGAATTTCCGTATGGAAAGAATTTTTGGTCTGCTCTGGTTATGATCCGGTATTCCGACCAATCCATAACGCGGGCAGTTTCGATTATTTCAGGTAATTAAATATTACCTTTCCTTCTTGGAATGATTTTATTCTAATCCTAGATTATGGACATTTTTTGAACATTACGTAAGGAATATGAAAATATATTTGGAAATTTTATGAACAAAATTTCAGTTGTTCGGTTTGTTCTTGTCTATTTTGATAAAGTAAAAATGGGACTATCACAATATGACATAAAGGAGGAAACTATGACATCAAAAAAAGTATGCTTAAATGTCTGGCGCAACGCACATGCGGTTGTTACGGCAGTGCAGGGAGAAATTGCTGCCAGATGGATTGAAGTATCTTTGTATGACCATGACAAACGGCTGGATATTTCAGAAAAAACAGCGGCGATTTATATGACCAAACCCGACAAAACCATTGTATATAATACCTGTGAAATTCTTGACGCAAAAAACGGCTTGATTTCAGTGGAATTAACATCTCAAATGAGTGCTGTGGCAGGTACGATTTGCGATTGTGAAATTCATATTATAGATAAAAACGGTTCTCTGTTAAAAATTTTGGGTTTAACGATTATCATTGACCGTTCTTTGGAAGATGACAAAGCAATCGAAAGCAGCAATGAATTTACATTATTGTTAAAAGCATTAAAAGAAGCGGACGGACTGATAGACACCGTAACCGAAGCCTTAAATGACAAACTAAATGAATTCGATGATGCTTTTGATGACTTATCCCAACAGATGCAAAGTCAAATGAACGATTGGCTTGCCGTAAAAGATGAAGAAATCTTACATAAAATGCAAAGTGTGGATGACTGGCTGGACAATGGAGACGAACAATTACAACAAGCGGTCACAGAGACGCAAACTGCTGTACAAGCAGCAGTCAGTCAAGCAAATACAGCAGCGGACAGAGCAAATCAAGCTGTGGAACAAATGGCGCAAGTAGCAGGAGAATTGGTAGATGAGGCAATTTCTGAGCAAAAAAATCAGCCAAACGGAATTGCGGGACTGGACAGCAGCGGTAAATTACAGCAAATGCCAACTGCCAATGACGTAGGTGCGGTTTCTGTGGGAACCACTGTCAACGGAAAAGCGTTGTCAGGCAATATCACGTTAACGGCGCAGGATGTCAGTGCAATTGCAAGTTCTGAACGGAATCAGGCAAACGGTGTGGCAGGTTTAAACGAAAGCGGTAAATTGATACAAATGCCGACTGCCAATGACGTAGGTGCAGTTTCTGTGGGAACCACTGTCAACGGAAAAGCGTTGTCAGGCAATATCACGTTAA
>UQLQ01000040.1 GCA_900541905.1 uncultured Oscillospiraceae bacterium
ACGGGACAAGCCGGTAATTCCTTTTTCATATTATTTCCTTCCCAATAGTATCTTTTTGGTAACTATAGCACTTAAAAGTGCGTACTTTACATATGGATATTATAGATTTATTATAAACTTGCAAGCAAGAAAAAACAAGCTTGTTTTATCCGAAGGAGGTCATTTTTATGAAAATTGCCGTTGTATGTGCAAACGGAAAAGCAGGAACACGTATTGTGAATGAGGCGCTACAGAGAGGACTTGATGTAACTGCGGTAGTAAGAGGAGAAAATTGTTCCAATACGAAACGAGTTATTCAAAAAGATTTATTTGATTTGACAGCAAATGATTTAAAAGGGTTTGACGTTGTCATTGATGCGTTTGGAGCTTGGACAGATGAAACACTTCCTCAACACAGTACATCTTTAAAACACCTATGCGATATTTTAAGCAATACGGATAGCAGACTTTTAGTGGTAGGTGGTGCAGGTAGTTTATATACGAATCCTGAACATACACAACAACTGATGGACGGAAAAGATTTTCCGGAAATGTTCAAGCCTCTTGCTTCCAACATGGGTAAGGCATTAAATGAACTGCGAGACAGAAACGATGTAAAATGGACTTACATCAGCCCTGCTGCAGATTTCCGGGCAGACGGAGTAAGAACCGGAAAGTACATCCTTGGAGGAGAAGAATTCTTTGTAAACCAAAAAGGAGAAAGCGTTATCAGTTATGCTGACTATGCAATAGCAATGGTAGACGAAGCTGTGAATGGCAATCATATCCAGCAACGAATTTCTGTTATTGCAGAATAAAAAAGAAGCAGGTTTTCATATAGAAACCTGCTTCTTTTTCTTATTCAAAAATATCTTTTTTGTTTTCTTTTTTCAATTTTACATATACTTCAAGTGTATTGTTGCAATCACAAGTGGCCAAGAAAACATCTTTGATATGAGAAACTCCCTGTGCGTGCAGCTGCTTTTTGAGCCAGGTTTCAT
The DNA here is from genome assembly GCA_900541905.1 of uncultured Oscillospiraceae bacterium. Taxonomy (GTDB): domain Bacteria; phylum Bacillota; class Clostridia; order Oscillospirales; family Acutalibacteraceae; genus UMGS1071. The sequence goes on from UQLQ01000040.1 coordinate 981, forward strand.
CGTTGCCGGTATGCCTGAGATTTTCCTGCATAATATGACCGTCCATAATCACATTAGCAACAGGGGCTTCCTTTGCGACACTGATATGCAAGTCCTGCGGTGTAACAGGCCGTTTGGTAGAAACGGGTATAAAGCTGATTTTACCATTGGTTTCAAAAATTGCAGATTGAATATCAGATAAATAAAAATATCCGTTTGTCCTGCACTCTGTCAAGAATTCGTTGATGTCTAATTTGGCCTTCTTTAAATTCTTTTCAAACAATTTTCCATTTTCGTATAACAAAAATGGCCTTCCAACCAAAAAGCGACGCGCTTTTATGGATTTCATGCTGATATAGGAAATCATAATTGCAAAAAAAGCATAAATAATCATAGCGAACAGTGGTTGCCAAACATCACCATCCAATGCTGTGGCCATTTCAGCAGCAATGGAACCGATAGTAATACCATTAATATAGTCAAACATTGTCAACTGAGAAATTTGTCTTTTACCCATAATTCGAGTTAAAATAAACAATACAATAACAGAAGACACAGAAGTAATGACAATATAGCCGATACCTTTCCATGAAATTTCGATATTAAAAAAATCCATTGGCATATACCCTTCTTCATAAAATCATTACTAGCATATCCCAAATATGTAGCTTTATTAGTATTTATTAGAAAGGTCAATCATCCCATAGCGTTTTTCTGTTTACTTTAGATATGTTTGATAGATTTAATCAAAAAATTTTCCCTTATAAAAATTTTCATTTCCCAATTTTTTGGCTGTAAGTTTAAACATAACACATCCATCAGGACATACAATATCCTTACTGTATTTATCAGTTCCTCCAATATTTTCTAAATCTCCGCCGCTTCTGACAGCTTCCATAATAGGAAATAACATCATCATTACTTTTGAACAAATTCCGTATCCCTGAGCATTGACAGGGCAGCCATAAGTACAGGAATATTTATCTCCTATTTCTTCCCCATTTCTGCAATATCGTTCTGTATGGTCGCTTCGGAGAAACCCTGTTACCTCAATCTCGAATGAATATTCTTCATCATACCATTTTTTCATATGTTCCTCCAATTTCTGATTGCTTGATAAGATTATTGATTCAATAATTTTGTTAAATCCTCAGCAGAAGCGTCCATTTTACTTGATATTTCTTCCATCGTCATACCTGTAGAAAGAAAACGTTGAATTACCATTTTCATATCTTCCCCAACTTCTATCATATGTCCGTCTAAATCATAGAAACGAATTACGCGCTGTCCCCAGGTATGTTCTATTACTTCTCCCAAATATTCTATATTGGGATACTCTTTCAACTTCATCAAGAACTCGTCAAAGTTACTTGTTTCAAAGACAATTTCTACATTGTTCGATTTTTTTAATACTTTTTCCTTTGGCAGATTCACAAGCCAGTCAAAATTCTGTTGTAAAGCCAAACCGCAAGTAAAAGAGATATTTATTCCATAGTCTTGATAGATTTCTAATCCAAATAAATCTTCATAAAACTTTTTTGCAGCTTCAATATCTGAAACTGATATTACGGTACAGGTGTATTTCATTTTAGATTATCCTTTCCCATTTGTTATCAAAACATAGAAATGATGAATTCTCTTTTTATTGTCACAAAGCTTTTGCTATTGCATATAAAAACAAAATTCAAGACAACTTTTCAGCTCAATTTCCTAAAACATTTTCATAACATAATATATCTGTATAGCGTATTTGTAGTTACGTTGATATAACGCATTCATTGTATGGATGAGTTGCAGTATCTTAATTACAACAATGCAAAGCATTATTCCAAAAATGGAGCCACATTTGTTAGGTGCTTCAATGACACGATTACTGTTCTTTTGTTGGAATATCCAAAGATAAAATATCTGCTTTTTGTTCCAGCAATTTATCGTCTGAAATATCGGATAAAAATGTTTCAAAGCCAACTCGGTCGATGACAGCACCAAAACGTTCTTTTTGATAACCGTTACTGCGATACCAAAGCAAAGATTTTTCCAACAAGCGTTCCATTTCTTCCAGATGATAATATTGTGGTAAGACAGTTCCCATGCGGGTTGTTTTTCCCCATGTTCCACCTACAAAAATACGGAACACAGGTTCTGCTTCTTTTTCAATAGCACCAAAATGGCAGGCATTGCTGCAAATGCCGCAATGAATACAAGAGGTATCGTCAATCTTTAATTTTCCGTTTTCTAAAATTGCAGCATGAACAGGGCAACGTTTTTCTACAGCACATACGCGACAGGAACGGCAATGTTCATCCTTATATTGAAATAAAACGTGACCTTGAATACCAAAGTCATTTAAACTGGGTTTCATACAGCTATTGGGACATCCTCCTACAGCTATTTTAAACTTATGAGGGAGTTTTACTGTTTGCCATGCCTCAAAAAATGTATGATGCAGCTGTTCTGCAATTGCTTGTGTATCACAATTTCCATAGATGCAGGTTGTACCTTTACAAGCAGTAACAGCACGTATTTTAGCGCCTGTTCCTCCGATGGTCATATTTTGTTTGGCTACATGATTGCGTACATCATCAATATGTTCAAATGGAATTCCCGGAATTTCAACGGTTAATCTGGTAGTAAACGTGACTGTTCCATTGCCATATTGTTCCGCACATTCTGCTAAGTTTTTTAATTGTTCCGCGGACAAGACACCGTTTTTGGTAATGGCGCGCCCTGAAAAACAGTTTGTCCCTCTGTTTTGTAAAAATCCCAGTGATTTTGCATGTGAAATTTGTGCGGGCGTTAATTTTGACATAGATACTCACCTTTCTGACATACATTTCAATATCTATCATTCACTTCCGTTTTAAACATTGATTATTATACACAATTCGACTTTTTCTGTAAAGAAAAAGGAAAATGTTAAGTTATTCTATATCATAAATAAAGATTTTCATGTTATTCTCAATAACAAATTGTTTTATTTTAACAACACATTTTGAAACATGATACAGATTGCATTCAAAAATCCCACAAAGAAAATGTGGGTTCGATTGTATAATATGGGTAAAATGTAGGCATACTCCCTAAAGAGGTGAGTAATATGCAAGATTTACCATTAGGATTTGAATTTGCGTTGGCACAAAATCCTGAAGCGATGAAATTTTTTGCAAATCTAACGGAAACGGAACAAAATCAGTTGATTGAACAATCCAAAACCATGCAGTCCCGCACGGAAATGCGAAATTTTGTGCAGCATTTGTCACAGCAGCAAGGTGGTTTTTAATGGGAGCTGAATACTATTTGAAAAATGATGATTTAAGAGAGTATTTTATTTCATTGCCCCCCATTGTTCAAGATCAAATTGTAGTATCCGGCGCGGAAATTTGTACGTTAGGCGAATTAATGCAGGTTGCGGAACATTTTAAAGCAGAATTGCGCATGGGAAGAGAAATGGATGAATCTTTTCCTTCATAAAAAATCCCCTCTGAACCAATTGGTATCAGAGGGGATTTTCTAATGTAAATTATTGAATCTCTTTTTTCCAAAGACCATGCAAATTGCAGTATTCAAATACTGCTACAGGAGCGTCATGCTCAATAGAGAATGTTGCTTCCGGAGCTTCATTTGGATGCAAAGAAATTCTTTGTCCGCCATTTTCTGTTTGCAGATAAATCCATTGAATATAATGTTCTTCCAGCATAGGATGAGTAACTTCACCAACATGAACTTTTAAAGTGTTTCCTTCAATGGTAACTGCAGGAACGTGTTTTTCGGTAGCTGCATCGGTAGTATTGGCAACCAAATGTTTCATTGGTTGGCCGCAGCACATCATTGGTACGCCTGCGTCGTGAATTAAACCTGCCATATTACCGCAGTGTTCACATACATAAAATCTTTCTGTTGCTTTCATAATAATACATCCTTCTTTCTTTTTCATTTACTATTATTTTCTAAACGATCAATTTCTTTCATCTTGCTGTTCTGAAGTAACAGCGTGATAAAATTCATATCCGCCTGACAAATTAGAGCATGCAAAACCATGCTGTGTTAAAATACGGCAGGCAATATAGCTGCGTTGACCGCTTCTGCAATTAACATAGATTGTTTTTGAGACATCTAATTCATGTAAACGGTCTCTTAATTGATTTAAAGGAATATGTATGCTTCCTTCAATGGCTCCGGCCTCATACTCTTTGTCAGTGCGAACATCAAGCAATATAACGCTTCCGTCTTTTGGAAGTTTGGAAATATCATACCAATGGTGCTGTTTTACCAAACCTGTTAAGATATTTTCAATTGCAAATCCAATCATATTCACAGGATCTTTTGCAGAAGAAAACGGTGGTGCGTATGCCAATTCCAATTCGGTTAAATCATATGCAGTCATTCCGGCTCGGATTGCGGTTGCCAGAACATCGCAGCGTTTATCTACACCTTCGTATCCTACCAATTGTGCACCTAAAATTTTTCCGCTTTGCTTTTCAAAAATGGTTTTTATCATCATATTTTTTGCATTTGGATAATAAGTTGCATGAGATGGAGAATACGTAATGATGGTATCATAATCCAAATTGGATTGCTTTGCTTGTAATTCATGAATGCCTGTAGTCGCTACTGTCATATCAAATAGTTTTAACACAGACGTACCTTGTGTTCCTTTAAAGGAAACGTTGCGTCCGCATATATGGTCAGCTGCAATACGTCCTTGCTTGTTTGCAGGACCGGCCAGAGGAATATAAGTTTCCTGTTTGGTAACAAAATTGGTCACTGCAATGGCATCGCCTACCGCGTAAATATCAGGCTTTGAAGTACGCATATGTTCATCTACCAAAATGGCTCCTCTGGAATTACATGAAATTTCTGCCTTTTGCGCAATGGCTGTTTCTGGTTTAACCCCAACAGACATTAAAACCAAGTCAGCATTCAAAGTGCCATGACTTAACTGAACTTCAATATGAGATTTGGCTGGTATAAGAGCCTGCACTCCATTTTTTAAAATTAAGCGAATGCCATTTTCTCTGGCGTAATGTTGAACTAAACTGGCCATATCTGAATCCAATGGAGCGATAATATGCTCGGCCATTTCAACAACGGTTACGTCCAAACCTGCATGTTTTAAATTTTCAGCCATTTCCATGCCGATATAACCACCGCCAATGACTACTGCGGATTTTGGTTTGTTTTGTTCCACATATGCACGTATCTTTAATGTATCAGGAACTGTTCTTAATGTAAAAACTCTGTTATCATCACTGCCAGGCAAATTCGGTTTAATTGGTTCCGCACCGGGAGACAAAATTAACTTATCGTAAGTCTCCTGATATAGTTCGCCTGTATTATGATTACATACAGTAATTTTTTTGTCTCCAGTATGAATTTCAATGGCTTCTGTATTGGTTCGCACATCGATGCGGAAACGTTCATAAAAACTTTGAGGAGTTTGCAATGTCAAATTGGATTCTTCTGTAATAACACCGCCTACATAATACGGCAAACCACAGTTGGCATATGAGATATATTGACCGCGTTCCAATATAATAATTTGTGCGTCTTCATCTAAACGTCTCAATCGTGCTGCTGCAGAAGCACCGCCGGCAACACCGCCTATGATAACTACTTTCATTATCCTACTCCCCCTTTTCCAGATTTCCCGGCCAGAAGAGAATGCCTCCAATGTCTGTAATATGACCATATCCCATATCAGCAAATAGTTCACATGCTCTTTGGCTGCGTCCGCCGCTTAAACAATATACAAAAATAGTTTCGTTTTTATCCGGAATTTTTTCTGTAATCAACTGCGGCGTTTCCACAGGAATATTAATTGCCCCGGGAATATGTCCTTTTTGGTATTCTTCAGGAGTACGCACATCTACGATGATGATATTGGGATTATCCTCAATTTCGATTTTGGCTTCATCCATAGTCAAAGTTTGAAAAGTAGATTGAAATAGTTGTGACATACTGTATAGCCTCCTGTATATTTCTTAACATACTTTTTGATAATAAGAATCATACTCGTTTTGTATATGTATTTAGTATACTTTAATCTTTTCTAATAGTCAATGGTAATATTCCTAAACAGATAAATTTTTCCAAATGGTTCACTTATAATTCTAAAATCGCATATGCTGATATTGAGGTCATCTTTACGTTCTAATCTCCAGAAAGAAGGGGTTATTGGTGAATTATTCCAGTATGCAAAATCAAAATTCGTTTCCTCAGTGCATGTCTATGTTCTCAGCCCAACTTCAATCCTCTGTTTCTGAACAGCCAAACACAGAACCTGCAACATTATCAAGAGGAAATTTTTATGCATTGTTTTCTCAAACGATTGAACAGCAAGGACAGCCGGTTCATTTTGACGGTATGACCAGTGTATCCGGATTAAAAATTTACAAACAGTCACATATTATCATTCAAAACAGTGGTACGTACTTAATCAGTTACAGTTTTACTCCTTGCCAAGGTGTAACATCGGGAGATTTTGTAGGAATTAAAGTAAATGATAACTGGATTACCACGTCATTACAATCGTTATCGTTGGATGAGGTTGGAATCAATAAAACCTTTTTGTTTGACCTTATGGAGGGTCAGGAACTCCATATGGCAGTACAAAGTGAAAAAAACATAATATTACAGGCCGGAAATGCAAATGCTAATTTATGTCTGCTGCAAGTTGTAGGAAGAAAATTGTAAGGATATGAGGTTATCACATGAAAAAGAAAGTATTGATATGGGAAATAATAGGATTTTTAACGGTCTGCGCATTAAGCGGTGTATTTCACTTTATATATGATTGGAGCGGAAAACAAGCATGGATTGGATTTTTCTGTCCGGTCAATGAAAGCACATGGGAGCATTTAAAACTGTTATTTTTTCCTGTTTTGATTTTTAGTGCGATTGAATACATCTGGATTAGAAAAGCATCTAAAAATTTTATTGCTGCCCGAGTCACCGGCACAGTATTGGGAATGTTTACAATTATAGCGGTATTTTATACGTATACGGGAATATTAGGAAACCATTATATGTGGCTGGATCTTGTGACATTTTTTATTGGAGCACTTGTAACATTTTTGTATACCAATTATGGTATGAAACGTTACAGAGAAAAAACGTCTACGACGATTATGGCAATTATTGTGTTAATTTTATTTTTTGCGGCATTTGTAATTTTCACGTATTATCCTCCGCATATCGGATTGTTCCGCGATCCGATATCCACCAAATTCGGAATTATAGAATAAACGAAAATAGAGTATTTCTACCTATTTTTTGTATCTATTTGTCATTTCCTTCATGCTGAGTTTTATTACTTGTGAACTTTCTGATTTATTTTCTGCTTTTTCATTGACAAACATCGTAAACTAGCCTATAGTTAATACCATGCCTGACAAAGAGTGTTTGGTATAATATTTTATAAAAGAGGTACTTTATTTTATGTACGAGAACAAAACTTTAATTTGCAAAGATTGTGGCAACGAATTTGACTTTACTGCCGGTGAACAAGAGTTCTATGCAGAAAAGGGCTTTACCAATGAGCCACAACGCTGCAAGTCTTGCCGTGATGCAAGAAAACAAACAAGAGACGATGCAAGCAGAACTACAAGAGAACTATTTGAAACTACATGTTCTGAATGTGGCTGCACATGTAAAGTTCCATTTCAACCTAGCAACGATCGTCCTGTTTACTGCAGTGATTGCTTTGCAAACAAAAGATAAATGTGCTCCATTGCTTGAAAAACAATTAGTAAATAGTTTCACACACTTCTAATGTGTGTTTTTATGAAAAATGCGCTTCCTTCTTATTTCTAAGAAAAGGAAGCGCATTTTTGTTATGTGCATTTTAATAGATGCTTTTGTAGATAGAGATAAAACCATGTTTCTCTTAACATATGGTCGGCTATCAATGGAAGTATGATAGACTTTATTTTACAGCTTAATATACCTTGCAAAACAGATTCGTTTAGTTCTTTGAATTGAATGGTTTGTGATACTATCTCCTGTGGCAGCTTGCTCGTATATACTTTTTGCTTTTTTAATTCCTGTGTATCTTGTGCAAAAATATTGGAAAGAGCAATGTTTTTTTGAATGAAATTTTGTTCTGTTGGATCCATCATACCGGCGGTTAGCAAAGCGTGTTCTGTCATAATTTGATTCCAACTGATTTGAGTTTGAATTGCAGTTCCGTATTCAAAATAATATTTTGTTTCAGCGTTCATAATGTAACGTCGATATAATTTAGCTTCATAAATAGTATGAGTCAACCAAGTAGGATAAATGCTAATGGCCATTTGACAAGATAATATCTGCTTTAATATACGCTCTTTAAACTGAATGATTCCATTTAAAATCCGAATGGCATATTGATTGCATCGTTTTACCTGATAAATGGTACCGGGTGTTATGTTTGGATGATTGCAAGGTATTAATTCACGTTCAGCAGATGTTATAGCTGAATTGATAGGAATTCCCGTTAAAAATTCTGTTCTTTTTTCTGCCTGCATCGTATATTTCGTAAGAACACACCCGGATTCTAAGAGATACTGCGGCAGCATGTCATTACTTAATGCGATTGTATCGGAAAGCAATTTTTCAAATTTCTTTTTGTGATATGCTGCTTCATCAGCAAAAAGTTTATCTTTTGGCATACAACTGTTTTCTAAAAAAAAGGCATGTTCTTTCATTATCCTTGCAAAGACTAAATGCATTGATAACGAAATCGTTACATAATCTGTTTTATTTTCCATATTCTCTCCCCTCTTCTATGTAGTTACTCTATCATATGTCGGAAAAGGAAATATGGTTTATGAAATACATTAAGATATTTTATTCTTGTGTTATAAAGAAAAACGCCAATTCTTTTATTGAATTGGCGTTTTTAATTTGTACTGTTAGTGGGGTTAAGTTCAAATATTGCAGATACCTGTCTGCTATTCGATATTGCTTCTGAAATTTTTGAGCAAGTTTTGTTCCGCAGCGTGGAATCACCGTTTTTCTTGCTTGTGTTCTTTCTACTATACCTAATTTTTCCAGAGTGAGCATGTTTTTGTTTTATCAAAATGTCTCGCAGCATCTGTAACCGTTCTTTTTTTCGGTTCTGCTTCTAAAAAATATAATAACAACTGAATTTGAAAACGATTTAATTCCTCTTACATATTCGTTTCCTCTTTCACTGTTGTTACACAAATATAAAATATCTTATGTTTTTCATATTATAGACATGATAAGTTTTTATCAAGATTTTCAGAAATATTTGGCAAGAATAAGAATGGTTATACGTGAAAAGCTTAAAAATTTAATCTTTTTTTGTATCATATGATATATTGACAAAAAAGACTGGAAGATATACAATAGCCACAAATAATTCAATCCTATTTAGTAGGTATGAAAATTACATTAAAGGTGGCAAGCATAATGATAAGCAAAAAATTAGTAAAAGCATTAAATGAACATATTAATTTAGAAATGTATTCCGGATACTTATATTTAGCAATGTCCATTAAAACACATGAAGAAAATTATAAAGGTTATTCTTCATGGCTCTTTAAACAGTATCAAGAAGAATTTGAACATTCTCATGACTTTATTCATTTTATGCAGCAGAGAGATATGGCTGTTGAGTTAAAACCTGTTCAGGTTGAGCCGATTAAAGAAACTGACCCGCTGAAAATTGCTAAATTGGTATTGGAACATGAACGCAACGTAACTAAATCAATTTATAAATTACATGACTTGGCAAAACAAGAGAATGATTATGCGACCGAAATTTTTATGCATAAATACATTAATGAGCAAATTCAAGAAGAAGACACAGCACAAGATATCATTGATAAATTTACCTTTGCAGGAGAAAGCACTTCTGCGAAATATTCTATTGATAAAGAATTAGGCGGACGTATCAATTAATAAAAGACAGGCTGATAAATCACAATCAGCCTGTCTTTTTAATTTATTTACAATTAAAAATAGCCTGGGAAATCTAAAAATAATTTCTCCATTTGACTAACAGGATATACTTTGGATAACGCACACAAGATATCTTTCCCAAATGCATGCTGCTTGTCCGCATTTAATGCGGACAAATAAGGTCTTAGTCCTGTCTCCCTAGACCATTCCATAATATTGCTATAAGATTTCATTCTGTGGTAATAGGTAGTTTCTCATATAGTAAAATCAGAAAAAATACTGGAAAGCATATCAAAATATTCATTTGGGGTAAGCATATAAAAGCATCTGGCATTAGAAAAAACTATCTCAAATCTTTCAGATAGATTCGAAAAATCCGTTTCAGCATTAGTTTAAATTAGAATATTCTTTTTTGGCTGTTTTAATCATGTTGTTAGAGGGCAGCCTAATATATCCCAAAAAGCAAACTCCCGTATCGTACTGGGTTTGTCCTTACTGCACCTCATGGGAATGCCTCGCATTTCCTTCTGAGTCCATTATGAGCCAAGCAGATTCTCTAAAAGCGCCGGAAACACGCCATTTTATACCTTTTATATAAGTCAAAAAAAGACCCGGTACAGAGCATGTTCAAGCTCTATACTGAGTCTTTTTTCTTCCATTAGCGGTCTTTTTAGGTTATGTCGGGGTGCCCTTTTGGAGATATTCGGAAATGCCTTTTGTCACATGTCTTGTGAACGGTCAACTCCAAGAATATAAGCATTTGTGTATTTTTTTCAATACAGCAGTA
>UQLQ01000041.1 GCA_900541905.1 uncultured Oscillospiraceae bacterium
GCTGGGAGAGCATCTGCCTTACAAGCAGAGGGTCACAGGTTCGAGCCCTGTTGTTTCCACCATAACAAAATCCCTTATGTCAAAAGACATAAGGGATTTTGTTTTTATTTTAATATGAAAGACAAAATAAATATTTAAGAAATTTTTTAAACTCTCTTAAATATTAAATACTATATAAAAAACGGTGTCTATCATATATGACAGATACCGTTTTTCTTATTTCGTTAAAAAGCAAGCTACTTCTCTATTGTCACACACATTCAGTTCAGGAATTTCATGTTTGCATTGGTCACAGGCCTTTGAGCAATATTCATAAAAATGACATCCTCCGGTGTGAGGTTCCCGCAAACTCTTATAATCAGCAATGTCAAACTTCTTGTCTATTTTGGCTGGCAATACACTTTTCAATAACAGTTGTGTATATGGATGTTTCGGATCTGAGATAATTTCTTTTGCATCTCCGTACTCCACAATTTTGCCACAATACATAACGGCTAATCTATCACACATAACTGATGCAAGCGTTAAATCATGAGTAATAAAAAGGCTGGACATACCTTTTTCTTGTTTTAACTTTTTTAATAAGGATATAATTTGTGCTTGTACCGACACATCAAGTGCACTGGTTACTTCATCACAAATTAACAGTTTAGGTTGTCCAATAATTGCACGGGCAATGGCTGCTCGCTGACATTCTCCTCCACTTAATTGATGGATTGGCTTTTTATAATAACTTTCCTTTAATCCCACAAAAGAAATCGCCTCTTGCGCACGACGTTCCAGTTCTCTTTTGTCACATTTTTCTACATATCGCAAACCTTGCTGTACACTGGAAAGCAGATGGTAGCGTGGGTCAAAAGAATCCATAGGATTTTGGAAAATCATTTGAATATTTTTTCGTATACGCCTTGAAGAAGATTTGGTGAGTTCCTCTCCCAAAAATCGGAATGTTCCTTTATCCGGCTTCAATAATCCAGCAATTAAAGAAGCTGTTGTACTTTTTCCACAACCGCTTTCTCCGACAAGTCCTAAACACTCACCTTCACGGATTGAGAAGTGAATATGATCTACCGCTGCAAATTTCACTTTATCTTTATAGAATTCCTTGTAAAGATTTTCTACCTCCAACAGTTCCATACAATATTCACTCCTCCCTGCAATAAGGGCATAAAGCCCAATGCTCATCAGAAAGTACAACCTTTTCCGGTACCATAGATGCACAATTTTCTTTTGCTTTGGTACAGCGGGGAGCAAAATCACAACCGATTTCTTCTTTTGTAAATTCTTTCGGAGAGCCAGGAATCCCGGTTGGGTCTTCACCATTCATCTCAGGTATCGCAGAAATAAGTGCCTGTGTATAAGGATGCTTTGGCTGCTCCAAAATGTCTTCTACACTCCCCCACTCCACGATTCTACCGGCATACAGTACTCCTACTTTATCACAAAGCTGTGCTACTACTCCCATATTATGGGTGACTACTAACATAGCAGTACGATATGCTTCTCTCAATTGACGCATTTGTTTTATGACCTGTGCTTGTACAGTAACATCCAATGCACTGGTAGGTTCATCGGCCAATATTAGTTTGGGATTCATCAAAATTGCTAAAGCCAGAGCCACTCTCTGATTCATACCGCCGGAAAGCTCAAACGGATAGCTATTTAAAATACGTTTTGGTTCTTTAAACTTTAATTTTTTTAGGATATCTTCCGCCTTTGCATAACATTCCTTTTTGGACATTTTCCCTGAATGGCTCGTAATGGTTTCATAAAACTGGTGCCCAATTTTATGGAGAGGATTACTGGCCAAAGCTGCATTCTGAAATATCATTACAATATCTTTCCCACGAAGTAAGCGGAGTTCTTTTTCAGATAACTTTGTCAAATCGGTTTCTTCAAAGAAAACAGAACCTTTATCAATTTGACAGTTTTCCTCCATTAACATCATCAAGGTACGCAGTAAGGTACTTTTTCCGCAGCCACTTTCTCCTACCAAACCAACAATCTCACCCGGTCTGATAGAAAAACTAATATCTTTTACAGTAGGTATATGAGAATAGGAAACGCTTAAAGAGTCAACATTCAATAACTTCATATTATAAGAACCTTTTATGCTTTTGACATAGTAGTTTCAGCTGTAATTAAATAATATTCAGAAGGATTGGTTTCACAACCGCTTACAGACGATTTTAAAACATTGGTGAATTTTGCATGTCCAAATACAATAAATCCTGCATCATCTAAAATTTTCTGCTGAATCTCTTTTGCTAAAGAAACACGCTTTTCTTGGTCAAATTCTTGATCCAATTGGTCAATTAAAGCGTCAACTTCGGCATTGGAATAGTCGCCATAGTTACTGCTTCCATTGGTTTTAAAGGCAAGGTCACAGAAATACTGAGGGTCACCTTCAGGACACATTGTAAAGCTGATTAACATTAAGTCGAAATTACCATTTTCCTGACGGTCTACAATTGCATCATAAGCTTCTATATCAATTTGAATGTCAATACCTATTTGTTTTGCTGCATCTGCCAAAGCTTGGCTAAATACCGGTAATTCTGCTTTTGTGCTATAAGTACAAATACGTAAAGAAAGTGGTTTTCCATCTTTTTCTACAATACCGTCTCCGTCTGTATCTTGATAACCCGCTTCATCCAATAATTTTTTAGCGCCTTCCAAGTCGTATGAATAACCTTTTAAATCTTTGCCTCCAAAGTCAAAAGAATCCGGGAATAAACCATTTGCCGGTTCAGAAGCGCCTTTGTTTAAACCCTTAGCATAACTCTCTTTATCAATGCACATGCTCAAAGCTTTACGAACATTGATATCTTGTAAGAATTCATTTTTAAAATTGATAAACATAACTTGACCGCGAGAACCGGTTGCACCGTCAACTACATAGTTAGAATTATTTTCAAATAAAGATAAACTCGTAGATGGAATCGTTAAAGATACATCACTTTCACCTGATTGTTGTGCCATTGCTAATGCGCTGGGATCTGCAATGATGTTAAATGTAGCGGTTTCCAGCTTAGGAGTACCTCCCCAATAGCCATCATAACGTTTTACATTGCATTGTTTTTTCACATCGTAGTTCACAGCCATATATGGACCTGTACCTACCGGATTGGTTTCCGGATCTGTACCTGAGTTTACATCTGTGATACTTGCAATAGGATCGCATAAATTTGATTCAAATGCAGGAACCGGTTTTGTTGTTTTTACGGTCAGGACCGTTTCGCTATCTGCTGTCATAGAATCAATAAATAATAGTTCGTTCAATCTTGTATTAATTTCCATAGTACGATTCCAAGAGTCAATTACGGATTGTGCTGTCATTTTCTTACCGTTTTGGAATGTCACATCATCTCTTAAAGTGATTTTCCATGTGGTATCATCTACGGCTTCACACGATTTGGCAAGCCAAGGTTTGGATTTCATTTCCTTGTCCAAATTGAATAATGTTTCTGTGATACCATAGCGGGAAGTATCCCAGCCATTCCAACCAACGGCAAAATCTAAATTGGTCGGTGATTGCGTATCTGCAAACACCATACTGGAAACACCCGATGTTTGTGATGTGGATGCAGTTCCGTTATTCTCTTGTGAAGTACCCCCTGAACCACAACCTGCTAAAATACCGGCTGCCAAAACCGCAGCCAAACACAATGAAACTACTTTTTTCATAATGAAATCTCCTCAATGAAATTATTTTAAATCTAAAGCATCTCGCAGCTTTTCTCCAAACAAATTAAAGATTACCACTGCAACAAAAATTGCAATACCCGGAATAAAAACTAACCAAGGATTTGTTTGCAAATATGCTTTTCCCAAATTCATCATATCTCCCCATTCAGCCATTGGTGTTTTTACGCCCAGTCCTAAATAAGAAAGCGCCGATACTTCCATTAACATAGCACCTATATTCAGCATAGATGTAATAATTAATGATGGAAAAATATTGGGAAATACATGTTTTATTAATATGATAAAATGATTTTCGCCACAAACTCTTGCTGCTTTTATGTAAGTCCTTTCTTTTACGGACAGCACCAAACTGCGTGACAATCTGGCATATTCTGTCCAACACATGGCACACAACGCAAATATGGTGTTACCAATTCCAATTCCTAAAACACCTGCTATTGCAATGGCAAAAATCAAACGCGGAAATGCCTGAAAAATAGTAGTGATTTTAGATATAACGATATCAAACACACCACCAAAATACCCTGCAATTACCCCCAGTACAGTTCCTATGATAAATACAATAGCCGTAATTCCTAAACTGGAAAAAATAGAAGTGGTAGCACCATATAGTAGCCGTGATAAAATACAACGTCCTAAATTATCAGTACCAAACGGGTATTGCTCCGACGGTCCTTGCAGTTGATTCATCAAGTCTGTCTTATAAGGGTCATTGGGTGCAATTACCGGCGCTAAAACCGCTACCAGAAATAATGTAATAATACATGCTATCATAATGTACAGAAGTATTTGGGGACGCTTTTTTCTCTCTTTTTTTCTGCGCGATTTTATAAGATAACTCATTTCTTTTCCCCCTTTCCAAGCCGCACACGCGGATCGAGAAGGGAATAAGACAGGTCTACCAAAAAGTTTACAGCTACATATAAAATACCGAGCCATAAAATAATCGCTTGTATTACAGGATAATCTTTCCTACCAACAGCCTCTACTGCAAGTTGTCCAATACCTTGCCATGAAAAAATAGTCTCAACAATGGCTGCGCCACTAAGGAAAATACCAAAATAAATGCCGATTAATGTAATAATTGGGAGCCATGCATTGCGCAAAACATGCGAGAATAGTATTTTAGACTTTGTTACACCTCGCGCAATAGCACCACGTACATATTCCTGATCCATTTGCTCCAGTACAATAGACCTAACCTGACGAATAAATTTTGCAGAACACTGTATCGTTAACACGGTGACCGGTAAAATTAAGCCTTGAAATCCACCTTTACTCACTACCGGAAGCCAATTTAATTGAATGGCAAAAAAGTAAAGCAACAGTAACGATGATAAGAATGAAGGTACCGCAATTCCGATAAAGGAAAACACTCTGCAAATATTATCCAAAAGTCTATCCTTATAAAGTGCACATAGCACTCCCAACGGAATTGAAATTAATAAGGTAACAAATAATGCAGCAACAGATAAAATTAAGGTAGGACCTATTTTGGAACCAATCTCTTCGAGTACAGGCCGATTCGTAGTATAAGATTCTCCAAAATTACCTCTCAAAATATTACCAAGCCAATTAAAATATTGTACAAAAAAAGGTTTGTCCAATCCCCACTTTTCTCTCTGTGCTTGAATGGCCTCTTCCGAAACCGTACCTGCATTTCCGTCGCCGCCGCGTATGTACGTTTCAGCCGGATCACCAGGTGCCAAATACAATAGAGAAAAAGATAAAAAGGTAATACCAATTAATACAATGACAATATTTACAATGCGTAAAATACCTTTTTTAATCATTGATTGTCTTTACGTTCCCTTCTCCTATTTTTCAGCTATCACCAGAAATTCCGGTTTACTTCTGTATTTTAATTGTTCTTCCTCTGTATAAATAACTGAATTCAAATTTTTCAAAGCTTTTACATTGCGGAAACCCAACTGTGGTAATTCTTCTAAATCCCATGTTGGTCTTAACCTTTTGGACATTGGAAGTTCTCTTGCGATTTCTTCCATTACCTTTCCTTTGTCATGAATCGGAAGTCCATTTTGACTTTTTATCTCTTCATTCTCGAGGTGTAATTTCATCCATTCCTCATCAAAAAGATGATAATACCAGTTTGCATCAAAATACAAAATTTGTCCTCCCGGCTTTACTACACGTTTCCATTCCAAAAGTGTCTCCTCCGGTTGTTGAAGCGTCCATGTTACATCTCGTGAAATCACCAAATCAAATGTATCATCTGAAAAAGGTAAATCATTTCCATCCAGTAATCTTAAGTCTGCATGTACCTGATAATAATTTAAATTTTCTTTTGCACGTTCCAGCATGTCAGCACTGACATCCACTGCTGTAACATGATGTCCCTTTTGAGCAAGTAATACCGCAAAAAAACCGGGACCCGTTCCTACATCAAGAATGTTTAATTGTTTTTCCTGGTTAGTGTTAGATAAAATTAAATTCTCCCATACAGTCTTTTTCTCATTTTCTAACTGACTGCGGTTATCTTGGCTATAGGTATGTGAACGCTCTTTCCAGTAACCGACCATATCTTCTGTATAATCTGTTTGTAATTGTTGATTCCGCATAGTTTTTCTCCCCCAAATCACAATAATAAAACACATATAAACGTTATTTGTATTATAACATCGTTCAGATTACCTCCAAAAACACATAATTATAAAATGTCCGAGCATATTGCGCAAATTTTATCAATAACGATAAAATGAAATAAAAAAACCGTTCCCTATTATAACAACAAGGAACAGTCTTTTAAAAAATTATATTATTTTTCAGCTACCACTAAAAACTCAGGTTTACTTGCATATTGTATTTGCTCTTTTTCTGTATATACAATGGAATTAATGTTGGAAACGGTCACAATATTATGGTATCCCAACATAGGTAATATTTTTTTATCCCAATCAGGTCTAAATGTTTGTGATAATGGCAATACCTTTGCTAGATTTTCCATAATTTTCGATTTATTATAAATAAATCCTCCTTTTTCCTGGACCATTTTTTGGTTTTCTAAATGTTTCTTTTTTTCATCTTCATTAAATAAATAGTAATACCAATTGGCATCAAAGTATAGAACTTTTCCACCTTTTTTGGTTACACGATACCATTCTTTTAAAACTTCTTCTGCATCTTGCAGCATCCAAGTAACATCACGTGAAACGACCAAGTCAAATGTATTATCCGGAAAAGGCAGAAATTGATTTTTTAATAATTCAAACTCTATTTTCACTTTATAATAATTTGCGTTTTCTTTTGCTTGCTCCAACATATCTCTTGTTAAATCCACCGCAGTCACTTGATGCCCTTTTTGTGCTAATATAATCGCAAAAAAGCCTGGTCCTGTACCTACATCCAAAATATTTAAGCACTCCTTTTGAGGAGCATATTTTAAAATCATGTTTTCCCATTCATAGCGTTTTTCATTTTCAATCTGTGCTCTATTTTGTTCACTATAACTTTTGGAACGTTCCGTCCAATATTGATTCATTTCAGTTTCTAAACGTTGATCCTTCAAAAAGTCCACCACTATTTCCCAATATTTTCTGGTAAATATTATAACACAAAATGAAAATATAAATATTGCTATTTTATATTTTTTCCCAGATTATTGCCTAATTTTTTTCAAATAATCTTATTTTTCTTTTTAAGAAAATAATTCCACTCATTTCTATGTAAAATAAATGAATAATAGTTACAGAGTGGAGAGATATAAAAAGATGAAACATCAGGATATTCGAGATAAAATTCATCTTACTTATCTTTCTTTGGTTGCTTCTGAGGATGCCTCTACCATAAATGTTCGTAAATTGGCAGAAGCAGCAGGTATTGCACGAAGCACGTTTTATATCTATTTTGACAATATTGAACAATTGGTTATTGATATTGAAAATGAATTCTTGTATCAATTTGAAAAATTATATAAGCAACACATCCGTTGTCCTTTTACTGCACCGGAGCACTTTGAAGCTATTGAACAAATTATCTGCTTTTTAAAAGAAAACTATCATACTTTTTTGATATTATGTGGCTCTCAAGGAAGCAACAGTTTTGTTATGAAATTGGTAAATACACTTAAAGTGTTGTTGGTGAAAAAGCTAACCTATTTACATATTGAATATAGTGAAGTCCAGTTGACTTTTGCCGCTACCGGTTTTATGTCTGTAATTGATTTTTTGGATACAGACAAAACTACAAAAGAAATTGCTCAAGAATACTGTGATTTATTTATTCATTTATTTCATTAAATATGTATGAGATATTATATATAAGGGTATAAATTTTTAATCAAAATCTAACATACATAATCATCACTTTTAAAATTTTTATGTTGAGTATCCTTCTCAAGCAACAAAAACCTAAGTGGTCCATTGAACGGCTCACTTAGGTTTTTTTGCTATAAAATTTTACTCGCTCAATTAGGTTGGATTTATGAGTTGAAAAAATCAGTTCACACTTTCAATCAAGTTACCATTTTCGTCATAATAATCTATTGAGGTATGTTCTCTACTTGACTGACCATATTCTTCATGGATTCTTACAATATTTTTTCTAACAAAAATGTTTTGATAATCATAATAGTTCGTCCAATTGGTAAAAGAAAAATTTGGCTTTTCCTCTACCATTGTAACACCATTTTTGGTTACAATGGATTCTCTATTATTAAATGTATAGAATACTATTATAATACCCAATGCCACTACAACTTCTATGACAAGAAGCAAAACTCCTACTTTAATTCGATAATGATCTGTTTTATATCCCGTAACTATCCACTGAAACGTTCCAGCCATAATGCCTAAACCAATTAACGCATAAGATGCATATTGGAACCATTGCAGATAAACCAATCCTTGAGAATTTAAAATAAATTGTGCTATAAAATAAATTACTATATATGTGATTACATATAGAAAAATTGATTTACTTAACTTTTTTAGTTTTATATTTTTTTGTTTTGAAATTATATCCATATCATTTTAACTCACTATATCTTATCAATATTTTTGTTTGAATTATAATACTAATCATTCCAAAAAGCAAATTCTTGATCTAACATTAATCAGTTCATCAATATCAGAAGAGTATAACTAAATAATTGAATGAAATCATATAAAATTTCGACACTTTTATGTATGCAAAGTAATTAAATAAAATTTTAAAACTCAATAAAATAATTATATTGTACTATTTTCAAGTCATCTGCTGTATTAAAAATATTAGGATAAATCAAATAACAGTTTTTATAATTTAAATGATTTAACTTACTGTTCTTTCCAATAGTATTCCTTAAATTAATTAAATAGTAAAAAATTGTAAAATGTTGTTGTCATCCTTATAATTTATGTTATAATAAAATTAACAATTTTTGTAATTTTTTCATTATTTTGTTTTCTATATTCCTAAATCCTTTCTTAACCATTTTTATAATCTACCATAACTACATATAATAATTTTTTGTATAAAAATAACTCTGCTGAGTAACCAATAAAAACAAAATAAAAGTTTAATTGCTAATAACTATCATATAAAAATAATCCATACAATTTATAAAATCTTGTTATCCATTATTGTTTTACTGTTTATAGAAAGGAAGATAAATTTGAAAAAATTAAATATTACAAATATTATTATGATAATCCTTGCTTTATTTTTAGCTATTGTTTTAGGAATTACAA
Organism: uncultured Oscillospiraceae bacterium; assembly: GCA_900541905.1. Lineage (GTDB taxonomy): Bacteria > Bacillota > Clostridia > Oscillospirales > Acutalibacteraceae > UMGS1071. Next base: position 9,396 of record UQLQ01000041.1, read on the forward strand.
TATATATGAGCATTCCTAAAAAAAATTATGACCCTTATACGCCAAAACGATATTCCAGAGAAGAAGTAATTGAACTATTTGAAAATAATACACCTTCATTTAATCAAGTGGTAGAAATTGTTCTAATGAACAAACCTATGTTAGAAGATAAAACTTCCTATAGTGTCAGATCCGTTTCACTTACTCCTGACATTAACAATAGCAATGAAGATTTAAATCTTTTTTCTCCCGAAGAACAACAAACGATTAAGAACCTCTATTATAATCTTAAAATGTCATCTATTACAGTTGATGAGAACACAATAACATTTTTGTTCCTTGCTAAAGAAGAACATTTTTACTCTACTGTAGAATATTATATGAATGAAACTATCTATAACAGTTGGGTTTCAAAAAACATAAATAATCCTTGGGGATTCAAAGATTTAGGTAATCGTTGGTTTTATGAATACCACAGAGTGAGGGATTAATAAGTGAAGGAGTACCAAATTGGTACCCCTTCTTTATAGAATTTTTATTTTATCCTTTAAAACCCAAGCATAGAACGAATATAGTTTTTAAAAGCCATACAACAAGCATCATTGACTTCTTGCGAAGGTGAACCTCCTTTTAGTGCAAGTAAGCCCACTTTAGGAGCTGTTTCTAATGCACCATTCATATAACTGCTAATCTTTTCGTACAAAGGTGTCGAACCCACTCCGCTGTCTAATTCTTCTACGATCCATTCAAAACGTTTTTTATAATGCTGATTGGAAACATAATACCATTTTAAGGCATCCGTAAATAAATGATCATATTTTATTGACGAATAATTTGCATTTTGCGTAATGTAGGTACTAATTTTATATGCGTCAAAATCACAGCAAAAATCTGTATAATTACAACTGGAATTTTCATCTCCTATTGTCATATCAGCTATTTCCTGCAGCATTTTTCCATAATATACAGATGTAGAATTTTTACTTTCATTATACCTAGCAGTTGTATCAGCCATACCTGTTGCTAGGTCTCCTCCCCAACCTGCCCAATGATGCGGTGGGTTTGGCAAGCCTGGTGTTAAATATGCTTCTAAAGTGGCTGCAAAATGACTTAAATCAATTAACCCAATGTCACTGTCAGATAATAATTTCTTTTGTATGATATAATCATAAAATCTATCATATAAATCTAAATCATATTGATAGCTCTTTACCATATCAACAAAAGTAGTATCAATATTAGCTCCGGTTGTAAAGTACCATTGCCAATCATTATATACTTGACTCCTTAAAAAGTTAGTCACACCTTTTACTACTTGTTCGGCCGATGGTGAACGTCCAGTTATATTATAATAATATACAAATAAATCTTCCAGTTTATAAATGTCATCAAAAAAAGACTGAATTGTTTTTGTTCCATCTGGTACAGCTGGAATAGGCGGTCTTTCATATTCATAAATAATCCGTCTTTGAGTAATTACCACAGCTTGTTTCAACAGACCCGCATAAGCAGTTTCCACAGCAGATTTTCTATAATAAGTTTGCTTGCTTCTCAACGGATCATTAAAGATATAATGTTCATCATCATAACCAACCAATAATAAGCAGTGTTCAGGTGCTATCCATTGTATTGTTTTTCCATTGTAAGTCCATCGATTTCCATTGTATGGAGTAGCCATATTCATAGTAGCCCATAGGATTACCGGAATATTGTTATCTATATACTCTGCACATAGTTGCTGTAGGGATACATTGCTTAACTGTGTAGCAGAATAAGTGGACAACCCTTCTGTAGAAAAACATTTATCCAAAGCATTTTTGATAACAGGAGCATAGCAACCATAGCTGTATACAGATCTTGGGTCACCACCAAATGAAATATTTGGATCAAACGGTATGCCAGTCTTATATAAATAGTTATCGATAAATTTATCTACAGAAATTTCAACTCCTGCATATTGCAATGCCATGACTGTAGAAACACTTTCACATCCGGTTGGATAATTCGGATTTTGAGAAATAAACGGTGCATCTATAATTTTATAGTTTCCTGTTGGTGTCTGAGGAGTATCAGGAATATTTGCATTGTTTTCTTCAAAAATACGCACTTCAATACCACTGATATTTTTCCCTTCTATACCAGCATAATAGGACGAAGTATCCAGTGTACCATCTAAGTTATATTTCGCCTGTACACTTCTCATCCATTCCGGATTTGCGTTAC
>UQLQ01000042.1 GCA_900541905.1 uncultured Oscillospiraceae bacterium
TAAAAGATTTATTTATGTACACCTTTACGAAGTTTTTTATTTTTAAAATTTTATAGATAATAAATGTAAAGAACTGTGAAATAATACTTGAAAATTATGCATATGTACATTATAATGAATCCGTATATTACAATATATGTTATTTTGAAAAGGTGTACCTTATCAAATTATAACATTATTGGTATCATTAAAAATTTTGGAGGGGTATGCTATGGCAATGAAACTAACAAAACGCATTTCTTGTGCAGTATTGGTTTTGGCAATGGTATTGTTGAGTTTGAATCTTGCAGTTTTTGCGGCAAACAGCAATTCCTTGCAAGGAACCGGTACACAAGAAGAACCGTATTTGGTTTCTGAAGCTGGACAACTAAAAGAATTGGAAGGCAAAAAGGGAGTTTATGTAAAATTAACAGCTGATATTGACTTATCTCAAGCTGAATTTGGAGGTAAAGTTGATGGTTGGGCTGATTATTACATCAACAATTTTTCAGGAACCATTGACGGTGACGGACACCGTATTTATAATGCAGGAACAAACAGCACCTTAATTGCAAATTTTGGCGGAGGTGAACTAAAAAATTTCACCTTTGAATTAAGCGGACAACCTGCAACACTCGTATGGAATGCGTATACAGCAGGTATTGATTATAACTACACAGATATCAATATTTCCGGCAGCATTAATTATACCAGCAACAATAACAATGAAAATGCTTTGGTTATTTATGCAGGCGGCAATACAACTTTAACACGTGTAAATGTAAGTGCAAATATTCAATCACCAACTTATAACAGTATTTTTATTGGTTATACACCATTTGCAAACAGCCATTATAAATTGGTTGACTGTACCTATTCCGGTAATGCTGTTATGAAACAACCTGGTATTATTTTTGCAAACGCTTCTTCCGGTGCTAATTTATTGAATGGCAGTACAGTAGAGGCTTCCGGCTGCAAAATTACAGGTAATATTTTAGGTACTGCTGCAGAACCTAAATTTGTTGGAAGTGTTTCCTATAAATCGGATTATGATGCGGTGGAAGCAGCTGTGAAAACTGGTTTTACTATTACAGGCAATATAGCAAAAACAGAGGACTTATCCGATTACACTTATAAAGTAAATGACAATGGTAATGTAAGAATTGATGTAACAAGTGAGAATAATTCAGTTGCTACTTTAAGAGTGATTTCTGAAGTTTATTATAATGTTTATTACCAAGACGGAAGCCAATGGGGTACCATGAAAGCCAATGTAACAGAAGACATTCCTGTTCAGTCCGGTGTTTCTTCCTATTATTCTTCTTTAGGTAAAGTGGAATTTTATGACGGTGACAATGGCAGACAATTTACAACCGGTGTAAACGGTGAGTTACAAGCAATTGATGTTGATGGCAGAATTGGTTATGTTATCACCAATAAAGATGACTCTTTGGTTTATAAATTGGGAGCTTTTGATTCTGAAAATAACTGGAGATCTTCCAGCGTAACCGTATTGGCATATGATAAAGACGGTAACTTAATTAATACTGTAAACGGCGGTAGCAGTGAAAGCTTTACGTTCAATATGGAAACAGTACAAACAGAGGCCGGTACTGCTTTATCAGCTGTTCAAGCACCTGCCGGTACATCTTGGGTAAATTCTGCTGCTACAGTAGTAGGTGGCGAACAAATTTGTTTTGCTAAAAAAGATAATACAGTGATACCGGTAAAAGTAGTTGCTGTTCAAAAACCTGTAGTAGATGTACCTGTAATTGATCCTTCTGTTCCGGTAGAAGAAGTACAAGTTGGTGTTACTCCTGAAACAGAAAATGAATTAAACGACATTATTTCCGGAAATTCTGATGCTGAAATTAGCACAGAATTACAGCAAAACATTGATGAAGCATTAGCAAGAGGCGATCAAGTAACAATTAGCTTGAAATCTGACAAATTGGAAGGTAATCAAGTACCTGCTGCGGATGCAGAAAAAATTACTGAACTTTTGACTGCTCAAACAAGCAATTCAGATAAAACTTTGGCAGTACAACAATACTTTGATTTTTCTGTTCTGGTTTCTGCAAATAATCAAGTAATTGGTGAAATTACAGAGTTAAACAGTTCTAAAATTACACTTCAAATTGCAATTCCTGCTGAATTACAAAAAGAAGGACGTACTTTTGGTGTAGTTCGTGTACATAATGGCGTTGCAGAAGTTTTGAATTCCAGTGTTGAAAATCATATTTTAACTTTTGAAACCAACCAATTCTCAACATATGCATTGGTGTCTTATGATGCAAAAGACAATGGTCAAAACCCTGGTGGAGATGACAATCAAGAGAACAATGGGAATGAAACAGAAAATAATGGCAACACAGGTAATACGGATAACGGTAATACAGGAACAAACGGTAACGGAGATAACTCCAACAATATGATAAGTCCCCAAACAGGAGATATGTCTAACTACATGGTTTTGATTGCTGTTGCAAGTGTTTCCGTAGTGGCAATTGCTGTTTTATTTGTATTAAAAAAGAAACATAACGCTTAATTATTTATTTGATTTATTCATTGTTTGACAAAGAAGACCGAATACCAATCTAGTATTCGGTCTTCTTTTGTTTTTGTAACTATATGAAATTGTGTTACGTTAACAAAGTCTTTTTATCTGATTCATAATCAAAACATATAAAATACATATTTGTAGGATAAAATAAAAGATAAGCTATCATGGAATAAAAGCTTATCCTTACATGATAAACAAATTAACTGATATAGTCTTCCAGAATAATTTGAACCTCGCCTTGAGAATTTGCTGTAATACCTTTTTTAAGTAATTCTTGGTCTTCTGTTGGCAAAGCACTTAAGGAGACATTAACCTCTTTGTAAGGTTGTGTTTCATCATTTAAAAATACACCGATATGTCCATTATATTCTTTAATGGTATAAATATCTGATTGGCTTGTCATTGTATTAATATCGTTGCTATCGACATGCGATGATGTGCTTTCTTGACTTGAATTGGGATTTGAGGTAAAATGAGTTTGTTCACTAGTAACATTTTCAGATGCATTTTGAGGAATGGTAAGGAATACTACCAGAATGATAATCCCTATCAATAAAACCAAAGCGATACTAAATATGATATAATAGGATTTCTTCAATTTGACCATACCTACCTTTCTTTGATCATTAGATATAACTTTGTATCTTTGGTGCTAGTATGGCTCAAAATTGGAAATATATGCATAGGAAAAATGAAAGATTTGTTTTATTTCAATTATCTGTTCGTTCAGATAATTGCTTGCATTATTGAGGTGAATTGATTGAAAAAATCTGACATTAATCAGTACGGACTAAAACCTGTACCGGACCCAAAAGGAAATAGCACCGGCAAAGCAGCAGGAAAAGCGATTTCCCGTGTGGTAATTACCATTGTGAGTTTGTTTTTTGCTACATTGTTTATCATAGGCATTTTTATGTTCTCTTACATTATGAGTTTAAGAGGAGAAGAAATAGATATTGATTTGCATTCTTTAAACTTAGACTATACAAGTTTTATTTACGTAAATGATGAATCTGGTAATCCTGTAGAATATAAGAGCTTATATGGTGGTGAAAGCAACCGTATTTGGGTAGATTATCAGGATATTCCACAATATATGAAAGATGCAATGGTTGCCATTGAAGATAAACGCTTTTGGGAACATAACGGTGTTGACTGGTGGAGAACATTGGGTGCTGCCACCAACTTATTATCTTCCGGAGGAAGCTTTGGTGGCTCTACCATTACACAACAGTTGATAAAAAACCTTACTGGCGAAAGCGATGTAAGTATTTCCCGTAAATTAAAAGAGATATTCAGAGCAGAAAATTTGGAAAAAAAGTATACCAAAGAAGAAATTTTGGAATGCTATCTCAACGTTGTTAACTTTGGTAGCGGCTGTAAAGGAGTACAAGCAGCAGCAAACCTTTATTATGGAAAAGATATTAAGGATTGCAGCTTGGCAGAATGTGCTGCTATCGCAGGTATTACACAAAACCCGTATGCGTATTCTCCTATGAATTTTCCAGAAAAGAATAAGGAACGTCAGCAAACTGTTCTGACAGAAATGTATAATCAAGAAAAGATTACAAAAGAAGAATACGATCAGGCAATGGCTGAGTCTGAAAATATGAATTTTGTATTCCAAGAAGCAACTGAGACAGGGGCAGATGATACTATTAACAATTGGTATATTGATACGATGATTCAAGATGTTGTCTCAGACTTGCAGTCTGAGCTTGGGTATACCAAAGAAGATGCGCAGAATATGATTTACTATGGTGGTCTAAAAATTTATTCTGCTATGGATTCCAGTGCTCAGGAAATGGCAGAAAAAGCAGTAGCTAACGACCGTAACTTAAACAGTGACCCGGACATGCAGTGCGGTGTTTATATGATGGATTATTCCGGTCGAGTACTTGCAATTGTAGGTAGCAGTGATGAAAAAGAAGGCAATCTGTGGTTTAACTATGCAACAGATGCACAGCGTCAACCTGGTTCTTCATTTAAACCGATTGCGGCCTACGCACCTGCAATTGATAAAGGTATTATCAATTATTCCAGCATAGTACAGGATGAGCCAATACCAAATTATTTTGATGATGGTACTGCAGGTCCGAACAACTATGATCATAAATTCAGAGGTCCTGTAACGGTGCAGTATGCTTTACAGCAATCTTATAACCCACCTGCTGTTAGAGTATATCAACAGTTGGGACCACAAAACGCCTATAATTTCTTAACACAAAAATTAGGGTTTACCTCATTGGTCGGCGGCGGAGTTGATGACAGTAACTTAGGCGTAGCTATTGGTGGTGTGCATGAAGGTGTAACAGTAAAAGAAATGACAGCAGCATTCCAGATTTTTGGAAATGGCGGTCAATATAACGAACCTTATACGTACTACTACGTAGAAGACCATGATGGTAATGTCATTTTGGATAACCGTGACAATATTTCTACACAGGCAATCAAATCTTCCACTGCAACCATTATGCAAAAATTGCTGACAACTGTTGTAACACAAGGTACCGGTACCGGTGCCGGTGTAACAGGCTGGCAAATTTATGGTAAAACTGGTACTACCGATATTGATGACAACAGTTACTTTGTGGGTGGTTCTCCGTATGCTGTTATTGGTGTTTGGACCGGTTATCAAAATCCAAGCCGTTTAAGAAATACGAATGCATCCAAAAGTGTATTTCAAAGTTTAATGGGAGCATATTTAAACACCAAACAATTGAAACAATTTACAACAGATTCTAACGTGACATCTGCTGTTTATTGTACGCAAAGTGGTAATTTAGCTGGTTCTGGCTGTACAAGTACTGCAACCGGCTGGTACGAAAAAAATAACATGCCATCCAGATGTACGCAACATCAAAATACAAATACAACATCGTCCAGTTCTGAAGAGGAAGAAGAGGAGGGATCTTCTAGCAACGCAAGCAGTTCGGAAAGTAGTTCATCATCTAGTTCTTCTCCCAGCTCAAGTTCCAGTGCGTCATCGTCTTCATCCTCTCCGGCAGCTTAAATAGCTAATAATAAAAAGTGTCCGCATTTTTGCAGACACTTTTTTATTTACCTATTTCATATTATGTATATTGCATGCTATTTGCCTATTTGAAAAATAAAAATTTTTTATAAATTTTCATTGCAAGATTAATAGAAATATGATAAACTGTACATTGTGAAGAAACAATCGTATATGGGTGGTGGACAATGAAAAATTCTGCTTTTCTTTTAGTAAACCAAGAAGTACTTCCTCAAGTATTTACAAAGGTAATTCAGGCAAAGGAATATTTGAGAACTGCACAAGCTTCCAGCACTACAGAAGCTGCAAAAATGGCAGGTATTTCCCGCAGTGTATTTTATAAATATAAAGATGCTGTTTATCCATATCACGGGAAAGCAGAAAAACAAATTGTTACCATACAAGTAGTGTTATATGATAGACCGGGAGTATTAATGGCGGTTATTTCTGCTTTTTATAATGAAGGTGCTAATATTTTGACCATTAATCAAAATATCCCTGTTAACGGAACAGCATTGGTTTCTATTTCATGCCAAGTAGATCATTTAAAAGGCTCTATGGATGATTTACTGCTGCATCTAAAACAAGTAGATGGTGTGCAGCGCATTGAGCATATTACAGGCGAATAAATAAAGAGGTGTAAATGATGATTGAGATTGCAATTTTGGGTCATGGTGTCGTTGGCTCGGGTGTAGTAGAAGTATTGGCTACCCATAAAGACAGCATTTTAAAACGCGCACAAAATGAAATTGATATTAAATATATTCTAGATTTAAAAGAATTTCCGGACAGTCCCTTTGCAGACCGCTTTACAAAAAACTTTGAGGACATTATTCAAGATGGTGATGTAAAAATTGTGGTTGAGGTAATGGGGGGATTGCACCCTGCATTTGAATTTGTAAAACAGTGTTTGGAAAAAGGAAAAAGTGTTGTTACCTCTAATAAAGAATTGGTTGCTTCTAAAGGTGCGGAGCTGTTAAAAATAGCAAAAGAAAAAAATGTAAACTTTTTATTTGAGGCAAGTGTTGGCGGAGGTATTCCTATTATTCGTCCTATCCATCAATGTCTTGCAGCAAATGATGTAATTGAGATTGCAGGTATTCTAAATGGTACCACCAACTTTATCTTGACCAAAATGATTCGTGACCAGATGTCTTTTGAAGACGCATTGGCACTTGCCCAAAAGTTGGGATACGCAGAACGTAATCCTGCTGCTGATATTGAGGGCGATGATGCTTGTCGTAAAATTTGCATTTTGGCTTCTCTTGCCTTTGGTAAACATGTTTATCCTGACCAAGTACATACAGAGGGGATTACAAAGGTTACATTAGGTGATGTAGAATATGCAGAAGCCTGGGGCGGCGTAATTAAACTGATTGGCAGAGTAAAAATGATGGATGATCATAGAATTCAAATTATTGTTTGTCCTATGCTGATTCCAAGAGAAAGTCAGTTAGCAAATGTAGATGATGTATTTAATGGCATTATGGTCCGTGGGGACGCAACAGGAGATGTAGTATTCTACGGAAAAGGTGCGGGCAAATTGCCAACAGCAAGTGCTGTGGTAGCAGATGTGATTGACTGTGCAAAACATATGCATGCAAGAAAAAATCTGTTTTGGAGTGACAGTGTAGATAATTATGTTCAAGACTATTTGGACGATATCACTGCTATGTATATACGTGCAACTGCTGATGACATTGCAGCTGCAAAAACAGAAGCAGAAGCATTATTTGGAACTGTAGAGCTACTGGTACAAAAAAATGCTCCAAAAAATGAATTGGCATTTGTCACAAAACCAATGAAAGAGCGTGAAATTCAAGATAAAATTGGTGTATTGGAAAGTAAAGGCGTAACCATTGCATCTACAATTCGCGTTGGTGATTTGTAATTTCAGCAGATAGGAAGAACAGAATGATAAGTATAAAGGTTCCCGCGACCAGTGCTAACTTGGGTTCTGGTTTTGATTCACTGGGAGTTGCCCTTAATTGGTATAACTATGTCTGGATGGAGGAATCTGACCGGATTGAAATTTCGTCGAAAGACCATGTGGAAATTCCCAAAGGAAAAGATAACTTAGTATATCAGGCAGCAGAGTTTGTATACAATGCATACGGGAAGCAAATGCCCGGCTTAAAGATTATACAGGAAAATAACATTCCTATGGCAAGGGGAATGGGAAGCAGTTCTGCTTGCATTGTAGCCGGTATTATCGGTGCAAATGAATTGTTAGGAAGACCGTTTGACCAAGATACGTTAATCAATTTTGCCTGTAAAATTGAAGGACATCCGGATAATACAACACCGGCTATTTTAGGAGGATTAACGGTTTCTGCCATGGATGCAGGAAGAGTTTACAGTGTTGGAACACAGGTATCTGATAAATTTCGATTTGCCTTGCTAATTCCTGATTTTCAGTTAAAAACAGAACAGTCTCGTGCTACGTTACCAATGCAATATAGCAAGCAGGATGCGGTATATAATTTATCACGCAGTGCGCTCATGGTGGCCTCTTTATCCTGTGGAAAAGCAGAGAATTTACGTATTGCGGTACAGGATAAATTGCATCAACCGTTTCGAGTGGATTTGATTGAAAATTGTGCCGAAATTTTTGAGCTTACTTACCAAAACGGTTCTCTGGGGACTTATATCAGCGGAGCAGGACCATGCATTATGTCCATTACCGAAAGTGGAAATACAGCATATTATAATCGTATGATAAAACAATTGGAAGAACACGGCATCATCGGCTGGAAATTAGAAGTACTGGAGACTGATAGGGAAGGTACCAAAGTTCTCCCAACCATATAAACATAATATAAAGGAGAAATGATTTATGAGCTTAATTGTCCAGAAGTTTGGTGGTACTTCTGTTGCAAATACTGAGCGTTTAAAAAATGTTGCTGATATCATCACAAAGACATACGAAAAAGGCAATGATGTTGTCGTTGTTGTATCGGCACAAGGAGATACAACAGATGAATTTATTGAAAAGGCACGTCAAGTGAATCCAAATCCTTCAAAACGAGAGATGGATATGTTGTTAACCGCAGGCGAACAAATTTCAGCTTCTCTTTTAGCAATGACCATCGAAGAAATGGGCTATCCTGTGATTTCTTTGTTAGGCTGGCAGGCAGGATTTTTTACAAGCGCAAATAACGGTTCTGCCAGAATAGAACGTGTGGATCCTGCCCGTATCAAGCGTGAACTGGATCAAAAACGTATTGTGATTGTGACCGGTTTTCAGGGTGTAAATCGTTATCAAGATATGACCACATTGGGACGCGGTGGATCCGATACCAGTGCAGTTGCGATTGCTGCATCGATGCATGCCGATTTATGTCAAATTTATACAGATGTGGAAGGTGTATTCACAGCTGATCCGAGAAAGATAAAGGATGCACGTAAATTAGATGTTATTTCTTACGATGAAATGTTAGAACTTGCAACATTGGGTGCACAAGTATTAAATAACCGTTCAGTTGAGATGGCGAAGAAATATGGAGTAGAGTTGGAAGTGCTTTCCAGCTTAACAAGAAAACCAGGCACAATTGTAAGGGAGGCAAATAAAATGGAAGAAATGTTAATCAGTGGTATTGCAAAAGATAATGAAGTAGCGCGTGTATCAATTATTGGAGTTCCTGATAGACCGGGACTTGCATTTAAAATTTTCACAAAGCTAGCTGCAAAAGATATTAATGTAGATATTATTTTACAATCCATTGGACGAAATAATACCAAAGATATTAGCTTTACCATTCCTGAATCTCAGCTGGATGAAACAATGGAAATTCTAAGAACTTATGTTGAAACCATTGGTGCTGCTGATGCTGTCTATGATGGTAATGTTTCCAAAGTCTCTGTGGTCGGTGCAGGTATGGAAACCCATCCGGGGGTTGCAGCACAGATGTTTGAGGCACTTTTTGACGCCAATATTAACATTCAGATGATTTCTACAAGTGAAATTAAAATTTCTGTTTTGATTTCACGTGACGATGCCGACCAAGCAGTTACAGCAATTCATAAAAAGTTCTTTTCAGGAAAATAATATTGCATAAATTGCTATAATATGGTTTAATAGTAACAGCACAATAAATAATAGCCAGCAAACTGTTTCAGTTGTTGGTTTTATATCCGGGTGTAGCGCAGTTGGTAGCGCACTTGACTGGGGGTCAAGGGGCCGCAGGTTCAAGTCCTGTCACTCGGACCACGGGTAAGTCCTT
>UQLQ01000043.1 GCA_900541905.1 uncultured Oscillospiraceae bacterium
ATAAGTCCCAATTTATATGAGGGTTATACTGCAAATTATACACCTGTTCAATTTCATTCAGACAAGAACCTGTGCGGACAACTTGTTGCAGTACATATTACAAAAACAAATGAAAATGATTGTTACGGAATACCGACAACTGCATGAATACCATTTTCACTATATCATATATCAAATCATAAATACCGCGAAAAAAGGACTTTCACTTAGGAAAGTCCTTTTTATATAGAGTCATTATATTAATTTAATAATTTCACCGCATTTTGTACTTCTTGTTCTGTCTGCTCATGATTTAGATAATCATAGGAATAGAACATAAAGCCATCCCCTTGAGCTTCTCTTCCCGCTTGAATTTGGTCGGCTATAATGGTATCCGATTTCTGCCATGTACCTCCGTCTACATCCGAACCTGCTTTATATAATCCCAAACCAAAATATAATTTAATGGATGGATTGGTAACCAAATCTCTCCATTCTTTTACTGCCGAACCAAACGGCAGCACTTGATGCTCAAAATTTACATATAGTTGAGGACATATGTAATCAATGTATCCCTGCGTACTGCACCACGTTTGAACATCTGCTCCCATATTCAAGCAATTCTGTAAATTGCCTTGCGGAGAAATTCCAAATACTACTTCCGGTTTTGCTTGTCTGACCTCTGCATATACTTGGGAAACCATAGCGTTAATATTTGCCTGCCTCCATTCCAGCAATTCCATAGGAACGCCGTTTTGGCTTGCTTCTTCTTTATAAGCATCGTATTCCGCTTGGTCAAAGACACTGTCCTGCGTTGGATAAAAATAATCATCAAATTGAATTCCGTCCACATCATAATTTTGAACAATTTCTTTGACGCCGTCTGCAATATACTTTCTTACTTCGGCATATGCAGGATTAAAATATTTTCCGCTTTCATATTCCACTACCCATCTTTTTTTAGATTCATCTTGACTCCATTGTGTATAAGGGTTATTCTCTGCCAGTTCACTCGGATTGGTACTGAGCTGAATTCTAAGCGGATTCACCCATGCATGGATTTCCAGACCGTTTTCATGTGCCGCTTTCACCATATATTCCAAAGGATCGTAACCCGGGTCTTGCCCTTGTGTGCCCGTTAAAAGATGTGACCATGGAAATAAAGAAGAACGATAAAAAGCATCTCCAAACGGCCTTACTTGAACAATCAGTGTATTCATTCCTTTTTCTTTTGATGTTTTTACAATTTCATCAAATTTCTTTTGGAAGGCAGCCTCACTTTTATCATTTTCACTGCTCATAGTCAAACTCATAAACGGTACCCATACTGCCCGCATTTCTTCCTCTTCTTCCTCCGTGTTGCTGACAACAGGTTCTGTATTCGTTTGTTCTGCTGCTATACTGCTTGTTTGTGAAGATACAGTCTGTCCCTCATTGTTCACAAAAAGAGGCACCAATTGTTTTACAATAATAGAGATAACCAATACGAAAACCAACACAATGGCTGCTGTAATCTTTGGATAGTTCTTCATTAATTTAATCAAAACGCATTCCCCTTATGTTTCAATTCTGCAATACTTCTGATACGTTCATATTTAGGACAAAGCCTTATGCTATATTGATAGTAACGCTTTATTGAAAATATGCGTAAAAGCTGAAACTTTGGAGAAGTTAGAATGAAAATTTTTTGGATAATTTTTGTCATTTATTTGGTCATTATGAATATAGCAGCAATGAGTATGACCATTATTGATAAACAAAGAGCAATACGAAATCGGCATTATAACCGTATATCCGAACGAGCATTGCTTTTCACTGCTCTATTTGGAGGTGCACCATTAATGTATCTTACAATGCTGAGTATTCGACATAAAACAAAGCATAAAAAATTTATGATTACACTCCCAATGATTTGTATCGTATGGGCGGCTATCATCATTCTATTATTATTAAAGCCACCTCTGCCTTATTAATACAAACAATAAAGAGCTCTGCTACGTTATAGCAGAGCTCTTTGTTATGATAATTGTTCCAGTCGTTCTCTAAATAGCTGTGCGGCATATTTTGCATCCAAATCATTGGGATGCAAAGCGGCAACTTTATGCCTTAATTTCTTTTCAGGCGTTAACGCATGCGGATTATCCGGCGGCAAACTTTTAAAACGCTCCAATAGCTTAGGGTCTACGGGACCTTGACATAAAAAGCTGCCAATTAATGTGCATCCTTCCCCTAACATGGCGTTGGCATTTTGCATAGATTGGGAGCCATGTGACGAATAAGCATATGCACCTAACGTGCCAAACAATCCAACCGGTTTTCCTGTAATTTGTTCAATACAATGTTTCGCCTCTTCATTTGGCTGAGCTTTGTCTACCCAATATCCAATCAGATACGCATCTGCTTTAGGAAGACTTTCCATAGTTTTAATATCTGTAATTGTAATCTCAAAATCGCTCAGTTCGTTGGCAATACTAAATGCTAGTTTTCTTGTATTACCTGTTTTGGAAGAGTATAAAATGCTTACTTTCACGCCGAACTACCCCCTTAACATTCTCAAATAATTGTATATTTCTTCAACGATAAAATCGGTTCCGTACTCACCGCACAGAGGCAGATGATTTGCTACAGGTGTAAATCCGGATGACGGATAAGATACACGCAGTTTATAGTTATTTTCTTTTGCTATATGCAATGAAATACCGTCTGCGGCAATAAAGGTATCTTCCAACGATTCCAATTGCTGAATTTTGATTGTTTCATCTTCACAATGTACAATGGTTTCATCAGGTTCATTTACTGTTTTTAGGGAGTGAGAGCATAACTTGATGGTTGGAGTCATATCCAGTTCGCCCTCAAAGAATTGAGATAAACCCTTTGCCAAATGATAATTGCCTACCACTGCAAATTTCAGTTTCTGATTTGGATTCATTCTTGACCACATTTTAATGCGTCTCAAATCCATACTTTTTTCTTGTATGTCCGCAATCAATTTCGGAGAAACAGATTCTCCAATGGAAGCAGCTACCTGTTCCAGCCATTTCAATGTACCCTGATAGCCATATGGCATACCTGTGATATATGGAGTTTCACAACGTTCCTCCAATATTTTTGCTGCCGATAACGCCTCATCTCTGATAACAAGATTCACCGCAGCAGAACCCGCATGACGGAAACTATCCAATGTACTTTCGCACGGAATGATTTCGTGCGCAGTCCAGCCAAAAGCTTCTTCCATTAAACGGCAGATTTCTTTTACATCAGACTTCATGCGGTAACTATCCATACCTGCACCCAAAATATTGAAAGTGCGGGGTTTCACTTCCTGCGTTTTTTCTGCCAGCGCTTTAGTAATGGAAGTCAAAGCAAGTTGTAAGCCATAACTGTAATCCCCAACAAAACCGCCTTGGTCAAAGGGAATCAACTTAGCAGATACATCGTTCTCTACCACACGGCATATCCCGTTGATATCCGTTGCAATTACAGAAGTAAGAGAAGAGCCCATCAAAAATATACAATCAGGATCTCTCTCACCATCAAGTTCAATAATTGCTTCTTCAAAACGAGCAGTATCGCCCATAATGATATTATCTTCATCAATATGTGTACAATATAAATTGCCCCGCATTGGAATTCCAAATTCAGAAATGGACTCCATACTATAATGAGTAGTACCGGAAGGACCCAGTTCCAATATTACGCCGTCTTTAATCGTAAGCAATGTCCATAATAGTCCCATACGGTCAGACGGTGTTGGCAAATATCTTACAATTCCTGTCTCAGCCACGTTTTACGCCTCCCTGCTTCATCATTTCCATCATTGCACGCATGCTTTCCGAAATTTGATTCGGCGCTGATGCTGCGTTTACAAATACGGAAACCACTTCTTCTGTCAATTCAAAACCCAATTTTTTAGCTGCTTTGTCCAAAGTAAGCTGTGTAATTCCCTTTTTCATCAAATTCATTGGATTTTCATGTCCAATATAAAAAGTTGGTTTTAAAATATCATACAATGGCTGCAACGGTGTAATATTGGCGGATTTTGTTATGTACGGGTCATACCCTGCATTTTTAATCTGCTCAATATAGCATTGCTGTTCTTCGGGTATCTCTTTTGTTTGAACCAAAAGAGGTTTCATACCCAAGCTAACCAAAAAAGCAATACATTCAAATATAGGTAAGGTGGTATTACCGTAAATAAAACTTTTTCCGTCTAACGTCTTTTTGGCTTCTGACACAGTTGCCAATGCATGCTGATATTTCTCTTCCAATTCTTCTGGAAATGGTTTTCCCAAGTAATCGAATAAATCTTTATAAGCATGATATACGGCATCAGGACTACAGAAATTGTAGAATTCAATGTAAGGAATCCCAAAACGTGTTTGCATTTTCTTTGCCAGCGGTAATGCAATGGCATTTGTAACAACGTTCACCTTTGCTGCAGAAGCATTGGCCACATCAGCCACAGTACATTCATCAGAAGGTAATTTCATATGAATGTGAATGTCATGATCTTGTAAAACATGAATGAATTCTGTTTTTTCCAACTCTCCAAATCGATGACCCAGAATATTGATTCCATTCACCTGTTCATCACAAGGCTCCATTAACTCTGCACAAGCAGTTAATACACGTTCCATTCCTTGCATGTGACTTTCACAACGGAAATGTTCAGTATGTACCGTAACAATCGGAATACCAAGTTCATCTGAAAGTACGTCACCAATCGAATCCACATCGTCTCCCGTAATTTCAACTACACAAGTAGTAACTAGGAAGATAGCAGAAGGTTTGCGCTCCTGATACATTTGACGGATGCCTGCTTCCAATTTCTTTGCACATCCAAATGTAACATCGTGTTGGTCTAACACCAAGGAAACACAGCGACCATCCATACCGCCAAAGCTATCATATCCTAAAGAGAACTTTTTCGTATAATAAGTACATTCATCGGTACCGATTACAATCATAAGGGCATCCGTTACACCTTTTAAAATCAGTGCTGAACCAAACAAAGGACAGTGTGCACCCGGAAAAACTGTTTTTGCCAGAGGTTTTACATCTTTGATTGATTCCACTTGAGATAATGTTTTAAGTGACTCTAACTTTACCAAAACAAAAAGTCCTTTCTGTAATTAGTTTATATGGCACAGTCCGTCATAACATATAATGGGGCAGCGTCTGCCTTCAATGGGAATAATTCTGCTCTCCACGCCGTAAACATCTCGCAGCATTTCAGGCGTAATTACTTCCTGAGGAGTACCATGCGCATATTTTTTTCCATCTTTCATCACAACAACTTGGCTGCTTACTTCCAAAGCCTGAGAAATATCATGCAATACCATGACAATTCCAATTCCTGTCTCTTTGTTCAGCTTTTGTACCAACTCCATGATTTCAATTTGATGCTGAATATCCAAATAAGTTGTCGGTTCATCCAAAAACAGCATTTCAGGTTTTTGTGCCAGTGCTACAGAAATCCAAACACGCTGTTTTTCACCGCCGGACAATGCAAAAATACTGCGTTTTCTCATATGAGAAACACTGGTTGCCTCCATAGCCCAATCTACAATTTTTTTATCGTCATCAGATAATCTTTGCAGAAATTTTTGATATGGCATTCTTCCAAAGCCAACCAATTCTTCTACGGTAATATCCGGTGGCATAGTTTGCTGCTGAGATAAAATAGCAATTTTTTTCGCTACCTCTTTTGTTGGCATAGTATGAATGCTGTTTCCATCAATTTCAATGACACCCCCACATTTTAAAATACGTGTGAGCGCTTTTAAAATTGTAGATTTTCCGCATCCATTGGGACCTATAAATGTTGTAATATCGTGTTTATGAATTACAACATCAAAATCGGGAACCACAATTTTATCATCATAACCAATTTTTAAATGGTTTGCACTTATTTGCATAAAAGGTTCTCCTTTCCAATATGGTCATTATGCTCTTGCTTTTCTTTTTCTACGCAGCAAAAAGAGAAAGAACGGACCGCCTACTACTGACATTACAATACCAACCGGAATTTCAATTGGAGCTACAATGGTTCGTCCTATGGTATCTGCCGCAAGTACCACAAACGCCCCCAGCAACAAAGACGCCGGAAGCATCACCTTATGATTGGAACCAACCAACATTCTGGTAACATGCGGAACAATCAAACCAACAAAACCAATCATACCCACGACAGCAACGGTAGAGGCAGCTAAAAATGCGGATACTGCGGAAAGCAGTACGCGAGTCAAATTGACACGGGTACCTAAGTTTTTCGCCATATCATCGCCAAGCTGCAATACATTTGCACCTTTAATACACAATATTGCCAATACAATACCAATTGCGCTGTAAATACCCATGGTCTGTACTTGATACCAAGATTTTCCGGAAAGACTGCCGTTTAACCAAGAGAGCACACCTTGTAAGCTGTCAGAGTTCATGAGAGTTAAAAAGGAGGTAACGCCGCTTAACATGGTATTAATAGCTACACCTGCCAAAATAATTCGGACAGGGTCAGCTCCCCTTTTCCAAGACAATAAATAAATCAGTACACAAGCACCGGCCGCACCAACGAAGGAAAAAATCGGCACAGAAGCGGTAGCTGTAGGAAATACCAAAAAGATGATAGTTGCCGCCGTACTGGCGCCTGATGAAACACCGATAATACCTGGGTCTGCAAGGGGGTTTTGCATAACCGCCTGTAATAAAGCACCTGCAGCAGCCAAACACATACCAATGATAATCGCCAGTATTACTCTTGGTAATCTAAGATCTATAATAATTGTATGTACTGAACTGTTGGCATCAAATAAACCGTTAAAAATTTCTGCTGTTGAATAATTTACACTACCAATTCTTAAAGCTAAAATAGCCAAAATAAAAATCAAAATTGGTACCACGATAAAAAAAACACTGACTTTTATTGCATGTTTCTGTTTTTTATTCATTTAAAACAACCTATTTCTAATTATATTGCTCTAATTGATCCATCAAAGAACGAATGTCGTCAATAATGTTAATACCAGAAGATTTTGCATAAATGCTTCCTAAATAAACAACCTTATCGTTTTGAACAGCACTTAATTGGTTCCACGTTTGAGGATTATTGGCAAATTCTTGTTCGTAAGAAGTTTTTAAATCATCACCTGTTTTGGTTGTTGGAGAAACAGCAAACAACAAATCAGGATTTGCAACGATTAAGTCTTCCATACTCAATTGTGCATTCGAAACAGCTTGACCGTCTTTATCGGAAACATTTACATAGCCAAGTTTTTCTAACATATTACCCAAGTATCCGCCGCTGCCTTGCATGTATGATGGTGGATAGGAGAAGAGAATACCAACGGATTTACCACCGTTTTTCTCTTTAAATGCTGCCATATCAGTTTCAAGATCTGTGAATTTCTTCATAATAGCATCTGTTTCTTCTTTTTTATTGAATGCTTCGCCTAAAATTTGTACTTCTGTTTTAATATCTTCATATTGTACGGTAGGACCGGCATTTACATAGTAACAAGCAATACCTTGGCTTTCTAATGTATTACCGTACTTTTCTTTATTTGTGCTTGAGAGAATAACCAAATCCGGTTTTAAAGCAATGATGCTTTCCATATCAATTTCATTCATACCGAATGGAAGACGTTCTGCCTCCAAATCGTCCGGCCACTCAGTAATGGAGGAGTTTGGAATTGCTACCATATCAACGCCCATTTCGTATAAAGTCATAACAGGACCTGCTGTCATAACAATAATACGTTCCGGTGTTTTTTCCATTTTTAAGCTTTCACCAAATTGTTCTTTCAAAGATTCCGGATATTTAATTTCAAATCCTTCAGATTGCTGGTCTGCAGTAGAAACAGCAGCAGTAGAAGTTGCACCTGTTCCCGATTCTGTTGAACCGCCGGAACTGGAACAACCTGAAGCTACCATCAAAATTGCAGCTAATGCAGCCGCAACGCCAATAACACTTTTTTTCATTTTCATTTCTATTTCCCCACTTTCATCATATCTCTTGCCAAAGCACGATAAATTTCACACATTTCAGATCCAGGCAATGCTTCTAAAACAGTGCAGCCTTGATTTTCCGCAATTTGGATATCTCCGCATCTTGGAATGGTTGCTACAATTGATGTTCCTATTTCTTCACATGCTTTTCTTACTATTTCATCTTCGTTTTCAATATTTTTCTTATTTAAAATTAAACCTTGTAATTTAGCGTAACCTCTTTTGCCAAATCCTTTAATTGCAGTTGCAATATTATTGGCTGCAAACAGAGACATCATCTCACCTGATGATACCACATAAACATCTTCCGCATATCCGCCGCGAATTGGCATTGCAAATCCGCCGCAAACTACGTCACCCAATACGTCATACAGTACAACATCCGGCTGATACTTTTCAAAAAATTGAAGTTCTTCCAATTTTTCAAATGCTGTAATAATGCCTCTGCCGGCACAACCAACTCCGGGAGTAGGACCACCTGCTTCAATGCACAGAACACCGCCAAATCCGGTAAATACAATATCCTCTACTTTCAAATCATCCCCCTTTGCCTTTATTTGTTCCAATACGGTGGGAATCCCTTTGCCACCCATCAAATTTTTTGTGGAATCTGATTTTGGGTCACAGCCTATTTGCACCACTTTATAACCTTCTTTGCTAAATGCTGCAGATAAGTTGGACGTTGTGGTAGATTTTCCTATACCGCCTTTTCCATAAATTGCAATTTTCTTCAAAGCGCTCCCCCTACCAAAGTTAGTCTTAGCTAACTATTGATGAAAATAAAAGAGATCCTCCACACGATTTAGAATGATTGATCTCTCAAGTTAGCTTTCACTAACCCAAATAATAGCAAATTTTATTTCCCATGTCAATATATTTCCCAAAGATTTTGTACACATTTTCATATTGTATCAATTGCATATTTCGGTCTGATTGTGTCAAAAACCCGCAAAAAAGCAAGGGAGAAAGGAACCCTCAAAGGCCCTTCTCCCTTGCATACTAAAACTGTACATAGCAGAGCAGTTGTATTTATCTATCAGAGAAAACCATACTTGCTGCTATCTCTGCTTTTTACCTTTGGAAAGCATATAT
Organism: uncultured Oscillospiraceae bacterium; assembly: GCA_900541905.1. GTDB lineage: Bacteria > Bacillota > Clostridia > Oscillospirales > Acutalibacteraceae > UMGS1071. The sequence goes on from UQLQ01000043.1 coordinate 9,076, forward strand.
AAAAGCACTCCTGCTGTACATGCCGCACATATACTTACTACTGCAATAACTGCAACCATACTGTTTGTATCTCCTGTCCGGGGACTATCCATTCCTCCT
>UQLQ01000044.1 GCA_900541905.1 uncultured Oscillospiraceae bacterium
TGTACTTGTTAGGTTTGGCATATTTGCTTCTGTGATGGATACTCTCTCCAGCCTGTTTTGTCCTGCCAGCATTCCTTCCATGCTCGTTACTCCGCTTAATCCGCTCCACCCTTTTAGTTCGGTTATATTTGAAATTAACGAATCACTTGCTGCAGATAGGTCTTGTCTTGTATCATTTAAATTCCAATGATTCGCAGAGAAACTCTTTGTTCCTATATTCCAAATTAAATTCAGATTTTCTGCATCTGCCAAAATATCATCTGCAGTTACTTCCCAATTGTCTGCAATAATGGTTACTTGACCCGATGGCCAACTGTTTCCCCATATTTCGCTGGTGCTAACTGAGTTTGGACCATCTAATACCCAGCCTGAAATATCCAAGTATTGCAAATTGTCCAAATAATCAAAAGTACACCAGAAAAACATATCTTTATAGCCTGATTTTATGTTGGGAATTTTTAAAGTTTTTAAATTAGAACAACTAGAGAAAGCAGCATATAAATCATCAAGAGAATTAATGTTACCCCAACTGCTCAAGTCGATGACCTCTAACTGATAGCAATTTGTAAAAGCCTGCTGCAGTGATTTTAAAGTTGGAACATTCCAACCTTCCATACTAAAACTTTGGAGGTTATGACACTCAAAAAAGAAAAATGGTAGATTTACAATGTTTTGGGGATTCCATTTAGATAAATCAACCGTTTGTAAACTTGTACATTGCCAGAAAAAAGATCGTGCCTCAGTAACATTTGGCAGTACCCAATCTTCCACGCCGGAATCTGCCATCGAAACCAGACTTTCACATTTTTGGAACATATTTTGTATGGTGATAAAGTTTTGAGTATCTGTTTGATCCCAATGCAACTGTACATCCTGCAAACCGGTACAATTTGCAAACAGATAGCTGGCATTGGTTACGCTGGAAGTATCCCATGCACTTAAATCCATACTTACTAAAGAGGAACATCCATAAAATAGGCTTTGTAGTACGGTGACATTGGAAACATCTAGATTTTCAATGCCTTTCACTTCTTTTAAACTGGTACAATTGTAAAATAGCATTCCCAATTCTGTAGCAGTAGATGTATCAAATTGATTGTTAAAATCTACAGTATGTAAATTTTGGTTCCAGCCATCCAGCACATATTTTTGGGAAACAGGGTCAAATGCTGCAAATAAACTTAAGCATCTGGAAGAAGCCTTTACACCGCCTTCCGCACTGATATACATATCATAACCGTTCTGATGATCCGCTACAATATATGCTATTACACTGTTTCCTGGAGCACCTATATTACGTGCGTATACAATTTCAGGTCTGCCCTTTACAATCACCTTATTTGAATCTGTTGGTGTTGGGTCTTCCACATACTCCAACAATTCATCTAAAAAGGTAATGGTATGTACTGTATTACCGATTTTAGTGTCATTTACAAATATTTGGCTAAAATCCAACGCCTGCATTTGACCCGGTATCTCCATAATTTGATTTTGAGTGACTGGGGCAACTGCCTGGCCTACTTCCACTTCAACACCAACATATCCCCACGCAGGTTCCAGTACTAAATCATAATCCGGCATGGCAATTGCTTCGTTGGCTGCATAACGCTCTCCTGCATGCTCGCCCTCTGCAACAATCCAGCCACCAAAGGTATAGCCTGTTTTACTGATTCCATCTGCGGAAGCAATGGTAACAGGTTCGCCCGAAGCCACTGTTTGTATTCCCGGCGCACTTCCGGATACTGTTCCATCATCTCCCAAGCGATAAGTAATCATTCGCTCTCCTTTGTTTAATTCTACCGCCGGAAAGTGAAGTGTGATATCATTTGTCTTTTCGTCAAACAATCCGGTATACATACTGTTTTTAAGCAAAATATCTTGTCCCTCAAATACTGTTTCAGGACCTGCTGTATTTGGGTCTAACGTTACTTTTGCAGTAATTAATAACGTATCTCCGCTACACAATTTGTCCATATGTACTTGAACGCCTTTTCCATTCTCAGTTATTTCAGCCGCAACATAACCTGTCCAGCGCTGTCCTAAAATTAATGCTTTTGCATTTACTTCATCAATACTTGTAATCATTGTTTGGCCATCCGCCAAATTTAATGTAAAGTCAGCATTTTTATAATGGTCATGAACAATGGCTTCAAGGTCATTCAGCATACCCCACTCATAATCACTTCCTGTTACATAAGCATATGCTGCCGAAATCTCATCTGTTCCTCCTGCAGGAATAAACTTTGTTGCATAATTTTGGAGAGTAGTACTTGGAGCATCCGTCATTTGATAAGTGATAAACGCATCATTTTCACTCAATACTTGGTCCAATGCCTTTAATTGTTCGTCCACTTCAGCTTCTTTGTTAAAACTGCTTCCCAATGCCCATACAACTACTGTAGGATTTCCATTCATTTCATGTGCCTGCTGCACTGCTGAAGCAGCCTTTTCAAGCGCAACCGCTTCGTCTGCTTCTCCTGACATTGTTTCAATGCTGGAATACTTCTGTAATTCTTCTTTTGAGTTGATGAAACCGGTTTCTTGAACATCACTTGCATAGGAAATGATATTGACATTATTTTTTGTACCGTATTTATACATTAAATCAACGCCGTCACCATGACCCATAATCAGTTCGACAACTTCATTTTTAGAATTCTCACCGGTTTTAGATGCATCCACCAAAAAAATTACATTCACAGGCTCCTGTGGCTCTATTGGTACACTATATGTAATTTCGGCCTGTGTACGTTCCTGATTTAGGTATTGAACCGATGTTGATATTTGATTTTTTGTATAAAGATTCTCATCTGTGTTCGCAGCAAATACAGTAAATGGGACAATACCTAACATCAAAGTTGCACATAGTATTGTCGCCAGTACATTTTTGCCTTTCAAATATTTCTTCATTTTTCTTCTTACCTCCCTATATCTATTGAAAAATTTCTGATGCACAAATACTATAAACGTATACATTTTACGTTTTCCACTCAAAAGATACTGCTTTATTCCTCAGATTACTTTTGCAGAACTGTGAATGCAGCAACCGATTGAATTCTGATTCAGATACCTCCATTCTTTTTAGACAAAAACTGTATTTTGTCCTTAGAATCATATACTATAAAGTCTCTTTTCCCTGTTATCTTAAAAAAGTATAAAGAGAAGACTGAAACAATATAAAATTGCATTCAGCCTTTTTTAAAAAATATAAAAAATTAATTTAAAAACTTGAAATTACGACTGTTATTGTGTATAGTATAGGAAGATATATGACCTTTGTGGTTATGTTTTACACAATCTAAGGACAAAATACAGTTTTTGTCCTTTTTCGGAAAATAAAAAACAGTTTAGCTTACAAGACGCAAACGTTCAAGATGATATTGATGTTCTGTACCTGTAGAAAGTAAATAGATTCTGGTAGTCTCTCTATATGAGAATGCCCAAGTATATCTGCCAATTTTACAATATCATGACATACTTGATAGTAACAACGAGCAAATAAATGTCTTAGGTTATGTGGAAAAACTTTCGTAGCCTCTATACCGGCCTGAACACAAAGGTTTTTCATCTCCGACCATATTTGTTTACGTGACAATCCAATACCGCTTCTGGTGATAAAGATTTCACCGGAAGCGATTTTTTGTTTTTTGGCATATTGAATTAATTTACGGCATAATTTCCCCGGTAATAAGATGGTACGTACCTTTCCTTTTAATATAATTTCTGTTTTACCTGCCTGAGCAGCTGCGACTGTGATATATTTCACTTCCGAAACACGGATTCCCGTAGCACAAATTGTCTGAATTAATAGTGAAAGACGATGCTTTGCTTTACTTTCGGCTGTATCAATTAATTTTTTGTACTCATTCTTGTTTAATTCCTTCGAATGATCCCGAAATACGCGATGCTGTACTTTTAGCAATTTTACTCTGCAATCATTTCGACCCATAAAAGATAAAAATTGATTCAATGCGGCTATCTTCGCGTTGACAGTAACCGTGCAATATCCTTTCGTTTGAAGATAGTTTTTCCATTCAATGACTGCCTGGCGTGAAATATGTTCTTTTACCCCTATCCATTTTATAAACATATGTACAGACCTGATATAGTTTTCGATTGTACCTTTGCTTTTTTCTTCCTCCATTAAATATTGTTCAAATCTTTTTACAACATCCTTCATGCCGTTTTTCTCCTTTTTGATATTGTTATCCTCACGATAATAGTAGTTTAAAAAAAGAACAATTACATTTTGTTTAATTTTTTCACATAAAAAACAAAAAAACAGATACCCTACTGGGTATCTGCTTTATATGTTGGCATCTTCCTATTGTCCCGGGCCGTCTCCAGCCAAGTATCTTCGGCACTAATGAGCTTAACTTCTGTGTTCGGTATGGGAACAGGTGGACCCTCATCGTAATCAACACCAACTATTTTATTTGTTGGTAATATTATATCACAGATATACGACTATTTCAACAGGGAATCCACCGAAATTACAATATTTTGTATTTTTATTTATTATATTCTACATTGTCTAGTATATTTCTGCACAAGCATATAAGCAAAACAGAAACACCTACGGTCCAACCGATAAATGGAAGGCCGATTACAAAAGAGGGAGCTCCTGTGGCAAAAATCCATACAAGAATACTGGAAATAATACCGGGGGCAGCTACCAGTAATACGCATAGCATATAAATAAACATGATTGGTCCGCGATTAGAATTTGTTTTCCCAAATAATTTCTGAAATAAGATATTACATGCTGTATATAGCAAGCCTGTTGTACCGTACACGATTGCACAAATAAAAGCCAGCAGTGGATTTGCTTGCAATACAGCGCATAAAATGGCAAACATAATGATTCCTTCCATAAACGGACGGATAATGGTGGTCATACTTGCCCAAATTAATTTTTGAAACGGATTGGCAGGGATTAAATAAATTGGTGTTTTTTCCAATTCCAAAGACCAGTCCCCGGAAACAGAAAAGAAAAACTGTATGTAACAACTGAACATTGCAGAAATTCCGATGATTAAATTTGATGTTACTTCTCCTTCTGCTGAAATACGGAAAATAACAACAAAAATAATATTAATTAAAAACAAAAAAATTGCTTGGGTACTGATGAAAAATCTATTTCTTCGTTTTCCTTCCAATATATGTTTATAAAACAGTACATTGGCACCCCAACCTTTTTTAATTCCGGTAGAAGTGACGCGTACCTTTCCTCCCCCAAAATCCATTTTTCCTTCTCGTTTATTTTTTCTTACCTGGTCTGCTCGGGCAGTTGACTGAAGTACATCTTCGTAAAAATCTAAATCTTTTACTGCAAAAATAGCAATTGCTGCGCCTATAACAGCTATAAATAGAGCAGTATAAATACCTGCTGCGAAGTAGTTGCCGAACAGATAACCAAAAATAGCGCCCTTCATCCATCCAATCATTGGTACATACTCTAAGTAAGGAGAACTTAAAGAAGAAATAGCGCTATTGATATCTGCACCATTAGCAAAAAACTCAATTACATAAATGGCAAGTAAAGCAATCACGCATGCAAATACAATTGCTAAGGTAATTTGAATGAGTTTCTTTTTACCGTTTGTTAAACTGTAAATCATCATAGTAAGTGCTTGCATTGCACATAACATAATGGCAACTCCTATTGCCAAAACAATAATTTGCCAAATCTCTATTCCAAATAAATTCGTCAGCATAGAAGAATATGCCAATAAAATAAGAGTGACCAAAGCACTGGCCATTAATTGCTTAATTAAGCCGTAAAATAATATCAATTTTGGAGAAATAGGCGCTATAAATAAAAAATGTACATCACTCATACGAAAAAAAGTAGCGCCTGATTTTAGACCTCTTAATAAAATAGGCAGTGCAATCAAAAGCATTGCTCCAATGTAGCCGCCGTGCAGAAAACTAATATCTGCAACAAAGTTTATCGCTTTATCCTCCGGAGAAAAAAAACGAGAAAATACAGATACACTGATACCTGCAATTAAGATAATATACAGAACCAATTTTCCCGGATTATGAGCTAACTCTTTTATAAAGTTTTTAATTTGCTTACGGGAAAGATAACACAATGCGCTCATTGATTTTCTCCTCTTCCTTCCGTAATTTCAAAGAATAACTTTTCAAGATCTTCTCCGCTTTGCTCAATCTCTTTTCTTTCTCGTACTGCTGCAATTTGACCGTTTCGCATAATTAGCGCTTTATCCCAGAATTCCTCTACGCTATCCAACATATGAGTACTGATTAATACTGCACATTCATCATATCTTAATTCCGTCATAACAGCTTTTAATTCCTTTATTGCATGGGGATCTAACCCTACAAAAGGCTCATCAAATAAAACTACTTTGGGTTCCGGCAACAACGCACAACAGATACTTAATTTTTGTTGCATACCTTTTGATAACTCTTTCCCCAGTTTATCTGTTTTATCAGACATTTCAAATCGGCTTAATAACATTTTCGCCTTTTGTTCCCAATCGCTTACTTGATAAGCACGGCCAATAAATTCTAAATGTTCCATAACCGTCAAATTTTCGTACGGTGCAGGAATCTCCGGAATATACCCAAAATTACGTTTCGCGTCAATTGATTTATTTGCGTAACCACAAATTTTAATTTCTCCCTGAAAACGCAGCAAACCTGAAATACATTTGATTGCAGTGGATTTACCTGCACCATTGGGACCTAATAAAACCGCAATTTCTCCGGGATTAACAGTAAAGGTTAAATCAGCGTTTGCTACTAAGTTTTTATATATTTTTGTTAAGTGAGAAACTTCCAGCATATAAATAATTTTATCCTTTCAGTATAGATGAAAAAAGGTAAATGCACTCTTACATTTACCTTTCAGGCCTCTTTAATAATAGTAATAATAACTACCAGCAAATGCTACAACGACAACGACAATTGCAATAATTAACAAGATAAGTGCCGCATAACAACAGATAGCTGCAATTAGGAAACCTTTAGCTCGCTTTTTAGATTGCTCCACAAAAGGACCGAAAAATTGTTGGGCAAAAGGATTTGCATGATTACAATTCGGACATCCCGGTGCGCTTGCCGGAATTGCAAAACCACAAGTAGTACATTGAATAATTCTTTGTGAGGCACTGCTTCTAACACATAAATAAATGATAGCAGGTATCCATCCGAACACACCTGTCAAAACGCCCCACATTCCTGCGCTGGAATTACCTTTAGATTTTGCGTCGTGATAAACTGCCAATCCTAAAAAGATTTGAGCTAATATTGCGGCTATTACTAGAAAAATTGCAATTATAATAATAGCAATGGCAGCTCCTACCGCCTCTCCTTCATAACTATAGCTGTATCGGGCCAATTGTTCAATTGAATTCATCATAAAAATCACCTTTTCTAAGATATTGTGGATATAACACACATAATATCTTTATTAACAAACTTAAATAAACAGAATATTTATTTATTATTACTTTAACTAAAATTGCTTTCATAGTCAATCATAATAACTAATTTGTAATAACTAAAAATACAATATAAGTAAAAACAAAAAAAGTCTTCCGAGGAAGACTTAAATTTTATCAAATTACGATACAATTATTTGTACACTGAAAACTGAATAAAGGAAAACAGATAAGGAATTACAGAGCCAAACCAAAGAAATTATGGTCAAGCCCTCGACCTATTAGTACTGCCAAGCTGAACACGTTACCGTGCTTACACACGCAGCCTATCAACCTCGTAGTCTACAAGGGGTCTTACTAGTTTAACACTATGGGATATCTTATCTTGGAGTCGGCTTCACGCTTAGATGCTTTCAGCGTTTATCCGATCCGCACATAGTTGCCCAGCTGTGCCATTGGCATGACAACTGGTGCGCCAGCGGTGCGTCCATCCCGGTCCTCTCGTACTAGGAACAGCTCTCCTCAAATATCCTACGCCCATGACAGATAGGGACCGAACTGTCTCACGACGTTCTGAACCCAGCTCGCGTACCACTTTAA
>UQLQ01000045.1 GCA_900541905.1 uncultured Oscillospiraceae bacterium
TGAAATCTTACGACTATGTCCTTTTTGACGGCGCATTCGGAACGTATTACAGCAAGAAATATCACAGTGAACAACCATGTGAACTTGCATGTATTGAACATCCTGAACGTGTGCTGGAAATACATCGGGAATATATAGAAGCAGGGGCCATGGCGATAAAAACCAATACGTTTGCTGCCAATACCATTTCACTAAAAAAAGATTTTTCTTCTGTGAGAGAAATTATAACGCAGGCTTGGAAGTTGGCAAATCAGGCGATAGCCAATAAAAAAGTATTTGTTTTTGCGGATATAGGACCCATTTTTACTGAGGATAACTCTATTGACGAGCTTTATAAAATTGCAGATTTATTTTTGTCTTTGGGAGCAAAACATTTTTTATTGGAAACAGCACAAGATGACTCTGTATTTCATTTAGCCGAATATGTTAAGAAAAAACTTCCTGATGCATTCGTTATTACATCATTTGCGGTGGATCAAGACGGCTATACCAGAAAAGGAATTCCGATTAAAAAACTGGTAGCACAAAGTAAAAATCGGAATATGGATGTGTTTGGTTTAAACTGCATGTGCGGACCTTCTCATTTGTTGCAAATTGTGTCGAAGTTGTCGGTTTCCAGACCACTAAGTGTAATGCCCAACTCCGGTTATCCACTGAGCGTCAACGGTCGTACGCTATTTATTGATAACGAAACTTACTTTGCAGACAAAATGGTACAAATGTATCAGCAAGGAGTAAAAATATTAGGTGGATGCTGCGGTACTACCCCGAATCACATTAAGGCTGTGGCGCAGTATCTTCAGAAAGCCAACATAAGCGCAGAAATGCCACATATTACTATAAAAGAAGAGTTTCCTAAACAAGAAAGCGTTATAAATCCTTTTGCTGAAAAATTGAGTCATAATCAAAAGGTAATCGCAGTTGAACTGGACCCTCCTTTTGATGTCAATTACAGCCATATTCAAGAAGCTGCTCCTATTTTAAAAGAGGCAGGTGCAGACGCTATTACAATTGCAGACAGTCCTTTGGCCAGAGCCAGGGCAAGCAGCTTCATGATGGCTGCCAAAATTCAGCGTGAAGTTGGCATTCCAACCATACCGCATTTTACATGCCGTGACCAGAATATGATTGGTTTAAAATCTATTTTGGTCGGAGGTAATATTGAGAATATACATAATGTGCTTGTTGTGACTGGAGATCCTGTGCCGGCGGATAATCGCCGTGATATAAAAGGTGTATTTAGTACCAACTCTTATCATTTGATTGAATATATACAAACATTGAATCAAGATATTTTTCAGTCTAATCCATATTTTATTGGTGGAGCTTTGAATGTAAATTCCAAAAGATTTGAATTTGAATTGAAACGCGCATTGAAAAAACAAGAGATGGGTGTACGATTCTTTTTAACACAACCTATTTATTCTGAAGATGCAATAGAAAATCTCAAAATGGCAAAGCAAACACTAAATGCAAAAATACTGGCAGGCTTTATGCCAATTGTTAGCCATCGAAATGCAGTGTTTTTAAATAATGAAGTAGCAGGTATTGACATACCTGAAAAAATTGTTGCGAAAATGGAAGGACAAACATCTGAGTTTGTACAAAAAATTTCGTTAGATTATTGTATGGATTTGATATTAAAAATTGGACATGATTGTGATGGCTATTATTTGATGACTCCTTTGAAAAAATATCAAATGATAGTTGAGTTAATAGAGAGAGTGAAATAATAAATTTGTAACTTTTTTGCCTACATTTTGTATTTTGAACTAGCAAATTAACAATATTTTGGTGTTGAAAATTGTTGTTTTCCATAAAATAACAATTAAGTGACAAATAAATTACAAAAAGTATTGACAGTAAAGTGGCCTAGGAATATAATGTAAAAGCAGGAAAGAAGTGCAAAAGTATGGCGTGAGATGTCTAAGATTGATACAGTGTACAGTTTAGTTTGAAAGATTATTGAGAGGTGTCAGGAGAGGGTATATTGTTAAATGGGAAGTATGAATTAATTACTACAACTATTGTTCATGAGGAGATTGGATCTTACATTGGATATGGTATTCGTTATGGTGAACATACATATATCATTAGACAGAGCGAAAATAGAAAATTTAATTGAACGCATGAATTCAAATGAATTATCTCCATTACATATGATGGATATTATAGAAGATTTTCTTGCGGAAGACAGTAATTTCTTTTCATGTAACTAGAATGTAAGGAGAGAGACATTCTAGAACAAACAACACCAGCAACGTAAAGGGGAAACCGTTGCTGGTGTTGTTTGTTTTTATAAAAAATTAATTTTTTAGGAAGGTAAGCTAAGTAGTTAAATCATAGTTTTGCATACAAATGCTTGGAAATTAATAAGTGGAGTTTCGTTATAAACTCTTATCTTAATAAGTAATATTTATAAAGTGGATTAAAATAGTATAGTTTATATAATTATAAAAGGGAACATTATACGTTGGTATAGAGCTTCCTTTCCAAATTAATCAGCTGGTAAAAGATTTAACTGTATAAATTCATCATAAGTAACCAATTTGGTAGATTGATTTTCTACATAATAAACGTAGTCCGGATCACGATATCCCGGTTCACCGGATAAAGTAGATTGGTTTGCATTATTCCAGTAATATAGCACAATCAAATTTGATGTTTTGATAAGTTTGAAGGAATAATTTGTTTTTTCCATACCAGATAAATATGTTTTTAAGCGTTCCACAATAAAATTGTAATATATAGATTCTACGGACTGGTTCGAAGGATTTATAGCATCATTCAGATGGTTACTGGTGAATGTGATAGTTGTGGAAGGAATTATAACAGATTCATACTGTGCATCAGCATGTGCAACTTCAAATGCGCCAACGATATCTTTGCTATGAGTATAAGCAGTTGAATAATCAGCAGATTTTGAGATGGTTGTAATAGTAGGTATAACAATAATTGCAAGTACAGCAACAACAATAATTACAATACTGAATTCTATCCAACGCCGTGTATGACTGACTTTATAAACGCGCGATTCATTAATCGAATCACTATGCTCGGAATCGATTTGATGGTTATGATTCATAAAATTATTACGCTCCAATATATCAACTAAATGAAACTATAGTTTCCGTGTATTCATATAGTATAATCAGTATTGTTGTAAGTATCAAGTAGTTTATCAGCAATTCTATTTATCTGTCACCCCAATTATACAAAATATTCATTTTGTATAATTGGATATATTTCTTTTCATCGGTTTTTATTTAGTTATTTGCTTTCAATTTCAATATCTTTATTTTTGCAACATTTCGTTTTCAAAGGAATTGTATAAATACGCAATCAAAAATCTGAAATATACTTTTTAGTTTATATGATTATGTGTTTGAAATGTTCAGCAAATAAATTTTATTTTAAAATGTATCTTTCATTATCAAATCAGTCATAATAAACTATAAATCATTCGAGGTGAAATTTGTATGTTTAGTATGATTCCTTGCTCTTCAGATTGTATTTATCAAGTAGACGGTTATTGTACTTTAGAAACACCTACCATTGTAACCAATATTTCTAATCATGGCTGTGTACATCGGATTCAAGTAAAAAAGAAAACCGTCTCAATTTTAGACAAGCCATATTGCTTTAAGTGTCCGTTGCCGCCTCAAACGCCTCCCTCACATGCCGCACACCAATGATTTGAATTTTTTGGGTATTGACCGTTATTTGTTTCAAATTATGATAAGGAACAATACATTTTTGAAATCCTAAATGTATTGCCTCGGAAATACGTGCATTAATATGACTTACGGAACGCAATTCGCCTGCCAATCCTATTTCTCCGAACACTAAGCAATTTTCACTGATTGGTATGTCTTTTAGGCTGGATACCAGTGCCATAGCAACAGCCAAATCAACAGCAGGCTCGTCCAACCTTAATCCACCTACTACATTAATATATGCATCTAAATTTGAAAAATAATATCCTGCGCGTTTTTCTAAAACTGCCAGCAATAACGACATGCGATTATAATCAAACCCGGTAGACATACGCCGTGGGTTTCCAAATCCTGTAGTGGAAGCCAAACCTTGAATTTCAGCCAAAATAGGTCTGGAACCCTCCATAACGCAAGTGACACAAGTTCCCGCAGTGTATTGCGGTCTGCCTGACAGCAAAGCAATCGATGGATTTTCTATCTCTTGCAGACCTGTCTCAGTCATATCGAAAACACCAATTTCGTTGGTCGAACCGTAACGATTTTTTACAGCCCTCAAAATTCGATATGAATTATGTCTGTCTCCCTCAAAATATAGGACAGCATCTACAATGTGTTCCAATACTTTTGGTCCTGCAATAGCACCGTCTTTGTTTACATGTCCGACAACCAGTGCAGGAATTTCTAAATCTTTTGCAGTATGCATAATGGCATTGGTACATTCTCTGACCTGTGTAATACTGCCCGGTGAGGAAGCAATGTCTGTATGATTCATGGTTTGAATCGAGTCAACAATTAAAATATCTGGCTTCACTACCCGCACTTGCTCTAAAATGGCCTGGATATCCGTTTCAGCCATTAACGACAGGTTGTCGCTGGTAACCCCCAAACGTGATGCGCGCAGTTTGATTTGTTTTACCGATTCTTCTCCCGAAACATATAGTATTTTTAAAGTATTCCCCATGTATTGGCAAATTTGAAGCAGAATAGTGGATTTACCAATACCGGGATCACCGCTGATAAGAACCAGAGAGCCTTTTACCAAGCCTCCGCCCAGCACTCTGTCCAGTTCGGATAAACCGGTATGATACCGTTGTTCCTCTGTACTGTCAATTTCGTGTAATCCCACAGGTTTTGCAATCATACCGCTACCAACAGCAGAATGAATCCGTTTGGCAGTGATGGTTGTATTGCGAACCTCTTCTTCCATTGTATTCCAAGCATTACAGCCGGGACATTTGCCGTACCATTTGGCAGATTCAAATCCACATTCTGTGCACACATATTGTACTTTTGTTTTTGAAGCCATATAGTTATAATTCCTTCCTCATTCATTTCAGTATGATATGAATTATCAGATATTATGTAAATTATAACGCACCAAACCTTATGTTGCAAGCATAGGGTTTGGTGCGTTATTTAATATCATTGACTCATATATTTTAAAATTCCGCAAAAAATTGAAAAAGCCATTTTGTCTTGATAAGAAGTATCCTTTAACAATTGCGCTTCGGATGGATTTGATAAGAAACCACATTCTACCAATACTGCAGGAACATTCGTATTCCATAATAAATAGATAGATTCGGTAGCAGGTTTTATTTCCCGCCTATTTTCCGGTTGAATAAAAGAAACCACTTGATTTTGAATATCTTCAGCAATCACTTTGCTGTCTTCATGGTTTTTAGAGTAAAATACTTGGGTTCCATTGTATTTGGACTCCGAAAAATGATTTTGATGAATACTGATAAAAATACAATTTGGAGTATTTTGAATTAATTTTAATCGATTTTTGATATCAGAAACTTTACGCTGCTTCACGGTATCTAAATTTGGATCGTTTACAGATATATCAGATTCCCGTGTCATTTTTACTTGAAATCCGGCCGATTCCAACATGGCTTTTAAACGCAATGTAACAGCTAAATTAATGTCTTTTTCTTTTGTACCGTCAGTACTGGAAGTACCCCCGTCTTCCCCTCCATGACCGGCATCCAAAATAATAATACGGGAAGCAGGGTCTGTAGTGGCAGTTACAGTTTTTATCACAGGCATTGTTAAAAATAGAGTACCAACAATACCTGTAATTACGCAAACGAATAGGATACATGGAATGAATAATGGTTTGTGAACCCATTGTTTTAATAATTTCAATTGTATCACCCGTTAGAATATATGTGCGTAGTATCATAGATATCACAAAGAAATTTCATGCAGTACCTTAATATCACAACCCCTTTTTCTGTCATTCCTTCACTTTTTGGAGGTATGGAGAGGTTTGGTTTGAGAGTGTAAATACTCCTAGTTTTGCACTGGAAGCAATTTGTGTAGTCAAAGTTTTGATACAAGTGTTATAATAAGATAAATATATATAGAAAATATTGATATGTAGTTTTTAAGGACAAGGTAATGAAAATAATAGAAATACAAACCAATAAAAGATTATTTATGGAACTTCTTTTACTTGCGGATGAACAGATAGATATGATTGAAAAGTACTTGGAACGAGGCACTATGTTTATATTGGATGATAATGGTGTGAAAGCAGAATGTGTCGTAACGGATGAGGGAAATAATGTTATTGAAATTAAAAATATTGCAACATATCCTATATATCAAAATAAAGGATATGCAAAATCTTTAATAGCATTTGTTGAGCAAAAATATAAAGGAAAATACCATATTCTTCGTGTCGGTACAGGAGGCACTCCTTTGACAATTCCATTTTATAAAAAATGTGGTTTCTCTGAAAGTTATCGTGTTAAAAATTTCTTTACAGATTATTATGACCACCCAATATATGAGTGTGGCATTCAACTGATAGATATGGTATATCTGGAAAAAATTTTAATTTGAGAATCGAAGAATTTAAAATATTTTCAATAATCAAAAATATCATTCATTATCGCAAAATCATTTTCTTTCTTAAAACACAAATAATATATTTTATTCTCGAAAGAAATGTGCGATATTACTAATTTTAATATTATGAATGAATGTCTAATATGTTTTTGTGATGCCTAAAACGGTACCTCATTTTTCAAAATTTAACTTATATGAAATTTTAGTTATAAAGACAATATGCAAAGCTTTGTTAAATCTAAATTTGAAAATAGTAATATAAAGGATGAAAAAGAATTTATTAATATCTGAAATTATAAAAAAACTGTTGCTATAACTGAATGCTATAACAACAGTTTTTATACAATATGATACTGATTTTGTTTTATTTCTTTTTCATAAAGCGTTCACAATCTTCGCATAATCCATATAATGAAAGTTTGGTTTGCGTTGTAGAAAAACCATATTCATTTTTCACATGTTCATTAATTGCTTCCAACATATTGTCTTTCACATCACGGATAGCGCCGCATTTGAGACAAATCAAATGATAATGCACTTCATGATTTGGGTCATTGGGATGTACGTTTTGTTGTCCCATCATATACACTTTATTCAAAAGGTCCATATCCTCTAACATTTTCAGTGTACGATATACGGTTGCCAAACCAATGGTATCATCTTTCTTTTGTACGTAAGAAAATACATCCTTAGGGTGTACGTGCCACCCTACTTGCTGAGCAATGGCCTCCAAAATAATTTTACGCTGAGTTGTCACACGAAAGCCTGCATCGTGAAGCACTTCAATCATAGAATATAATAAATGTTCGGTTGTCTCTTGTTTGAAGTTTAAATCTTCAAAGCTAAAATCTTTATGCATGAATATTACCACCTAAACAAAGTACTTGTGTATTTTCTTTTACAACGCTTCTATTACATCATATTATAGTCAAAATGTCAAGAAATATTGTCTCACGGTATCGTTTTTAGGAAGATTTTGCTTAAATTTATGATTTATTTATGTATTTTTCGTGTACAATATTTTATCAATTTATGAGCACAATGGTTGTACGTTACAAAAACACAAAACATACCTGTCTGTTATTAATCTTTTATCAGTGATTTTGAATTTGTAATTGATATTTTGTTCCCCATTGCACCATAGCATCTAAAATCGGCTTTAGGCTGTACCCTGTATCGGTGAGTGTATATTCTACTTTAGGAGGCACTTGGGCATATACTGTTCTGATTAACAGCCCGTTTTCTTCCATGGCTCTTAAATTTGCTGTCAATACTTTCTGTGAAATATCTCCCAGTGATTTTTTTAACTCTCCAAAGCGCTTGGTTCCTTCCATTAAATCTCTTAGGATTAAAACATTCCAGCGATTGCTGATTAACA
>UQLQ01000046.1 GCA_900541905.1 uncultured Oscillospiraceae bacterium
CTGCCCCCTCTGATTAATCGGAGGGAAAAATATGAAAACAATTCAGATTGGGAATGAACAGTATACGTTAGAATTTAGTTTTGAAGCGGCAGAAAATAAAGCAGTTGTGCAAAGGATGTTTAATGCTTTGTCGATGTCTTATATTGGAAAAAGATTGGATTTAGAAGGTAAAAATAGCAAAGTAGAAATTGCTGCTGCAATGATTGACGGAACAGCAGATTTGATATCTGATATGCCACATATTTGTAAAGATGCTTTTTATGCCGGATTATTGGAACATCATCATGTGACTTTTGATGAATCAAAAAAACTGATGAAACAGTACATGAAAGAGAAAAAAATGTCCTTTAAAGGGCTTTATGAAGAAATAAAAGAAACGATGGAAGAAGATGGTTTTTTCGATTTGACGGGTCTGACGGAGATGGTTGCGGAGATGAACAAGCAGGACGAGGAAGAAGTGAAAAAAGTGCCGAAAACACCACAGGATCACAAGAAAAAATCGACTTCCACAAAATAATATGGGAAGAATACTTTAAAAATGCGTTAAGAATGGGAATTTCTCATGAAAGCTTTTTGCGCCTTACCCCAAAGAAATTAGAAATATATGCAGAAGCATATAAATTGATGTTACGTGATAGGGATTACGAAAATTGGCTCATGGGGCAATACAATATGAAAGCCTTTTCTGTTGTTCTGGATCAAGTATTAGCTGGAATGAATAAAAGAAAATCAAAAGCAAAATATTTCGAAAGTCCTATTTTGGAAATGGCGGAAAAGAATAATGAACCGTTATCCGAAAAAGAGTTGCAATTACAAAGGGAATTATTTGTTGCAAAACTTGAAGCGCTGAAAACAAATTTTGAAATTAATCATAATAAACAGTAGTGTGTCAAAACCTACTGTTTTTTTCTGGCTATTGAACGGAGATAGTCACTGACCTAAAAAAGTTATAGGAAGGATGTGTGAAATGGGAACTACAGTAGACAGCCTTGAAATACAATTACAGGCGCAAGCTGGAAAAGCGAATAATGCAATTGACACATTGATAACAAAACTAGGGACATTAAACACATCTCTCACGAAAATCAACGGAAGCGGTTTATCTGGGGTAGCAAATGGTGTAGATAAACTAAGCCGTTCTATGCAAGGTTTAAAAAATGTTGGAACAGCGGACTATACAAGACTTGCAAAAGGAATTGAGAAAATATCAAATTTGGATAGTGGACAGATTTCAAAGGCGGCAAACGCGATTGTAGGTTTTGGGAAAGGATTGCAAAGTCTTAACTCAGTGAATGTGTCTAAAACATCTGAGCAAGTTGCAAACTTAGCAAAGGGAATAGCGCAACTTGGATATAAAAGCTCTACAAAAGCGATTGAAAACATACCTTTGCTTGCTAAGTCTATGCGACAGTTAATGTCTGAACTATCTAAAGCACCTAAAGTAAGCCAGAACTTGATTGATATGACAAATGCATTGGCAAAATTGGCTCGAACAGGCGCATCTTCTGGACGTGCGGCCAACGCATTAGGAATTGGTTTAAATACTTATACAAAATCTACACACAAGGCAAGCAGAGGAACCAAAGGACTTGCATCGGCACTTGGAAAGATGTACGCAACATATTGGTTATTATTCCGGTTTGTTGGGAAAATAGGAGATTCCATAACCATTGCATCTGATCTCGTGGAAGTACAGAACGTTGTAGACACTGTATTTGGCGATATGTCAAGCAAAGTGGAAGAGTACGCACAAAACTCCATTAAACAGTTTGGAATGTCTGAATTGTCATTTAAACAGTATGCCAGCCGTTTTCAAGCGATGGGGTCTGCAATGGGAATTGATACAAGTTCCATTGAAAGTGCAAATTCATTTTTGAATAAGGCAACAGGTGGATATGTCGGACTGTCAGACTCTATGGCAGATGTATCCTTGACATTGACTCAATTAACGGCGGATATGGCATCGTTCTACAATGTCAGTCAAAAAGATGTTGCGGAAGATTTGTCCGCTATCTTCACAGGGGAAACAAGACCACTTCGTACGTACGGTTTGGATTTAACACAGGCAACACTTGCAGAGTGGGCGATGAAAAATGGATTGGATGCAAATGTTCAGTCTATGTCACAAGCTGAAAAAACGATGCTGCGTTATCAATACGTGCTTGCCAATACAACATCAGCACAGGGCGATTTTGCACGCACGGCAGGAACATGGGCGAACCAAATTCGTATTTTGCAAGAGCAAATTAAGAAATTTGCTTCCGTCATTGGAACTGGTTTTATCGCAGCGTTTAAACCATTTGTACAAACTTTAAATAAAGTCATGGCGAAAGTCATTGATTTTACACAGAATGTATTAAACGCACTTGGTCAGATTTTCGGGTGGGAATTTGAGATTAGTGGCGGAGGAATAACTGACGATTTAGGAGACGTATCTGGAGATCTAGCGGATTCAGCTGGAAGCGCAGGAGATTTATCTGACAATCTCGGACAAGCTGCTAAAAATGCAAAGAAGCTTCACACTTTAGGGATTGATGAATTGAATATTGTTGAGCCTGATAATGGTACTACTGGTAGTGCTGGAGCTGGTGCATCAGGCGGATCAGGTGGTGCTGGTTCAGGTGAAGTGGGCGGTTTAATTGCCAACTTTAAGCCGAACGATAAGATGTTGGACGCATATAAAAGTAGCATTAAAAGTTTAGAACAGTTAGGCAAATATATAAGCGTCACATTATCAAACACGTTAGAAAAAATTAACTGGGATTCCGTGTATGAAAAAGCAAAAAATTTCGGAACAGGGTTGGCGGATTTTTTGAATGGTTTAATAAAACCTAGACTTTTTTATGATTTAGGGAAAACTGTTGCTAATTCAATCAATACAGCTTTTCAATCTGCAAATGCGTTCGCTGTAGAGTTTGACTGGGAAAATTTAGGGAAATCTATAGCAAAGAGCATAAAAGGATTCTTTGAAAATTGGGATCCTGAAATCGCAGCGGATACATTTAGTAATTTCGCCAACGGAATTTTAGAGTCTTTAACGGAATTTATAAACACTTTACAAGACGATAAAACATTTGAAGATATTGGTCAAAAAATAGTTGAATTTATATGTGGAATAGAGTGGGGAGATTTAACTTGGAACTTATACAAATTCGGAAAGGCATTAGTTAAAGCTATAGCGAACCTTCCGAATGATTTTGCAAAAGGTGCATTGCAATCACTGGTTGATAAAATCTTTAGTGAAGACGCCGAAGTTAAAGTCGGAGACATTGCATTACCCCCAACGAGTCTTTCTGGATTAATGTTGCAATTAGGAAATATTAAGGAATGGGTTGGAGAAACAACATCATCAATAGGCGAACAATTCAGAAAAGGATGGGATGAAGCAAAAAAATCTTGGGAGAACGGAAGTGGATTTTTTGAAGGATTATGGGAAGGAATAAAAGTAGTATTTTCTCCTGTAACGGAATGGTTTGGCGAAAAGTTTGATAAAGGGTATGAAGGTATTAAAAAAGCTTGGTCATTCATTGAATCTTGGTTCTCAAAAAAATGGGAAGCCATTAAATCTCCTTTTAAAAATGTGGGTCCGTGGTTTAAAACGGCTTTTAAAAACGCATATGATGCCATAAAGAACATTTGGAAGGGGTTAGGAGACTTCTTTAAAGAAATTGCAGAAAACGCATTTAAACCTATTAAAACCCTTGTGAATGGCGTTATAAAAGGCGTGAACTGGGTGCTTGAAAAAGTGGGATCAGACACACGAGTAAGTGAGTGGAGTGGAATAAAGTTCGCTAAAGGATCGGATGGAGTTCCGCAAAACACACTTGGAATCGTGAATGACCAAGCGGGATCAACTTACAAAGAGCTTATTATTCCGCCGTCAGGAAAACCATTTATACCCGAGGGGCGGAATGTCATGTTGCCGCTTGAAAAAGGTACAAAAATAATGCCTGCGAATCAAACAAAGGCGTTTATATCAGGCACTCCACATTTTAAAGGTGGAATAGGTGAGTTTTTTGAAAACGCATGGAGTTCGGTAAAAAGTTTTACAGGGAATGTGTTGGATTATCTTACAAACCCAGGAGAAATTGTAAAAGTTGCAATCAGCAAGTTTGCAAATATATCAAATTTATTTGAACCGTGGTCGAGTGTGGCAGGTGGAATTATAAACAAGACATTTGATGGAATTGTACAGTATGTAAGCGGAATATTTGATTCAATACAGCCAAAATATAACCCATCAGCCGGAGTTGAACAATGGAGAAACATTGCCACTAAAGCATTGAAAATGACAGGTCAATTTTCAAAATCAAATTTAGACCTTTTGCTTTATCAGATGCAGACGGAATCCGGTGGAAACCCAAAAGCAATTAATAAATGGGATATAAATGCAATCAAAGGAACACCTTCCAAAGGATTGATGCAGGTAATTGATCCGACTTTTAGAACGTACGCATATCCTGGATATGATAAGGATATTTACGATCCATTGTCAAACATATTAGCATCTATTAGGTATACATTGGCTAGATACGGAAGCTTGTCAAACGGCTGGAAAGGACATGGATATGCTTCTGGAATAGGAAGAATTACATTAGCAGATTTAATTCCGAAATATTCTGTTGGTGGCTTCCCGGAAGATGGTTTATTTATGGCAAATCATAATGAACTTGTTGGACAGTTTTCTGATGGAAGAACGGCGGTTGCAAATAATTTGGATATTCAAAAAGGAATTGAAGAAGCGGCATACAGAGGTTTTTCTCGTGCAAACGCAGAGAATCGAGAGCAAGAAAATCTATTGAGAGAATTGATACAAGCGGTTAGAGATGGAAAACGAATTGTAGTAGACGGAAGAGAATTAGTGTCGATTACAGATTCGAGACGTGCAAGGAATGGATATTCGTTTACTTAAAAGGAAAAGCGCCTACTTCGGTAGGCACTTTTCCTTATTTAAAAACAGGAGGTTGAATATGGCATTATCATCGTTTTTGAACGTAAATGGTTATGACTTTCCACCGCCGAGACGCGGGTTTTCGTGGACAATAACAACGACAGTAAACGGTGGAAGGAATGGGAACAACGCAGTTATTGGTCAAAGAGTTGGAAGGGATTTGTACAAACTTAGCGATCTCGAGTGGGTTGGTCTTAATCCGGAAACTCGAAAGATGATGTTAGATGCCATAAAACCATTTTACGTTCCTGTTACGTTTGAAGATATGGCGAATCCGGGACACCCGATCACTATTATAATGTACCCCGGAGATAGGAGCGGAAAACCGTTATTTGTAGATAGGCTAACTCATATGGTAACAAAAGATGAGACGCTTTCATTTAATTTGATTGACGCCGGTTTGGAGTGATCGTATATGCAAATGGCAAGTAAAGAATACATAGAATCAATGAAACTTCCGTTTCGGAATAGAGGATATGTAAAAGTAAGCATAGGAGTTGTAAATTCTGATGCACAGAACAATGCTAAAGTAACAAACACGGAATTATTGTATCTGGCAAATAAAGAAAAACCGTTTGATGGTTACGATGTAAATAAAATATACGCAACATGTGAACAAAATTTCTCAAAAGTCGATGGGACAATGTATTTTCCGCCGCGAAAAGATAGTGGATTAGAAATTTATAACAACGGAATCATCACAAATGAAATTCTTGGAAGTGCGAAAATAGAATTTACAGATAAATCAGGATTAGACATAAAAGGAATAACAATAGATTTCGGTCATTGTTATCCGACAGAATTTACTATAGAGACAAATTTGACCACTAGAATCTATAAAAATAGTTCGGAAAAATTTGTTACCGAAGATTCTTTTGACGGAACGAATTATTTTTGGATAAAGCCAAAAACTATGGTGAATGGGAAAGGCAGACTCAGAATTGGAAACATGATATTTGGAATTGCAAATACATTTACAAATGAAAAAGTGATGGGTTGCAGCATGAAAGAATATGTTTCTCCGATATCAGAAAGTATTCCAAGTATGGATGTTTCTATCAAGGTTGATAACCAAGATTTGTATTATAGCGTAGACAATCCAGAAAGCGCTATTGCGTATATGGAAATAGGACAGGAAGTGAAAGTTACCTTCGGATATGATGTGACAGGAAACGGGGATATAGAATGGTTAAATGAAACAACAACATATCTTAATTCTTGGTCAGCGAATGATACAGAAGCGGTATTTACATCAACGGACAGGTTCTATCAGTTGAGTGATAACTTTTACGGCGGTAAATACAGAAAAGATGGAATCTCTTTATATGATTTGGCTTTAGAAGTTTTGGAAAGCGCCGGAATTACAGATGAAAGAGAATATTATATAGATCCATATTTAAAAAAGATAATTGTGTATAATCCACTTCCAGTTGTAAGTCATGCAGAAGCGTTGCAGATTATTGCAAATGCCGGAAGATGTGCATTGAGAGAAGATAGAAAAAATAAAATCATATTGCGTTCATCATTTGTTCCCAATATGATTGCCGAAACAAATGATATTGCAAATTTTGGTAAGATAGACAACATCTTGAAAGAGAGTAAAAAAGATGCTTACGCAAATGCAAGTAAAGACTTTTCCGCGGTAGATGGAAGCCTTTATTTTTTACCGAAAGACAATAATTACCTAAATACTGGATATGTAAGCGATTCTGTTTCGGATGGAAATGGAATATTTCAAAAAAACCCGAAAATCACAGTGAACTTGGAATCTTCATTCGATGCGTATGGCTTGATTATTAATTTTAGAAACACAGCACCGGAAGAATTTAAAATAGTAACATATAACAATGGAGTCTTAAAAGAAGAGTTTATTGTAAAAAAACCGGATATTAGTTTTTTAACAGATCATGTTTTTCTTGAGTTTAATAAAATGGTAATTGAGGTAACAAAAGGATATTCAAATTCAAGATTATTCATAGATAATATTTTGATTAATGATGTTACGGATTATAGATTGGACAGGGTAAGGGATTTGATTAAAAATCCTACCGGAACACGATATGAAAAAATAAAAAATATTGTGATTACTAGAGAAAATTACAAGGAAAGCACCGGAGCGATTGAAGAGCTTATCCAAGAAACAGTTTCTTTTGAAAGCGATTCTGAATATACGATTTACTTTAACAGGCCGTCATACGGATTTAAAGTATCAGTTCCAGAAAATCCAGAGTTAAAAGTGAGTATTGTTGATTCAAGCGATTTTTACATTAAAGTGCGAATCACTAATATAAAGGCAAAAACAGATGTAAAAGTAAAGGTTGAGGGATATGAGTATCTTACAGAAGAAAATAACTACATTGTGAATCACAACGTAAACGGTCAAGAAATCACATGGAATAACCCTCTTATAAGCACAACTCAGCACGCAAAAGATTTGGAAGAATGGATAGCGGAATATTATCTCGGAAACATAGACTACGAAATCTCGTGGCGTGGAGACCCAAGAACGGAGGCGAATGATTTGTTCTACATGGAACTAAAAGGAAGAGAAGACGCTTTGATTCGCTCTTATCAAAATGAAATATCCTTTAACGGAGCGTGGTCTGGAAACATGAAAGCTAGAAAGGTGGAAATGTCATGGAGGTAGATTGGATAAAACCAAAAACAAAAATTCGTTAACTGGGTTGCCGTCGAC
>UQLQ01000047.1 GCA_900541905.1 uncultured Oscillospiraceae bacterium
AATAAGGTTATATATATAATCAATAAATTTTTTAAAGAAAATACTTATTTTTTTGGAATCTTTCTAATAATTCTATCAATTTATTAATTTTTGTTTTCTTTTGAATACAATTATGATATATTATTATATAAGCTAAGTGTGAACTGATGTAAAACTTCATATATTTATGAATATCATTATTAGGAGTAGATCGAAAATGGAGCGTACAAAGGCACGCACACAGCATCTTGATAATAAGATTTTATTTAAAATTCAAGAATTGCATGGGCCTAGATTAGACAAAGCAATGACCTTTTTTACTTTAATGGGGAACGGTGCTTTAATTTGGGTGTTTACAGGTATTTTTATTACGTTATTTACCCAATATAAATATCATGGTGTATTACTGATTGTAACGATTATTATGACAACTTTTTCTAATATGTTCATTAAGTCTCGTTTTAATCGTTTAAGACCATGTGACATATATAAGGATGTTCCTATATTAATTAGACGACCAATGGGCTCTTCACTGCCTTCAGGCCATACTGCATCATCTTTTGCCAGTGCCACAATCTTGTTGCACATGAACTATAAAATAGGTTTGATTGCTTTGGCCTTGGCGTTTATTATATCTTTTTCCAGATTATATTTATTCGTACACTTTCCATCAGATGTATTATTTGGTCTTCTTTCAGGAATTGCTGTGGCGTTAATTAATATTCCAATTGCATTACGCCTGATTTAAAACAAAAACCGACGCAAATTTGTAGTTGCGCCGGTTTTTTATTATTATAATAAAGTGCACTTTATCTATCCCCGAAAGGGTACTGCTGCATATATGAATTCGAGGGAAAAAGAAAGATTCAGAACAGAGGCTAAAAATCTGTACGGATATTTTTATTTTTCAAGGAGTATTTGAAGTTCCGGAGATTCAGATACAACCCGCGGAGTAGAGATTTTGTCAGAGGAGTCTTGGAATGATGGTAAAATTCTTTTTAGATATACAGTGACAGTTGTATACGGGTGTACGAAAATAGCCGGCATCAGGCAATGGATGACAGTAAATAAGGGAGAAGTGTATCAATCTAGAAAGGAGAAGTCTGTTTTAAGGATTTTTTGTTATAAAAAAGAGCGTTTTACTTTTAGATAGATATCAACGCATGAGAAAAATATATCCCAGATTTCCGACACAAATCTACCTCGTATGCGTATTTTTGATTGTATTGAGAAAGTATGAAGAGATAAAAACAAAGAAAATGATATCAGAATGTTTTTGTTTGCTCTCTGGAAAATATTGGGGAAATGACATAATGAAAAAAGGAATCGCATAACATTGCGATTCCTTTTTCCTTTGTTTTGGTTGATTACGTTTTTGCTTTTTTTCGTCCAAATCTTCCTACAATCTTTTTAAAGCTTAAAATAAGAACCTTAATATTTAGCAACAGTACCAATAAGGTGAGAATAACTTCATAGATAATCCATCCGGGAACTTCCGTAATCATAATAACGGCCTGTGCAAGAGTGAGTATTGCATTCACACCAAATTTTAATACGCTATAATTGATGCGTATAAATTTTCTTGTGTGAATTGCTCTAATTACAAAAACAATAAAGTAACTAAAACATGTGGAGTAGGCTGCACCGTTTACACCGCAAATAGGAATTAAGATAAAGTTTCCTACAATATTGGTAGCAGCAGCGATAATAGAAGTAATTAAAGTGGTTACACCTTTACGTTCAATCATATAAACACTGCCCATAAACTGAACCATACAGTTATAAATAGTAGCAAGCATCAAGAAAGGGATATATCTCCATGACTCATAATAGTCTCCGGCAACCAAAATAATGGTACATATTTTTGAAAAAGGAATTAGCAAACTGCCGGCCAAAAAGATAATCGATTGATATCCGCGAAATACGTTAGAAAAGAATTTGGCCAATGCTCTCCTATCTTTAATTTCAGATACAGCGCTTACTTGCCACGCATCCATGAAAATGGTGGAAACCAACACAACTATGGTTGGAATTTTATAAGCTGCAGCGTACAAACCATTTGCATCAGCACCAAGCATATAGGTGATAATATATCGGTCAGATACGCTAACAATCCACCATAGCAATGTTGTAGGAATCATAGGGATTGCATAACGCAGCATCATTTTAAAGGTTCTTTTATCTAATCCCTTAAATTTAATATTTTTATATAGTCTTGCTGAAAAAAATAAAAATAGGGCAGATAAGGCATCTGTTATAATAATTGCAGATAAATATCCGTTAATACCCCATTTAAAACCCATTAAGAAGATAATGGTTAACAGGCAAGTCATAAAAGTAGTTAAAAAACCATCAAAAGCGTAAAGTTTTACATATCCTTTTGCTCTGGAAAATTGGCTGCACATTTCACGCATTGCAGACATTAATACAAAAAAATAAAGCATTACCGTATGATCAGAGGTAACTGATATCATATGGATGAGAGGTGAAAAACATAGCAATAGTGAAAATCCACCTAAAAAACATATGATGCCGGTTGTAAATACGTCATTTTTTCGAAACGACCTATCCAATCCAAAACGTATTAATGCATTAGTAACACCAAGAGTTACAATTGGAACCAATAAATTTGATATTTGTTGTATTAAGTCAACAGTACCATATTCTGCTGTAGACAACGCTCGAGTATATATTGGCATCATTATGAATACCAACAATTTTGAACTAAATGTGCCTATCGCAAAAATTGCAGTATTCTGAGCCAAGTTTCTGTACTTATTACTCAATATCATCTCTCATTTCTTATAATTTATCATTCTATTATGTCATTCAAATATATTTTTGTTTATGAAATTCATATTTTATTATTATAATACTTTTTTATAAATAAGTACACTAGTCAATTTTATTATTTACAAATTGTTACGTATTGGACATTTTTTTTCAATTTATTTGATCAAATTTGCACATTAAGTTGGTATTCACTTACTTTATCTCCAGTAAAACTTATGATATAATTTTGATAAAAATCATATTCGATTTTTATCGAAATGATGTCTGCGGAGAAAAGAAGAATGAAAGTATTAATTTTAAATGGAAGTCCTAAAAACGAGAAGAGCAATACTCTAAAATTAACAAACTCTTTTTTGGACGGTATGAAGGAATATGAAGAAATAGAGGCAGAATATATCCATGTTTCTCAAAAAGATATTAAACCTTGTTTAGGTTGTTTTTGTTGCTGGACCAAAACGCCGGGACAATGTGTTTATCAAGATGACATGAAAGAATTGATTTCTAAATTGTTGGAAGCAGACATTATCATTTGGAGCTTTCCGCTTTACTATTTTGGTATGCCATCCGGAATTAAAGCATTTATGGATCGTATGCTTCCCATGAATCTACCATTTATGAGCGAAAGAGAGGATGGAGGTTCAGTACATCCGCCGCGTTATCCTCAAATGACGCAGGTAAAGCATGTTTTAATCTCCACATGTGGTTTTCATTCAAAACAAAATAATTACGAAGGCTTGGAAAAACAATTTGAAATATGTTTCGGAAATATAAATCAAGGCAGAAACTTTGAAAAAATTTTGTGTCCGGAAGGGGAACTGTTTCGTGTCCCAGAATTATGGAAAAGAACAAACGAGTATTTAGAGTATGTGCATCAAGCCGGTCGTGAATATGTATTATATGGTTCTATTACGGATAAAACACAGGAACATTTAAATGAATTGTTATTTCCTGCAGACATGTTCATAAAAATGGCAGATGCCAGTTGGGAAATTTCTGATACAACGCAAGCAGAATCGATAGGAGTGGAATCAGAGCAACATTCTCCGTCAGATAATACACAAACAACTTCTGCGCTTGGATTTACAAAACAAATGGCTGCTTTGTATAATAACAAATTGTGGAAGAAAAAAGATATTGTTTTGGAAATGCATTATACTGATTTAAACGAAACGTATCAAATTTGGCTTTTGGAGAATGGTTCAAAAGTAGTAAAAGATTTCAATCAATTTTTGCCGTATACAGCACGTGTAGAAACGCCGCTGACTGTATGGAAAGACATTGGTGCAGGTAAATTGGATAGTATGAAAGCACTGATAGAGAATAAATATAAAATTTTAGGCGATCTTGCTTTTATGAGCCAATGGGAAGTATATTTTGGAGGAACAAACGATACTGCAGAGCACAAGAAAGAGAAGACAAAAGAGAAACAAAGCAGTTTGTGGATATTATTACTTCCTTGGTTAATGGTATGGATTGCAATTCCAATACATTCCTATTGGGGAAGTTTTGCGGCAATGCTGGGCAGTGCGGTTACTGTGTTATCTTACTTTTTAGTTCGCTTAACACCGTATGATATCATCAGTATTTCTGTTTGTGGTATGATTTCAGCTCTAGGATTGATTGGTGTTCCAATTTTGTGGCTGATTCCGGCAGCATATTTGCTCTTTGGTCTGTTATGGCTGGTATCAGCATTCCTGCCAATACCGTTATCAGCTTGGTATTCTTGTAATCAATACGGTGGATTGAAGAATGCAAAAGATAATTTATTATTTATTTCTACCAATCGTATTTTAACAATTTGTTGGGGGATATTATATCTTTGTACACCAATTTGGACCTTTTTTCTTATACAGACGGATTTTAGCAAATTTATTAGCCTGGTTAATTCAGCTTTTCCTGCATTATTGGGAGTATTTACATGGTGGTTCCAAAAATGGTATCCTGCTCGCAAAGCAGCTGGAAAATAAAAAAACAGCGGATATATTCCGCTGTTTTTTATTTTATGCAATTACTGTGTTTTCACTATAATTTTCGGGTAGCAAACCAATCCAGCTTTTACCTGCATTTAAAACCAATTCATTTCCATTTTTGTCATAAAGTTTTAAAGGATTGCTTGGTGTGTTACCTTTTTTCCAAGTGATGGTCTCATAAGTACCGTTAGAGACATAAAATCCATCTCCACCGCTTAAATCCATATCTACACGTCCGGAGCCATCACCTGCAATGGTAGATACGTCCATATATAAACCAATTACATTTGTAACAGCCATTTGTTGACCGTTATCATCTTTCATTGGTGCACCTTCAATACTATTGTAGTATAAACCGTCTGATTCGTCGTATGTAAAGGTATGGTTATATCCTGCAGTGGAAAAATATACATCCACTTGTTTGCAAACACCGTCAGTTAGGGTGCGTTTTTCATCTGGTTTTCCGAATGTAAATGGGGAAGCGTATTGACTGTTTGCCTTTGTTTCAAATCCGTTTTGTTCAATTGCTGATACAACATTTTTACCAGTTGTATATCCAGTGTGTTCAATTGGAACATTGCGCGTCTGGTCACGGAAAAAGTTTGTACTGTCGCTGAGACCATCAATATCATCCACGCCATTTGTAGAAACAGAAGTATAGGCTTGCGGACTTCCGCCCCAATGCACAAGCACAGCATCAAAACCGTCAGCCATTTCTACAAAGTCATGGCGCATACTGCGAAGAGAACCTATTTTAGGAACATTGCTTACATCTGAAAACAGCCACATCATACGTGTACTGCCGCCTTCAACGAGACCTTCAATTACAACATCTGCAGAGCAAAGTCCCCAATGTGGCCGCGCTTTGGGATTGTTATTAATCATGAAAGCGATAGGACGTTGGCCTTTGGCAGATGTAGCAAGATTATTTTCTCCGGTTAACGGATTAATATTTTCATATTTGACCTCAGCTATACTGCTTGGAGCAGACGCTTCAGATACAACAGAGCTTGTATCATCTTGATTACCGCAAGCGGTTAAAGAAGCTACCAATAACAGTGCAGCAGCAGAACATAAAATGGTATTGCGTAACATTTTTTTCTTTTTCAATTTAATC
>UQLQ01000048.1 GCA_900541905.1 uncultured Oscillospiraceae bacterium
GACAAAAGCATCTGCACCTGCCGCTCCCGCCGCAAAAACAGAAGAAGAACCCGCACCGCAGGCAACTGCCACTTTTTTCACCTCTGTTTTTCCCACAGTGAACTTCAGCCCCCCGCACTCCAGCTGTGTTTTTACGTATGCGGCAAATTCAGACGGTTTCATTGCTGTCTCCAGCTGACCAATCAATGAAGCCGCTAAGCCCGAATGCTCGTATTCCTCCAACATGGAAATTTGTTTCAGCTGCAAGCGTTCCGCCAAACAGGCATTGACTCCGCCGCAGGCCAAATCATAATTGGTATGCGCCGCAATGGCGCATAAGCCGTTTTGTACCAATAAATACGGCACATCTGTTGGAGACAGTCGCTTTAACGGCTGAAAAATCACAGGATGATGGCTGATAATCAGTTCTGCGTTTTGTGACACCGCCTCTGAAATGACCTCGGGGGTAATATCCATTGAAACCATGACAGAAGTCACGGGACAATGTTTTCCCCCTACCAAAAGTCCTACATTGTCAAATCCCATAGCAGTGTGAAACGGTGCAAATGTGTCAATATAGTTGTAAATATCTCCTACCGTAACCATGTGCTCCTCCTTACTCTGCCTGTGACAGTACTTGTTGTAATTGCTCCAAAATCTGTTCTGTTTCGTTTGCCAGCGCTTCCTGTTTTCCGCTCTGTCTTAATCCGTTGATGCGTTTTTGCAAACGGCTGCATTGCTGCTGAATGTAAGCTTTATTTTCGTCCGAATCCGCTTTTAAAATGCCTATGTATGGAAACACCTGACTTGTTTGTACATGTTCGGGGTCATATTCCGCCTGCATAACCGTATAGATATGGTCTCCGTCCTGCACCGCCTGCTCCTGTTTGACGGCAAAACCATGCTCAGACAAATAGGTGCGCAGTTCCGGTGCGGAAGTCATGGGTTGTAAAATCAAATGTTTTTCTGCATCTTTCAGCCAAGGCGCTTTTTCAATGATGTCTGCAATCAATTCACCGCCCATGCCCGCAATGACAATATCGTCCGCTTCGTTCGGAAAAATCAATTCCAGTCCGTCGGACAGCCTGGCGTCTACCTGTTTTCCCACATTGTAGCGTCTGATATTAAATGCCGCTTTTTGCAAAGGCCCCATATTGATATCGGAAGCAATTGCTTTTTTGATGACCTCTTTTTTCACCAGCCAAATGGGCAAATACGCATGGTCGGTTCCAATATCCGCAAGCACATGATTTTCACGCACCATAGAGGCACATGTCTGCAAACGGCGGTCCAGCTGAAATAATTTCTTTTTATTTAAAAATAACACAAGGCACCGTCCTTTGTCATTATTTTTCATAGATTCAAATAACCGCCCGACAAAACCTTGACGGGCGGTTATTGACGCTGTCATGAAATGACTTATTTATCTGCCAGATGTTTGTTGATTTTTTCAATCAATTCATTGACATCCACGCCGTGCACCATGCAGGCTTCTTCCAAAGATTCACCGCGAGCGGATGGGCAGCCCAAACAATGCATTCCCATTTCCAAAAAGTAAGGTGCGGTATCTCTGTCCATATCTAGAATATCACCGATTAAGGTGTCTTTTGTAACTGTAGCCATTTTGACTTCCTCCTATAAAATTGTGTTATTTTATTATAATACCCACAGAAAACGATTGCAATACATTTTCCGCTTTTTTCGCTGCGGCAAATGGTTTTCCAACATTTTCACGGGTGATTATACGGTAATGTGTCTTTTCCTGATACAACCAATCAAACAGCAAGCGCTTCATATGGAACATACTGCATATTCCATAGCACATATGAAATCAAATGCACATTGATTTTATTAAGCGCCGCAGCATTTTTTATATTTTTTTCCGCTGCCGCAAGGACAAGGGTCGTTTCTTCCCACCTTCAGCGTAGGATGTTCCAAATGTGCCTCTGCTTCCAGCTGCGCTGTATACTCCAGCGGAGTATATCCGCGGTTTACCCACATACGTGTGTAATTGGTTACTTTCATCAGCAGCTCTGAAATTTGGCGTAATTGCTTTTGTGTTTTAATTGCAAATCCAAATCCCTCAAAAATGTGAATGTGGTCTTGAAAACTGCCGTTTAGCTGTACCGCAAACATGATGTCATCCAAAAACTCTTTGATTTTCTCTTCATTTTTGGTATACGTTTTGCGTACATAATCGGCCAATTTTTCCAACTGAGGTGTCATTTCGTAAAAATGCGGATCTTCATAACGGAGCAGCTCTTCTTTTTCCGGCATGTAATACGTTTTTTCTCTTTGTTCTTTCAAAAGCGCGTCTACATTGCCATGTTCAAACATAAATCCGTTTACAATATGTCCGTTTTTGATTGCTGCTGCATCACTGCGGCAGGCAAAGGTATTCATAACCTCAACAATTTGTTTTGCGGTAACAATCTCGCTGTAATGTTCTTTATATAATTCAGATACTTTCTCAGGTGTGATTGCGCCGTACAAATTGGAACATGCAATACAGTATCTCCAAATTTTTTGGAACTCATCACGTTCTTTACGATATTTCGCGGTATTGATTTTGCGGAATACCTCTTTGATAATCAACGGCATTGCATAAGCAATCTGTTTCTTTTCTTCCACCAAATAAAAGTAACCGTTTTTTGCAAAATATTGATACAAATCGTGCTCTATGGTGCAGTTGGATAAGTCTTCATCCGCAGCAATGCGCAGCATCAATTGAAACTCCTGTTCCGTTGCATAGTTCATGACGCGTTTCATTTCTTCAGGATTTGCAATGATTTGCTCCAATTCCGCAACTAACTCTGCTTTTTTGAGTTTGCTGCGATTTTTCACATCATAATTGGCCGCAAGCTCTTGCAAATTGGCAACTTTGGTTGCATTTAACAAAGCACCCAGCGTATCTGTAAAATGTGCTTTAATCAAATACTTTTTTGCATATGCATCGTGGTCGAAATTCGGATTTACTGCCATATAACTTCCCCCAAACTATATGTAACATTATGTATTATATTATCAAAAAAGTAGGAATGAAGCAATAGAAAATCCACAATAATTGTAGTTGAGACAAAAATATGCTAAAATAATCGCAATCGAGATTATTTTGGCGCGAGTGTTTTTGCTGTAAGCGTCGCAATAGAAATCATTTGCACAAGCGTTTATGGTATACTAAAACACAATATTTGAGTTTTTCTTTGCAAAATGCAACAAATCAAAGGAGGCATATGGATTGAAGCAAGATTGTTTCTCATTGGCACCGCCTATCATCAAAGAGTTTTTGGGATATATGGGTACTGTAAAAGGGAAGTCTCCCTTAACGGTGGAAGAATACTTTATGGATTTGCGTACCTTTTTCCGTTATATGAAACAGCACCGCAATCAGGTACCGCAGGATATGCCGTTTGACGAAATTTCCATTGATGATATTGATTTGGAATTTATCAAAACCATTACATTGACCGATGTATACGAATACATGAATTTTGTAAGCACCCAACGAAAGAATAAGGCGACAACACGTTCCAGAAAAGTATCCAGCCTGCGTACTTATTTTCAGTATTTGACCAATAAGGTAAATAAACTGGAGCACAATCCCATTACAGAACTGGAGACGCCGAAAACAAAAAAATCACTTCCCAAATATTTGACACTGGAGCAAAGCATGGATTTGTTACATGCAGTGGAAGGTCCATATCAAAGCCGTGATTATTGCATCATTACGCTGTTTTTAAACTGCGGCATGCGCTTGTCCGAATTGGTCAACATCAATTTACATGATATCAATCATAAGGAACATGTGATGCGCATTACGGGAAAAGGAAACAAAGAGCGTTTGGTTTATTTAAACGACGCCTGCATGGACGCAATTAAAACATATTTAAAAGACCGACCTGCAGACGGTCTCATTGACCGTGAAGCATTGTTTATCAGCCGCGAGAGAAAACGAATCAGTCCCAAAACAGTGCAGGCCATGGTCAATAAATATCTGGAGAAAATCGGGCTTGGCGGCCCCGGCTATTCCGTGCATAAGCTGCGTCATACCGCTGCAACGTTAATGTATCAGTATGGAGAAGTGGATATTCGCGTATTGAAAGATATTTTGGGGCATGAAAATTTAGGAACGACCGAAATTTATACACACATCTCAGATGAGCAAATGAAAAAAGCCTCAAATTCCAATCCTCTGTCAAATGTGAAATCAAAAAAAGCATAAAACACAGTAAAGGCAAGCGGTATATTAATATATCGCTTGCTTTTCTTTTGGAATAGATACAACCCCTTTTAGAATATGCTTCATAGGATACTGCAAAAGGAGTCTTGATGATGAAATATATCTATTTGACTTTAGCTTTCCTCTGTTTGATATGCGGTTCAATAGGCATTGTAATCCCCGGATTGCCCACCACACCTTTGCTTTTGGCAGCTTCATTTTTCTTTGCCAAAGGTTCTGACCGATTCCACCGTTGGTTTTTGGGAACAAAACTGTACCATAAACATTTGGCATCTTTTGTACAACACAAAACAATGAAACTGCGCACCAAAGTGTACATTTTGATGTTTTCCACCTGTTCCATGGGACTTTCCATCTACTTGGTCAAGAATTTATATGTTCGTATTTTTATTGCAGCCATACTTGCCATCCAATATTTCTGCTTCATTTTTATGATTAAAACAACGCCCAAACAAGAAATTCTAAGCGTTTCTCAATTTCAAAAGAAACAGCGTGAAAAGATAAAAACATGATAAATGTTTATACAGCCTAAAAAGCAGAATTACAAACGAAATATAATGTTACAATACATACTTACGAAACATATCCTTGTTTTCAAATGAAAAAAGCCACCTGCCTGTTAAATAAGCAAGCGGCTTTTATTGCGCCTTTCTTTTCAATACATTTATATCTCGAATGTTCTGTCTTACGATTGCCTCGGTTGCAACTACGCTGGATTCAATGTCATCTAAAACCAAGTCAATACTTTTCATTTTTTCAGCATTTAAACTTTGCGCTTCCATTAACAGCTGAATATTTTTATTGGTTTCATTTTCCAAAGTAACCTCAATTTTCAGGGTTCTTTCTTCAATCTTTGAAGTTCTCTCCTCAATTTTAAGGGTCCTTTCTTCAATTTTTGAAGCTCTCTCCTCAATTTTAAGGGTCCTTTCTTCAATTTTTGAAGCTCTCTCCTCAATTTTAAGGGT
>UQLQ01000049.1 GCA_900541905.1 uncultured Oscillospiraceae bacterium
TTTGGGAGCCTGCTGCGGTACTTCATCCTCCAAATAATCCAACATATCGTATGGCGCATCATCAAATACATGTACTGCACCGCTGTTGGTATCCAATACAATATGAAAACCGTTTAACGTATATTTATGTATCATTTTTCTTTCTCCAATTATTGCAAAAATTTCAGGGACAGCATGCTGTCCCTGAAAAGTGATTTCGATTCAATTATTGATTGTTCTCGTTCTCACATTTTTGGTTAGCAACTGTGCAAGATGTTTTGCAAGCAGATTGACAAGATGCTTGACATTCGCCACAGCCGCCTTTCACAGCGCTTTGCTTTAAATTTGCTTGGTTTAAAGTCTTGATTTGTTTCATTGATAAACATCTCCTTTTTTACACTGACTGAATTATATCATAATAAAACGAAAAATGAAAGATGTTATTTTACTTTTTTACGTTTGTTTACCGCAAGCACACCGCCAAACGCGCCGCCAATCATCATCAGAAGAAACCTCATTGCAGTGGAAACGGTAAATACATTTCCTCCCGTGGAAAAGGCGGAAATCAATACGCAAGCAAACAAAATCAATCCGCTGAATAATCCCATAATCAGACCTTTGCTGTGGCATAGCTTTGCAGACAAAAATCCCGCAAACATAGCGCTTAATGCCGAAATGCCAATACTTACCGCCTGAATTGCCTGTGTAGGAATCGTTTTCACCAAAACAAACACAAACGCACAAATGGCCAATAACGCCGCACATAGGAACAAACCTGCAATACAGCCGATGACTAAATATTTTAAACACTTGGCAAATGTGCTGTCCGATGTTTCTCTGCTTTTTTTCATATAAAAAAATCCCCCTCACCAATACCTCATACCTAAAGGTATTCATAAGAAGGAGATTTTATGATGTACAAAAAAGGAAAAGATTATTTTTCTTCTTTTTTTTCTTGATTGGTTTCTTCTTTTTTACGACCGAACAAACCTTTTTTCTCTGCAGGTTTATTCTCGGAAGATTCGGTAGCTGCCTGCTGTACGCGATCGAGAGGTGTCTCTACAGAACTGATTGCCCAACGTTTTAAACGCAGTCTTTGGCGGTCAGTACCTGTCTCAATAATAATGGTATCACTTTCATCTTTTACAGCTACAATACGGCCTACAATACCACCAATGGTTGTAATTTCATCACCTATTTTCGCATTTTTGCGGTTTGCTTCCTCTTTTTTCTTCTTTTTAGAGTTTGGACGGAATAATAGAAAATACGCACCGAGGATAATCACTGCGTAAATGATAATCATAATCCACCAACTATTATTACCGCCGCCGGATTCAGCGGCAGCTTCTAAAGCCCAAATATTATCCATTTATTTTACACCTCCATGTTGTCGATGTTTATTATAACAATATTTTCATACGGTTGCAAGCATAAAATGTAGAATTATATTCTTCTGGATACTTTGTGTATGGTTTCACTGTAAAAGGTCTGAAAACTGCCTGAATCCAAGGCTGTTCTTATCTTCTCCATAAAAGAATTATAGAAATATAAATTGTGCATGACAGCCAAACGCATTCCAAGCATTTCTTTGCTTTTTAACAGATGATGCACATACGCACGTGTATGATGTGTGCAAACAGGGCAATCACAAGTTTCATCAATCGGATTTTCGTCTAACTCGTATTTTGCATTCATCAGATTACGGCAGCCTTCCATAGTAAATGCATGTCCGTGACGGGCATTACGGGTTGGCATAACGCAGTCAAAGATATCAATGCCCCGAGAGACTGCCTCCAAAATATTGGCAGGCGTACCCACTCCCATCAAATAACGCGGTTTGCAAGCCGGCATTTCCGGTTCTACCGCTTCTATGATTCGATACATTTCTTCTGCCGTTTCTCCTACCGCCAAACCACCGATTGCATAACCGTCCAAATCCAGCTCTCGAATATCACACATATGCTGTTTTCTCAAATCTTCATAGGTGCTTCCTTGGTTAATGCCCCACAGCCATTGTTCTCGATTAATGGTATCCGATTTGGCATTGAGGCGCTCCAATTCTTCCTTACAGCGATAAAGCCAGCGCAATGTCCTGGCGCAGGATTGCTTTACATACTCATACGCAGCCGGATTTTCAATACACTCATCAAAAGCCATTGCAATGGTAGAACCCAAATTGGACTGAATGCGCATGCTTTCTTCCGGACCCATAAAAATTTTTCGTCCGTCTATATGAGAAGCAAAGGTTACCCCTTCTTCTTTAATGTTTCTCAGTTTTGCCAAAGAGAACACTTGAAAACCGCCGCTGTCCGTTAAAATGGGACCTTGCCAGTTTGTAAACTTGTGCAATCCTCCCAGTTGTTTGACAATCTCATCTCCGGGCCGTAAATGCAGATGATACGTATTGCACAACTGAACCTGACATTTTAGGTCTTTTAAATCCAAAGCCGAAACCGCACCCTTGATTGCGCCGCAAGTAGCCACATTCATAAAGGCAGGGGTTTGCACCACTCCATGAGGAGTATGAATTTCACCTCTTC
This sequence comes from uncultured Oscillospiraceae bacterium, assembly GCA_900541905.1. Lineage (GTDB taxonomy): Bacteria > Bacillota > Clostridia > Oscillospirales > Acutalibacteraceae > UMGS1071. The sequence continues at coordinate 2,520 of UQLQ01000049.1, forward strand.
TGGCCTTTCCTTCTGTATTTATAATACGAATACGTTCCTTCATAAATCGTAAATCCTTTCTACATCCGTCTTCTATGCAGCAATTTCTTTAAGATGTTATTATAAAATACATTCAGAAAGAAAGCAATCTTTGTTTCATACAAAATTCACCGACTGTACAATGGATTGCCGATACCGTATCGATTCAGAATGAAGTATCATTACTGCAAACATTTTGTAAATAAATTAAGAATACATGACAAGCTGTGACGCATATGGTTTAAAACACACGGATGATTGAGGTGGTGAGAAGATGTTTATTGTATTAAAAAAGAAAATCATTATTGCAGTTGCGGCCTGTATTTTAACCATTATTGCAATTCCTGTGGCAATCCATTATACGAATAACGCTGCAGAAGCAGTACAGGCGTCAACATCGGCCAACACAAACTGGGGACTTAGTTTTCCAAAAGACGGCGGAACTCCTACAGGAAATGCATCTTCCGAGTTTTTGCAGCAATACAACTCTTTTTATGTAGGAGATACATCGAAAAAAGAAGTATATATTACATTTGATGCAGGTTATGAAAACGGATATACTCCGTCAATTTTAGACACTTTAAAAAAGCATAATGTAAAAGCGACTTTCTTTGTAGTGGGAAATTACATAGAAACCAGCCCTGATTTGATTAATCGTATGGTGGAGGAAGGACATATTGTAGGAAACCATACGTACCACCACCCTGATATGTCAAAAATATCTGACATAACCTCGTTTCAAAAAGAGTTGGAGGATTTAGAGGCGTTATATCAACAGACAACAGGACAGGAAATGCAAAAGCTCTATCGTCCTCCCCAAGGAAAATTCAGTGAAAGCAATTTAAAGCAGGCCAGTGAATTGGGATACAAAACTGTGTTTTGGAGTCTGGCCTATGTAGATTGGTACGTAGATAACCAACCAACACGAGAAGAAGCGCTCGAAAAATTGCTGCCGAGAGTTCACCCGGGAGCCATTATTTTGCTGCACAGTACTTCAAAAACAAATGCTGAAATTTTAGATGAATTCTTGACTGCTTTAGAGGAGCAAGGGTACACATTTGGAACATTAAACGATATTGTATAATTTAAATCTCATATCGAGATATAAAAGCAGAAAGCAGATAGACGGATATCTATGAAGATATCCGTCTATCTATTTTTCGGCCATCTCATCAATCAAAATGCCACATAACCTATATAACCGCCACCGTAAGGAACACCTCTGCACCTGCAGAGAAACGATGACCTGACCACCCGGGACCAGCGTATGATAGGATGACCCCTGCATGTGCAGGGAAAACTTACCGACTCCAGTACGGCTCTCCACCCTCAGGAGCACCCTTGCCCTTGCAAGGATACAGCCCTTTTGTCAATATACAACAAAAGAGGAGCACTCACCAACCAACAAAAAGCCATAAGCTTCTCCAAATTGGGTATCTGTCCCATGGGAACACCCCTGCGAACGAAAAAAGCAGATTGCAATATGAAAACTTTTGTACTGACAGGGAAATGAACAAAAAAATACCATAAAAAGAATATGGAATTCTCTTCTATTCCTGTGTACCTCTAAAAATAAGTAAACTCTGACGTGAATGAAAAATAATCTTACATTTGCAGAAAAGTCCAATCGAGACAACTCTTTTACCACGATACAAGGAATACCCCTGCATCTGCAGGGAAACCCAATCGGGACAGCTCCTTTACCATAACGCAAGGAACACCCTCTCAATGAGAGGAAAACAGTGTCATACTGATTCTCTGACCTGGTATATAATTTATCCCTGCATTACGGAAAACCTGATTCTGATATCAATGCCTAGATAGCGTCAAGGACACCATTCAGGTATAGCCTGGGATAAAAGCCCCATTTTCTAAAAAATAATCTCATTGATTTTTGGGAATGCCATAAGCAAGGAGCACCCCCGTTATACGGGGAAATTGCACGGTCGATGACGTAAATCTCGTCGGTCGGCGGATCACCCCCGCACCTGCGGGGAAAACTAACTTCTCACATAAATCGCAATACATTTTACAGGATCACCCCCGCACCTGCGGGGAAAACCAAAGTAAATATCCAGATTGGAACGAATCAAAAGGATCACCCCCGCACCTGCGGGGAAAACCTTTTGTTGCTGCTGTTTTTAATTGCTCTACCGGGATCACCCCCGCACCTGCGGGGAAAACCTGCGGAAGGCATAACAAATGGTGGTGTCGGTGGGATCACCCCCGCACCTGCGGGGAAAACAGTGTTACAAAAAGCCTTAAAAGAAACTTTGCAGGATCACCCCCGCACCTGCGGGGAAAACTTACCCATATATTTCAGCTCAAAATGGCTATGAGGATCACCCCCGCACCTGCGGGGAAAACTTCTTTAGCTTGTCTTAAAATTTCAGCTTTTAAGGATCACC
>UQLQ01000050.1 GCA_900541905.1 uncultured Oscillospiraceae bacterium
CAATTTTAAGGGTCCTTTCTTCAATTTTTGAAGCTCTCTCCTCAATTTTAAGGGTTCTATCTTTGATTTCAGATACATCTGTCTCAATTTTTTCTAATCTGTTATTAATTGATGTAGTTTCTTCTTGCACTATCGTTTTGATAGCTTGCAGTAATTCTTTCTCGTTCATTTTGAACCACTCCTTTAAAGTGTTTTTATCGTATCATATTAAATTTGATATTTCAATATCATTTTTCCCATTCAACCTGCAAGGGAAATATTTTCACGCACAAGAAAAATAGTTTCATACAGAATTGATGCTGTTCCACTCCATTTACCATAAAGGGACAGTTCCTGTTTGCTTGGCATCTTATTTTTTATTTGATTGAATCCAAACATGTAAATCATCAAAGATAACAAAACTCACTGTTCCGGTACCGGTTCTCGTTATTTTATACTTTCAGCTGCACCATACTGCATGATTGTAAATGTACGCTCCGCTCTTATCAAAAAAACCCAATGCTACGGAAAAGTAACATCGGGGCATTTCTCTGTACCTTTAAAATTTTAATCCTATTTTTCCAAGCAATCATTTATATTGTGTCAATTATACTTTCGCACGCGGATGACAATTATGATATACTTCTTTAAAATGAGAATCCAAAAGCTGAACATAAACTTGTGTGGAAGAGATATCCGCATGTCCCATCATCGTTTGAATGTCTTTTAAATCCGCACCGTTTTCCAGCAAATGCAATGCAAAAGAATGGCGCAGCGTATGAGGCGTAATTTCCTTGGTAATATTGGCCTGTTCCGCATAACCCTTTACAATTTTCCAAAAACCTTGCCTTGTCAGACGATTGCCGTTTAAATTTACAAATAAAGGTTGTTCTGTATCGTCATCACATAATGATACGCTTCTGACACGCGTAATATAAGTTGCAACCGCTTTGACTGCCGTAGGATATACGGGAATAATACGGTCTGCTTTTCCCTTACAGCGGAGCAAACCTGTTTTTAAATTAATGTCTCCCAAATTCAGTTCCACCAGCTCTGTTGCACGAATTCCCGTTGCATAAAGCAATTCCAAAATTGCCTTGTCACGGCATCCCTTCGGTTCCGCAATGTTCGGCTGTGCCAACAACAAATCAATTTCTGCACCGCTTAGAAAATGAGGTAATTTTTTTGGAGATTTTTCCAACTTAATATGTTTTGCCGGGTTCACCGTTACATGATAATTCTGCATCAGAAATTGATAAAAACAACGTATGGAGGCCAAACGCCGTGTAATGGTCGCATTTGAAAGATTTTGACGGGTCAGTTCCTCCACATACAAATGCATCATGGTATCGTCCGCTTTGAGCAAATCTGTAAATTGATGTTCTTTCATAAACGTTAAAAAATGTTGAATATCCCGCATATAGGACTGCAATGTATTTTGAGATACTGCTTTTTTCTCGGTCAGATATTCCCGAAACTGCGAAACATATTCTCTCATTTTTAACGTCACCTCCCAATCAAAATACAAATAAGCCGGAAAAGCAGACTGTGGTCAGTACATCTACCACAGCGCCTATGATTAATATTCCGGTTAAAATAGAAAAACGAATAAAAAAATGCCGCACATTGTTTTTCGGCTGCGCTTCCTGCTCTTCCGTCTTCCTGCCAAGATGTATCTTCTTGGAAAACAGCATGCTTTCTCTGGAAGCAATTAAAATGGCAATCAGACAAATAAAAGCTCCCGGTAAAATAACAGCCAAATGAAATAAAAATCCTTGGAATCCATAGGCAGCATACAGATATCCGGCTGTAATTCCCATGCCAAATCCACGGAATAACGGCGCCAACGGAACACAATAGGCCCCCCATATGGACAGACCACATAAAAAACAAAATAATAAAAATAAAAAAGACGATGCCAACGATGCTACAAAAATAGATAACACAGGCAATGCGCTTCTTGCTTTCACATTGCTGAAAAATACAAAATCCAATGTTTTTAATAAAGAATAATCCGCATTGCGAATGAATATGACTCCTAAAATAAGGCCGGCAATTAAAAACAATCCCAAAAACACCAACAAGAACTGCTGACGGAAAATCTGCAGAATTCCACCGCGATAACCGGAAGAAAATCCTCCCGAACGACTGCCTACCGTTTTTGCACCTCTATGTTCTTTGGGTACTTTTACAAAAAATAAGTTTGTCCGTCTCATAGTATTTATAATCCCCCAAACAAGTTGTCTGGTTCATAATTATGTATACCATAGGACAATTATGAATTATTTTCCTAATTCTTCCGCTCTTTTTGTACAAGCAAGCATTGCCTCGTCCACAATTTTTTCCAAATCATGCTGATAGAACACATTTAACGCTTCCAATGTAGTTCCTCCCGGAGAGGATACCATTTCGATTAATTCGTCAGGAGTTTTACCCGAATATACAAGCATACCTGCGCTGCCGATTAATGTTTGCGCAATCATCGGCAATGCAACTTCCTTTGCAATTCCTTGCTTTTCAGCGTTGTCCAGCATTGCTTTTGCAAACAAATAAAAATAAGCAGGGCTGCTGCCGTTTACGGAAATCACCGCATTCATTTGTGATTCTTCCAACTCTGAAACGGTACCGCAGGAGGAGAAAAATTCTTCTACTGTCTCGAACATTTCATCTGTTACACCTTGAGAGCGGCACATAGCGGTAGCACCTTGGCTTAAAAGCAAAGGTGTATTCGGCATGGTACGAATAACGGGACATTGACATCCCAAAGTGGTACGAATATAGTCTGTAGAAATACCGGCAGCGATAGAAACCATGAGCTTTTGTTCCGTTACTTGTTCTTTGATTTCTGTTAAAACTTCTTCAAAATTTTGCGGCTTCACTGCAAGCACAATAATGCTGCAAGCACTTGCCAATTCTGAAGCGGAAGAAGCCACCTGAACACCTATTTGTTTAAAATAAGCACATTTTTCTTCATTGACATCAAATACTGCAATTTGAGACGGACGCATTGTCTCAGTAGATACAATTCCGTTGATAATGGCAGTAGCCATGTTTCCTGCGCCAATGAAACCTAATACTGTATTTTCCACACGATTACCCTCTTTTTTGTACATTTGTCGTTCTATTATGATAATACTTTTAGAAAAAGAGTGCAAGACATAATCCGATAATTTTCGCATAATTCCTACAAAGTGAAATAAATAAAGCAATGTTTCATTATTTATTCCCAATAATTATTTACAATTATTTTTACTTTTTCTAATATTATGGAAAAGCGACCATGTTTGGTATGACTGTATCAAACTGTAACATCTGCATTTTGATTACCATTTTTCACGATAATTGTCAGAGGACAACCCCATATATTCCAAAAAGAACAAACTCCCCTGTCGTCCTGTTTTCTCCCCTAACCGTACCTGACCGCTGTTCTCCGTAGTTCTTGCTGAAATGCTGCGACTTAGGCACTTTCTCTAAAAGCACCGAACACATGCTGTTTTCACATCTTTCGCAAATAAAAAATACGCAGCGCAGAGCCTTACTACTCTGCACTGCGTCTCATTGTTTCCTGTCTTTATTAAGTTATGCTTTGGCGCCCTGCTTAGGATATGAGAAAGTGCCTTTTGTCAACAAACAACAATCTGAAGATAGGGAAAAGAAAATTATTTCTCTCTTGGCTATGCACAACCATATGTTGTTGTTTCACAATCAAAAAGCAGTACGACCTCAATCATACTGCTTTTTCTGTCAAATATTTATTTATGCCATAGCAGCTTTCATCATAATTGCGCATTCCAATCGTTTTTTCTCTAAATCACATGAAAGCTTATGCGATTTTAAGATATTGCCTTCATATTGCCAGCTGTTGGCTGCACAGCCGCCGCTGCAATAGAATTTTGCCCAACAGTCTTTGCAATCCTCTTTGCTGTACACGTTGGTAAGTGCAAATTCCTGCTTCATGGGAATATCAAAGGTATCCTCCATAATATTGCCCATTTTCCATTTTTCTTGCCCAACAAATTGGTGGCATGGATAAATGTCACCTTCCGGTGTCACACAAACATATTCATTGCCGCAGCCACAGCCGCGCAAACGTTTAATGGCACACGGACCTTGATTCAAATCTATCATGAAGTGGAAAAAGTTAAATCCTTTTCCTTTCTTTTTGCGGTCTATCAAAATATTTGCCAAATTCTCATATTCGGCAAATGCTGCCGGCAAATCTTCCTCTTGTAAAGAGTATGGAAGGTTAGGGTCAGATACCACAGGTTCTACCGATACTTGGTCAAAGCCAAGTTCCGCCATATGAACCGCATCTTTTGCAAAGTCTAAATTATGCTTGGTAAACGTACCTCTCACATAATAATCCTTGTCCCCTCTGGTTGCAATCAGCTTTTGATATTTTGGTACAATCGCATCATAACAACCGCTTCCGTCTGCGCGTACTCGCAGCATATCATTAATTTCTTTTCTTCCGTCCAATGACAGAACAACATTATACATTTCTTTGTTTAAATACTCAATAATATCGTCTGTTAGCAGCAATCCATTGGTCGTCATGGTAAAGCGGAATTTTTTATTGTGTTTTTCTTCCTGGCTTCTTGCATATTCCACAACTTGTTTGACTACGTCGAAATTCATCAGCGGTTCTCCGCCAAAGAAATCCAGTTCCAAATTGCGTCTTTCTTTGGAATGTTCAATTAAAAAGTCGATTGCCTTTTTTCCAACTTCCAAAGGCATTAATTTTTTGCCACAGCCAAAGTCACCCTTTGCGGCAAAGCAATATTCACAGCGCAAATTACAGTCATGCGCTACATTCAAACACATGGATTTTACCGGCGCTTCTTTCAGCATTGCGGAAAAATTGTGATAGCCGTCCTCCGAATAGAGCTGGCCGTTTGCATACAGCTCCTTGAGTTCATCATAAGCCTCAGTTAAAGTCGCTTCATCATATTTTTTGCGCAGGTC
>UQLQ01000051.1 GCA_900541905.1 uncultured Oscillospiraceae bacterium
TGAAACGTGACATAATCATCATAGAGGACAAGGCGGTCAGCGTAACCGGTAACGATGTGTGGATGACCGCCACCGAAATAGCCGGACTGTTCCATACGACCGTCCCGGCAGTGAACGCCGTCATCAAAGCCGTCCGCAAGTCTGACGTGCTGAACGACTACAAGGTGTGCCGCTACATGCAGCTTGAAAACGGGCTGTACGCGGACGTGTACGCGCCTGAAATCATTATTCTGATTGCTTTTCGGCTGAACACCTACAACACCTACCTGTTCCGCATGTGGCTGGTAGGAAAGGTTCTCTCACAAGAGAAGCGGCAAACATACGTGATGTTTATACAGAACGGAAAAACTGCGTACTGTTGAAGATATCAAATGAAAATTATACGAAAGAATTTCTATATGGATCCTTATCTAAATAGCCATATCATATCTCAAAAAATATAGAGGTAATAATATGGCTATTATTTAATTCTTTTGATTTGTCGTTATGCAACGAATTCCGTTCATAAAATGTTTTAATATATATTTGTCAAATGAATGGAGATTAGGTATTTTTTGTTCAAGGTATTCAATTCCTATCGTGTTAAATTCCTGTATAACGATTGTAATCTCTTTAGAATCGTCTTCAAGATTTATAAGACCTGCATTTTGTATCTTTTTACTAATCATCCTCGGTAATCCGTATTCTTCAAGTTGAAATACAATTTTAGGTAAAAAGGCATTTGATGCTTTATATACAAAATTGGCGATATTTGAGGAATTAGGATAAAGTTCTTGACGTATAATATTAATTACCGCAATAATAGATGAGAGATTAAAGGATACATATCTTTCAAATGTAAATATATCCTCATATGTAATACCATAATCTTTTACTGTGTTATATAGCTCTTTTATAGTCATTTTCCATCCATTACTACATGCACATGCATAATACCGTAAATGTCCTTTTCGATGATATTCCAAAATTTCTATGATATCTCCTAAAGCATCCCTCCATTCCCATGTATTATTGTTTTGTAAAGCATCGCAATTTGTTGGCCAATTGGAATCAGTTTTCAATTTTTCCGCAATTATCTTTAACATTGATGGTTTACAACTTCTGATTTGTGGTATTCTTTCAATTCTATGCCAAATATCCGTTCCAAGAAGTTCTATCATTTCATCTTGATATCGTTGAATTTTTACATATTGTTCATTATTCAATTTTATACCGGGGTCATTTCCATCAAGTTTTTTTACTACATCATCAGGAAACTCTAATCTCAATTTAGTATTTTCTTGACTTGGTGGCTCTTCAAGCATATAGACACGACCTACAAAATAACGAAACATTCTGCCTGCGCGTCCAATGATGTTGCGAAAGGTAAAATAATCAATCTTATGAGCCCCGTTCTTATTTGACCATAAAACGACACTCTCTGCTTGAGTATTTACTCCTTCAATTATAGACGAGGTCGATACCAAATAATCTAACCCATTCTGTTCTTCAAATAGTTTTATTTGAATTTGACTAAGAGAACGATGTAGCTGACCATTATGAATACCAATACCATGTTTGACTAAATCTTTAAGAATATACTTTTCTCCATAATTGCATTCCAGCCAATCAGAAAAATTAGCAAGCAGTTCAGAGTCTTTATTATATAAATTTCTGTTAAGAATTGTTGTTACTTCTTCAATTCCCTTATATGTGCCGGTATATATCAAAGCTTTACCTATACCTGTATTTATTAATTCAATAAGTTTACGTGTCTTAAAACTCTGTTTATCTTCATTCTTTGGTCTGCTTTTATATAACCGCCATGCATGCGTTACAACGGTCTTAAAATCCATACGCAGAAATGTCATCCCTTCAGTGAATACATTTTCTTCTATTTCATGGATATTTGGGGCAAGATAATATCTTTGTTTAGCTTTCTTTCCGAGTTCTACCATTGAACTGAGTAAAGTGGAGCTTCTTTCAAGATCAAAATTTGTACTTGCCTTATAAAACTCATCAACGATTAGAATATCAATTGAAGGAAGTTTATCTATATAGGCAAAAGCTCTTTCTTGCGGAAATACCAATATGTTTTTCTCCGCAAGTTCTACATCTGTTGTTGTAATTATTTTATATTGATGAGAGAATTTTCGGCAAATTCGTCTTCTTGTTTCATCTGCAAGAGCAACCGTAGGTACTAATATTACAACATTAATTGGTTGTTTAATCGCAATAAATGCATCAATAACAAAACTTTTACCAAAACTTGTAGGAGCACTCACCGCAACGCTTTTCCCTTCTAATAACTTCTTTAATACCTGTGATTGAGCAGTATGTAAGACACAAGGTTTTCTTTCTCCAATATTAACTTTAAAAACTTCACATACAAACCGATCTTCCCAAGATGCAGTATATGTATCAATATACGGTAAAAGCCCCACTTCACGAATAAGATGGTTGACTAATTCCATATATGAATTATTGTTAGTACCATTAATCTCATGAAGTAATGTAATTACTTTGGATCTTGCATTACTTATATCACCAGCATTTAGAACATTACTTATATCTAAACATGTATTATATATATCATTCGTCTGCATCATTTTTGAGATTTTTTGCTTGTGAAATAAACCAGTTTACTATTTTTGTTTTATCAGGAACAGGAAAAAGAATCAAATGAAAGTTTATTTCCGAATACTTATGAACAGAACTAAGCTTGTTGATCTGCTTCTTAAAAAACGAATGAGCACGATCTCTATGAAAAGAAATAATACTATTTTTATACTCATCACTCATTTCAGTAGTACTTGCTGTTATCTGGCATTCATGTAATAAAAGAATAGGTATATGTAGTTTGGGTTTTATTTCGTCAATGGAAGTATTCTCATCGAAACATTCTTTTATCTTTTTAAGTAATGTTTGGTTTTCAATTTGTTTATCAAGTTCATTGAGATTGGTCATTATTCCGCATTCCTTTTTCATAATAGGTTTGCGCAACATTTGTTCAACAGAATTTATTGGTTCGTATAATCGCGCATCCTCAAGAGAATTATAAAATTTAGCTTCTCCTAACCAAAGTTGAAAGCCTCCATTTGGGTCAATTACAATGTGTACAGAATCAGAGCCCTTTGCATTATCATTATCATTCTGTTTATAAAAAATTTTAGGTATTGCAGATAAGGCTTTATAATGGTTCTTCATTATGCCATATAGAATAATTTCCGCTATTTCACTTCCCTTTCCATTCTGCTCTTTGTCAACAAGTCGTAAATGTTTGGCAGCCTCAATAAGCCTACCGTAATCATTATCTATTAATTTCTCTCGTTCTTGTGCAGACAAAGCTGTTTCTGCAATATTACTGAAAACAAATTCTTTGAATTGACGATATCTCCAACTGCCATCTTCAAAGCCATTAGCAACTGATAATAACCTGTCATTATGATCTGGATTTATTTCTTGCTTTTTTGTATTAAAATTAACAAAACAATCATCAACTAATATATCAAAATTCCAAATTTTATTGCTCATACACTTTATTTACATGCTTAAAAATGGTGAAACATCTATATTCCTTTAGATACTATTTTTTTGTATGACAAATAAGTTCATGAACATCAACATCAAGCAAATTTGCAATACGAACAAATGTGTACAAATCAGGTTGAGAATGATTATTACACCATTTAGATACTGTTGCAGGATCTTTCTGTAATTGTTTTGCCAACCATTTGCTCATAACTCCTTTTTCTGATAGTACATTTTTAATGTTGTTTAAAATTGCCATTACAATTAATTTTTAGATTGCGTTAAATGCAAAGTTACAACTTTTTATTAACTATATGAATTTCTAACGATAGAAATTGGTTGGATCAATCAAAAAACTGGTTTTAAGGTCATTAAAACACCCAAGTATATAAAAAGTAAACGGGCAGCACCACAAAATGTCGCCCGTTTCCTTTTTCATGTTGGCCGCCTCACTCCAGCGGCTTGCGGTAGTTCGCTTCCAGCACCTCGCGCAGCCCCGTTTCCGGGTAAAGCACCTTCCCTCCCAAAAGTATGAAGGGCAA
>UQLQ01000052.1 GCA_900541905.1 uncultured Oscillospiraceae bacterium
TCCTACCAGATAAGCAAACAGCATGACACCATAGATCACATAACCTAACTTTTTACGTTTCAGATAAAATCCCAAAGCAAATACCAATGCCATCGGAATGATCAGAATAGACCAACATTCTACAATATTGGTCAGGTAAGTCGGGTTTTCCAATGGGTGAGAAGAGTTTACTCCGAAGTAACCACCACCATTCGTACCTAACTGTTTAATCGGAACGATTGCAGCTGTAGGACCTTGTGAAACAGTTTGTTCAGCTCCTTCCAATGTCGGGATTGTCATTTTGGAGTCAAAGCCCATCGGCGTACCTTGTATGATCAGGATGAAACCCACGATCAGAGACATCGGGAAAAGGATACGTGTACAGCTGATCACTAAATAGTGCCAGAAGTTGCCGATTGTTTTAGTTGTTTTGGCGGCCATCGACTTCATAATTCCAGCCATGGCAGCCATACCTGTTGCAGCAGTGATGAACTGGAACAACATGATGACGAACAACTGTGTAAAATAAGTCAAACCGCTTTCTCCGCTATAGTGCTGCAAGTTACAGTTAACCATGAAACTAATACACGTGTTGAACGCCAAATCTGGACTTTGTCCGCTGTTCCCATCAGGATTCAAAGGAAGATATCCTTGCGATACCAACAGGATCATACCCCAGAAGAACCAAAATACGTTTATAATAAGCAGAGATTTCAAGAATGCCTTCCAATCCATCTCTTCATTGGGGTTGATACCCGCCAGCTTGTAAATAAATCTTTCAATTGGAGCCATGAAACGCATGCAGTCGTTTCCCTCCTTATACACCTTGGCGATATGCTTTCCCAGCGGGTAACTGATAACCAGCAGCAGCAATATCTGCAATGCTACACCTAAAATTTCTGTATTCATCTTTTCACTTAAAAAAACTAATTACCATTAAAACTTTTCGGGCTTAATTAGGACATACATCAAATACCCGAAGATCAATAAGCAAAGTATAAACAGTGCTAAAAACATAATTTAATTCTCCTTTCTTACATTAAATTTTCTCAAACCGGTCCACACACTTGAAGAAAAACCAATAGCATGCTACACCGGTAGCACACAAGAACAAAAATGATAACGTATCTTCCATACTTGTCTTTTTTAATTGTTAATACTATTTATTTGTTTTCCACCCTACTATATGCCAAAGCTGTGCCAAAAAATCGAGTTCTTGCACAATGCATTGTTTATCAGCTATATAATCAAAAAATAATATTATTATGTAATATGCTCAATCCTTTTCAAAAGGAAAAAGATATTTTCATTTTGAAAAGGTATATAAAAAAGGCAAGCTGCCTGTTTTAGGTAAACCTACCGGGTATGCAAGAACAAAGTGTTCCACATTATAGTCCATAGGCTTCCATCTTCCTATAAAGTGTGGTTAAGGCTATCCCAAGAGGACGAGCAGCTTCGGGTTTGTATCCGTTAGTATGTTGGAGAACTTTCTGAATGTGGTGCTTTTCAACGCTGACTAGGTCCAATTCAATATTATTCCCCGTATTTTCAGATAATTGACATTTCCTTTCCATGGACATCGTTTTATGGCTGCCATATATTTTTTATGATCACTTTAAATCTCACCAAAATCTTTAGATATCTGCCCTGCACAGGCAGGCTTCCAACAATCGAAATTTCTCTTTTTAGCTAAAATCATGTTATTGATTATAGGCAATTCGCAACTTTCGCTGATATATAAAATAGCATGTCCTTGAGCTGTTGTTTTCAATTGTTTTCTTAATGTGTTCCAAGCTTCTGTATCAGAAATAAAATATTGCGATGCGATAGACTCCGTTTCATACACCAGTTTGTATTCATTCAGCACCAATTCATTTTCCTGATTTGTCTTCTTTTGAGGATAGCATAAATAGGCAATTCCTGTCAAAAGGATGATTCCTGTAAAAGTATTCAGCAGATATTTAAAATAATAATCATTTTCGAAGACATAGAATTCATTGATGCTACCACATATACATACGCTAGCCACTAACAGTAATATTACCGTTATCCGTTGCTTTAAAAATTTCATCCGCATATTCTTTTCCATTTGTATCCTAATTTTTGAAATCAAATCCTTTAAATAAGCCGTGAATAAATTATATCCACGGCTCAAAAAGAAAAAAACAATTCAAATCTTTACAGAATGAATGGAGAAAAAGATTTTGGTACACATAAAACAACTTTAATTGCAATAATATATAATATGAAACTCATATCCTTCTATGAGCAACCAAGTACTTCTTGCAAGGCCACCATTTTTCAATCCTGTTTTTCAAAATGAAAAAATACCCCAAAACACCAATCCAGCTTGTTACTAGTAACAGAACGATAATCTTGTTTTTGATCCTTTGAGGAACATCTTTTTTTATTAAATTGCTGATTGCCCATACAGAGGCAAGCGAGCCTAACTGATAAATAAAAAATACCATTTTGTTTCTTTGTTGTTCTACATTGTTTCTTATAGCAGACAACCGAAGATGAATATTAATGATACTTTCTTCGGAAATCTAAACTGATAAAGATAATGCCAAAATCAGACCAATTAGAAAACAACAAACATAAATCACTATATATCAATTGATTAAAAATATTAATTCTAAATTGAAAGTAAAAAAAACAACTAAAATGAAAAAGTGTTTTTCATTTTGGTAATATTACTTAGGCTTCCCTATTTGCAAACATCTGTTTATCAATGACAAATACAAATTGGTATGGATTTTGCTTTGTGTTGTATATAATATTTCAAATATGAGATTATTTATCATTTCGAATAGGTTGCCTGTAAAAGTTACACGTTCCTCCGATGGAAAATTTGTTTTTTCACGGAGCGAAGGAGGGCTGGCTACAGGTTTGAAGTCATTGGACGTTGATTGTGAAAAACATTGGATTGGTTGGCCTGGCGTCTGCGTAGAACAAAAGACGGAAAAAGATGACATTTGCAGTCAATTGGAAAAAAATAATTATCATCCGGTATTCTTATCCGACAGGCAGTATGAAAATTACTACGAAGGATATAGCAACAGTACCCTATGGCCCCTCTGTCATTACTTTTTTGCTTATACGTTATATAAAAAGAACTTTTGGGAATCATATAGGGAAGTCAATGCTGTTTTTTGTGAAGAGATATCTCGGATAGTTGAACCTAATGATTGGGTTTGGGTACAGGACTATCAGTTAATGCTGTTGCCGGGCATGCTCCGTGAGAAGTTTCCCAACCTTCATATCGGGTATTTCCACCATATTCCGTTCCCTTCACATGAACTTTTCCGGATTCTGCCCGAAAGGGTCGAGATCCTGAACGGACTTTTGGGAGCCGACTTTGTCGCTTTTCACATTCACGATTATATGCGTCATTTCATCAGTGCGACGGAACGCATCCTTCATAAGAATTTCAATCTGGATGAAGTTCAAATGAATGATCGTGTAACCCGTGTGGATGCATTACCGATGGGGATAAACTATGATCTTTATCACAATGTGATAGCTGATGACAAAGTCCACCACGCAGTAGAGAAAACACGACTTCTATTTGGAGATCATAAGTTAATCATATCGGTAGACCGACTGGATTACAGCAAAGGAATATTGCACCGTCTTTACGGATTCGCCTCTTTTTTGAAAAATCATCCGGAATATCACGGGAAAGTGACATTGGCGATGGTTATCGTCCCCTCTCGCGACCATGTAGGCAGTTATGCCGAATTGAAAACCAAAATAGACGAGGAGATCGGTTCTATCAATGGAACTTACTCTACCATGAATTGGACTCCGGTATGTTATTTTTATCATGGTTTCTCTTTTGAGGAATTGGTAGCGATGTATTATGTTGCCGATATAGCCTTGGTA
>UQLQ01000053.1 GCA_900541905.1 uncultured Oscillospiraceae bacterium
ACCACAGCACAAGCCGCTAACACTAAAAATACTTTTTTCATAACTTTTCTCCCCCTTTATTATGATACATCACAACATATCACATATCGGGGAGAACGTTATCAATTCGTGCTTTACTTTCACACACTTTATTTGGTTTTGATTCCATGGCCAAGCAGGAGCAAACGGTTCTGTTGGAACAACCGTATATCAAACAAAGTGTCCTACGCTGTAAACTCGCTTGCATATCACAACGGGGCACGTCAATCATCGGCTTGCGCAGACAGTAAGCTGCCCGAATATTGCAGGGAAACGTCTCCTCATCCGTTGGAGTAAATGCAATTATTTGCTTTTGGATTTCATACGCCTTGCATCTTTTTTATCCTGTTCTATCTTTAATTGAATGCTGGCAATCACAAATGCCTTTTCCTGTCTGTCCAGCGCCATATACTGCGACGGCAGAATTCTGAGCTTGTGTAAACAGTAATACGCAACATTTGCCTCAGAGTCACCGTCGCAAATCAGTTTTTTGCTTCTTCCACCAATTCATCCATTGTGGTTTCAAAGCCGTTTACTTCCTGTACTTTGGTTAGGTAGTTGTTGTATTCGCCAATGTTCAAAATTTCTTTTAACAATGCGTCTTCTCCCATTACGCCGTAGCTGTTTTGCAGCTCTGCGTCAGCCAAGTCCGGGTATACGGTACATGCGGCTGCCAATTTACCTAAATATAAGTACATATCCAATTCCGGAGTAAAGGAATTCTTTTTGCCCGGAACCGGTATCTGTTTGGTACAAGCCTTTTTCAAAGCGTCGTCTTTTCCCGGTGAAATGGCTCTGATTTCCCATTCCACAGGCGTTCCGTTTTCCATAATGCGTTTGGAAGCTACATATTTCACATTCTCTGTTTTCTGCACGTTTTGTGCCAAAAATGCCGCTAAATTTTTTGCCATGCTCTGTCAACCAACCTTTCTATTGTTCCATGCCTTGCAATAACTTAAATTGTTCCGGAATTTCAAAATCTTCAAAAGTGAAGTCCATATCTTCGTCCAAGTATTCCGCGTCCGCATCGAATTTTGCAAGGATGCCGCCGTCTACGTTGCAATCCTTCAAAATGACGGTTTGTCTGCCTACCGAACTGGTTGGGTCTTCATTTGTCACCTGAATATCAAAATAAACATCCTGACCCGTTTCTTTGTAACGGTACATCAACATGCGAAACACGCTGGTGTTGTAATGGAATGTTGCCGACCCGGTACCTGTCCAGCTGGTGGCTTTGTTGCCCTTGCCTGTTTTGCCCAAAATCGGAACTTCTGTTTTGTTCTTTTCAAAATTCGCCTCAAGATTAATCGCCTGCATCAGATTATAACGTTTATCCTCAATGGTAACATAACATTCTGCCAATGAGGCGCTTACGGTGTCTTTTGCGTGCATTACGCTTCTTGCCATTGTTTTTGTCTCCCTTCTAGTTTACGGTTACTGTCATGTACAAATGTGTCATAGCGTCCATTGGTTTTACGGTATCCGTTACCACAATGGACTGTCTGCTGTCACCTTGTGCCACCACAATATTGGCAGTATCAAATGTATCAATCGCCTGCATACGCTCCAACTCTTTGTGATGATCCACAAGCGCGTTCCAGAAGCTGGTACGGCCGCTTTCATTGTTTGGAATTTTTCCCAAAAAGCGGTTGTTGAAAATCATAGCGGTGTCAATTGCAATTTGGTCCAACACGCGAATGACTTGATTGCGTGAAAAATCTTTGCCTTTTTCTTCGGTCACGGTCAAAAGGGTATTGATATCATCCAATACTCTGATGCCGTTGCCTACGCGATGCAATACATATTTGCCGTTTTGCAGCGCAGAAGCCAACTGAACTTGTGTATAGTCGGTTTTTACGCTGTATTCGCCGTCATACACTTCATTGGTTGTGGATTTATTCACAGCACAGCCTGCCTGTAAGCCGGCTACCCAGTACACCAAGTCGGATACTTGTGCGTCCGAATCCGCAACTTCATTTTCCACGCTGATAATGCCTTCATAATCGGCATCGCTTTTTTGATGCAATACGGTTTGGAATTTCACACCCACTTCATCGCGAAGTCTCTTTGTAAATGCTGTAAACAATCCTTTGATTTCCGATGTTGTGGAAGTACAAGCAAGTACGTTAAAGCTGAAGGACTCGATTTTGTCCAAGAAAGCCTGATATTCGGTACCTGTCACTTCATCGCCGTTGGTACCGCCTGTCATAGGTGTACCCGCATCTTCTTCCAACGTAAGGCCGGGAGAGAATTTGACAAAATCATTGTCTTTGAGTTCTGATTTTGTAATTGCAATTTGCTCATCAACGGTTACGTTGTCAAAAGTGGTAGTCACATCAAATTTGGAAGGTTCGTCCACATTTGCGGCAACGGAAATTCTGATTTTGTTGCCCAAAGCGCCTGTATAAACAGCGGAACCGTATTTGTTGGTAGCTGCCACGCCTTTGTTTAGTTTATAAAAATAAGCGGATTTGGCATGTAAGAACAAATCTCTGATGCCTTTTAGTTTTGCATGATTGTACGGATAACCAAATAGTTTTAAAGATTCATTTTGCAGCATTTGCGCTGTTACTTCAAATACCTGGTTATCAGGACCCCATTCCAAATTCAGGGGCATAGCCACAACGCCTCTGTCGCTGACAGCGGAGCTGACGGACGCAGCGCTGATAAAATTGATATATGTTCCCGGGAGCACCTTATTTTGAGATGCCCAATTTCCTCCACCAAGTGCCATTATTTCACCTTACCTCTCAAAAATTGAATGATTAATTTATCTGTATCTTCGGTTGTGTATACGCTGTAGTCGTCCAGCACAACGCTCAAGATATCCACAGTATCTCTGTATCGTTTTGATTTTAACAGCTGTTCTTTTGTATAGCGAACAGGTTCTTTATTGACGGTTTCTTTTTTGGTTCTCACTGCTGCCATCTGTATTCTCCAATCCTTGTTCTATTTTTACGTCTGACATCGCATGTTCGTCGGCTGCGGCATCCTGCGTCACAAAATTGTAATTGATAAGACAATGCAGTACGCCGTTTTCCTTTTTTGTATGAAAATCGCTTCCAAGAAAGCGGTTGTCTTGAGCAGATGTAATCATGCGCAAACAATCACACAGCCGGATTAATACCTCACACATATCCTGCTGGGTTCCCGCTTTGCTGAAATACTGAATGTCAAAGGCGCATACATTGGTGCGTCTTGAACCCAAATACGGAACAACGGAAAAAGTCAAATGTTCAATCAAAAAGCAAGGTTTGGCCTGCTCTTGCTCGGGCATATCCGTATATACGGTGTATTCCTGACCGAATTCATCGGATACTGCAGTGGAAATTGCTTGTAACAGTTCATTTATCATACGTGAAAGATATCCTCCTTATACGGTTTCACCGTTTGTCGACGCTTAAGCAGCAGCCTGCGCTGCCCGCCGTGATTGTTTTCACAGAATATTCTGCTCAAAATGCAGAAAAGTTCGTTCTATTATCGCAAATATTCGTTTTAACGGAACATGACAATCCTCACTTGGGCAGCAGCCTGCGCTGCCCGCTGTGACTGTTTTTACAGAATATTTCGCTCAAAATGCAGAAAAGTTCGTTCTATTATCGCAAATATTCGTTTTAACGGAACATGACAATCCTCACTTGGGCAGCAGCCTGCGCTGCCCGCTGTGACTGTTTTTACAGAATATTTCGCTCAAAATGCAGAAAAGTTCGTTCTATTATCGCAAATATTCGTTTTAACGGAAC
>UQLQ01000054.1 GCA_900541905.1 uncultured Oscillospiraceae bacterium
GCAGCTCTACTACTTTACCACACTATACACAGTTTGTCAAGTAGTTCCTTTTGAGTTTTTTAAAACTTTTGTGAGATTTTTGCGCCTGTTCAAACGGCGCTTATATATAATATCAAATAGTTCGACATAAGTCAACACTTTTTTTCAATTATTTCAGAATATTTTTGTTTATAAAAAACTGCTTTCATTTGCTTGTACATATTAGAAAAAATAATTTCATATCATAGTAAAAGAAAATAGAAAAAACAAATAATTTATTAAAAATATGGAACACTTCTGTAAGAGCAACATCTTATATAAATGAAAGGAGCTTTTATATGAAACGTATCAGCTTAAAATATGTACTTTCTATTTTAGCTGTTTTATTGGTAAATATTATTGTAATTGTGCTACTCACTCAATATGCGGGAACAAAAGTGAAGGCAGAAGATTCAAACACCAATGAATCAACCTCTACTGAAGAGACAACTGCAGTTTTTTCTAACTTAGGCTCTCGCGGTGAAGAAGTCAGACAAATTCAAACCAAGTTAAAAGAGCTGGGTTATTTACAGGGAAATGTTGATGGAATTTACGGTAACCAGACAAAACAAGCTGTAACTGCATTTCAAAGAGATCACGGTCTCTCTGCTGATGGTATTGCAGGGGAGAAAACATTGGCTGCCCTTGGTATTGGAGCAAATACCAATACTGACAGTGGGACAAGCACCGGTGGAAACGGTTCTTTTACACAAAGCGAAGTAGACTTATTAGCACGTATTATTTCTGCCGAAGCCCGTGGAGAAGAATATGCGGGACAAGTTGCAGTCGGGGCTGTTATTATGAATCGCATTGAACATCCCAGTTTTCCCAATACATTGGCAGGTGTTATTTATCAACCCGGAGCCTTTTCATGTCTCTATGACGGCGGTGTAAACCATACGGTTGCCGAATCAGCCTATAGAGCTGCACGAGATGCGATTAATGGGTGGGACCCGACAGGCGGTGCTATTTATTACTATAATCCTGCAAAGACCAGCAATCAATGGATGCTTTCCAGACCTGTTCTTACTGTAATAGGCGAACATCGTTTTTGTGCTTAATTTCGGCATATCAAAAGAACTTTCCACAACTATGAGGAGAGTTCTTTTTATTTGAAGAAAAATGAATATCTGCGTGTATTTATGTTCGAATGTGGCAAACTAATAAAATCGTTTGTTTCAACTATGAGACAGTATTCCCTATATAAATTCTTTTCATGTATAAAAACTTCTAAAATAAATCAAAACTGTTTTTATGGTCAAAGTTATGATAAGCAATTCTTACGTTATTTCCATCTCACATTATTACACCTTAATACTAGCGACAGAATTTAAAATTTAACTGTTATAATCGAATGATATAAAATAAAAATTAAATTTGTTTGGTATGTCAATTTCTTTTTTAGAAAAAGAGTGCTACTATTAAAAAAAGAGAAATGAATTAAGGAGGTATTACAATGGCAGTTGTAACAGAATCATTTTATATTCCTTCTAAAGTAGACGGTCTGCAGCTGAGTGTTATGACAATAACACCGGATTGCGCACCAATTGGTATTGTACAAATATCACATGGTATGTGTGAACATAAAGAAAGATATATTCCCATCATGGAATTCCTAGCTTCCAAAGGATTTGCTTGTATTATTCATGACCATCGCGGACATGGTGGCAGTGTAAAATCTGAAGAAGATTTGGGCTATTTCTATCAAGGCGGAGAAAAAGGATTAATCGCAGATGTCGCTTTGGTAGGAACCCAAATGAAAAAGAAACATCCGGGACTGCCTTTCTATTTGTTAGGTCACAGTATGGGATCTTTAATCGCACGTGCTTATCTAAAAAAATTAGATTTTACATTAGACGGTTTGATTATATCCGGATGCCCTGTTTATGTACCCGGGTGTAAAATGGGACAGTCCATTGTAAAGTTTTTGGAAGCATTTAAAGGAGACCATGGTCACAGCAAGATGCTTGACCGTTTAAGCAAATATAAAGATGATGGACGTTTTGCGGGCGAGGATTCCCCAAACGCTTGGGTATGCAGTAATCCTGATATTCTAACAGAGTATGACAATGATCCTCTGACCCAATTTCATTTTACGCTAAGCGGATATCAAGCGTTATTTAAAACCATGGAGATGGTTTATAGTCCAAAAGGATGGAAAGTCACAAAACCCAATCTGCCTATTTGGTTTATTTCAGGGGAAGACGACCCATGTATGGGCTCAGAAGAACGCTTTTTGGAGGCAATCGATATCTTACGTCAAGTTGGATATGATAATATTTCCTATCAAATTTATCCCCATATGCGTCATGAAGTACTAAATGAAACGGAAAAAGAAATTGTTTGGAATGATTTAGAGGAAAAATTGATGATGTGGAATCAGAAAATTACCGATGCATTATCCAAACAATTAGATGAGGAATAAAAAAAGCAAGCTCAATGAGCTTGCTTTTTTTATTTGATAACTCTCTTATTGAGCTGCACTTTCCGCAATTGCAGAGGAAGTGCTGTTATTCTCTTGGTCTTGACTTTCAGAAGAATTTTCAGTTGAAGAAGCACTATTGTCAGCGCTGGAAGAAGTTCCTGTTGGTTCAAACTCTTTAAATAAAGTTAAAAGACGCTCTTGAATTGGTCTGTTAGTATCATCTGTATAAACATCTTTATATATCATAAGATATTTTTCGTTATTGGATAAAGTCGCTGTTAATTCTCCATCCATAGATTTGAATTTTCCGTTTTCTTTGGCATTTTGGATTACTTCTTGTGCACTTTCGTTTAAATTATCTTTATCGAATTCATAAATCTCAACCAAAGCTACACTATCTCCATAAATAGCCTGAACCATTTTACCTGAAACAGCACCTATCATTTCTGCTTTCATATCGGTTGTTGCTTCTTTGATAACGCCATTGCCTTTTAAGTAGGTAATCATACCATTTAAATTGTCCTCAGATACTTCTGATAAAGCCATAGAAGCAGTAGGCGCTGAAGCACTGGAAGCTGCATTTGGATCTGCAACCGTTGTTCCGCCGCAACCGGTTAAACCCACTGCTACCAATAAAGACATTGCTGCAACTACCAGTAAAACTCTCTTCTTCATATTTATATAAACCTCTTTCTTAATAAACGTTCACATGAATGGGGATATTATAACATAAAAAAAATTGTAATGCAATTTCTAACAAACGAAATATTACTGTAGTCTTATCACAAATCGTGTTTGTTATCTTGTCATGGTTATAAGCATGTTATAACATAAAATAAGTAACGATACAACTTTTATTTACTGAAGCATTTTTTTACAATCAAAATTTTAGTTTGGGTTATGAGAAAGATATAACGTAATTATCTTTTTAAAATTAAGTTGTAAATAATTATGACTCTTTATAAAGTAAAAAAGTACTGATAACTGTATTTCTTATTTGTGTTTTGATATTCTTATTCTTTTTAAGAATAAGATAGAATAACATAGTTAAAAAAGAAAACACACCAACAGAAATTTCTGTTGGTGTGTTTTTCATCTGGTGACTCGTACGGGATTCGAACCCGTGAACCCGCCGTGAAAGGGCGGTGTCTTAACCTCTTGACG
>UQLQ01000055.1 GCA_900541905.1 uncultured Oscillospiraceae bacterium
ATATGAAATACGTAAAAATACTATTTGCAATTGCACTTGTGTTTACCATGTGCTCGGCTTTTTCTTTGAAAAAAGATCACTCTAAACCTGTTTATGCTTTTGGGATTTCTGCTTCGTTTACAGATACTGTTGTATATTTCACAGAAATTCAGATCTTGGATAGTGTGAGTCTCAGTAAGGAAGGTTTTCTGGCTCATCGTGAATTGTATAGCTATCAGTTGAAAAATTATCTGGAGGACAATCTGTTACAGCAAAATAGTACATGTATGATTTACTTCTCGGAGAACAAAAGTAAATTAGAGAAGGAAGCAACGAAAATCCTCAATAAATATAAAAAGAGTAGGAATATGACAGTAACGCGGATTGAAGCTGATAAGTTCCGTTTTACGAAACCGGAAGAATAATAATTGAATTGTTAATATGGATAAGAGATGTGGTTTGCATCTCTTATTTTTTTATATTTGTCCTTTGTAATAAACTTAAAACTAATGAAAAAGATTAAAATACTTTCCCTTTTTGTATGCTTGATAGCATTATTGGCAGCCTGTGAAGATGAAGATATAACACCCTCTTATGGTGCACGTACAGTATTGGTTTATATTGCAGGTAATAATAGCCTCGGTCAGTCTGACTTTGATTCAAAGGATGTGTCGGAAATGATAGAAGGAATGAAAGGCACGGAGGGGACAACAAACAACCTGTTGGTTTATTTTGCTGGTTATAAGAAGACTGCCAAGCTGATTCGTCTGATAAAAAATGGAAAAGGCGAGGTGAAACAGGAAACTGTAATGAGTTATGATAAACACAATTCGGTTAGTCTTGACGTGATGAAGGATGTTTTTAGAACGGCCTTCTCTAATTATCCGGCTAAGAGTTATGGAATTGTTTTTTGGTCTCATGGCGATGGGTGGCTGCATTATCAGAACCCCTCAACTCGTTGGTGGGGACAGGATACAAGCGATGGAGATTATCGAATGAATATTTCGGATTTGCACGAGGCATTGTCTGTTGCTCCTCATTTTGATTTTATGCTGTTTGATGCTTGTTATATGCAGTCTGTTGAAGTGATTTATCAATTACGTGACCGTACTGATTATTTTATAGGTTCTCCTACGGAAATACCGGGACCGGGTGCTCCGTATGAAGCAGTGGTTCCCGCATTATTCTCACAAGATAAACCGGAAATTAATATTGCAGAGAGCTATTATACAGTTTATGCTGAAAAATATAATAATGGCATAGGGATTTCTAACGAAAACTGGACGGGTGGAGTCTCTGTTTCGGTTGTTAAGAGTAGTGAGCTTCCGGCATTGGCTACTGCCACTAAAGGGGTTTTGCAGACAGCTGCTTCAATGCAGCAAAGAGCTAATATAGATATTACGGGGATTTTGTGCTATGATCCTTTGCGCAGTAAGAACTATCATGATTTAATGGGATTGATGAAAAAAATCCAAGAAAACCAACAAGCATTTGATAACTATGCCCATGCATACCAAAACGCTGTTGTTTGGAAGAATACTACGGATAATAATTATTGTACCTATCCTTCGGGGTATGGGGAAATGGTTTCAATGAACGGTTTTGAAGGACTTTCTACTTATATATTACGGGGGAATGATGTAAAGCAAGATGCATATTATCGTCAGTCGGTAGAATGGTATTCCGCTGCCGGTTGGGCTGATGTATATTGGTAATTAAATTGGCAGCGTATTTTACTATGGATACACAAAATATTACTCCTTTAACACCACAAAAAGACAGACAGGTTAGTGGCTGGCTCTCATTTTTTCTTTTTGTTGTAGGTCTTGGTGCGGCAATAACAGTTGTTACTTCAATTGCAGATTTTTCTTTAGATGCTTATGACATAGGAGTGGGAGACTTTTTTATCTATCTTGTGGCATTAATTGATATTGTTTATGTTTTGGGGATTGGAGGATTGGCTCTTTATACGATATTGGCTTTTTTGAATAAGCGGTTGAATGCGGTCTTTTTGGGTAAAAGTTATCTCATTATTATTTTTCTCTCTAATCTATTACTATTATTAGGTGGAGATTACGGTGATTATGGTTGGGGCAGTCTGCCGCAAATTCTAAAGGCTTTGATTTTTGGGATTGTTTGGCTTGTTTATCTTTGCTTGTCTGAGCAAGTTTCCGATTTATTTCCGAAGGAAGAACGGAAAATTTTGAGTAGAGATAAATATATAGTTGGTTCTTTGATATTTACTCCGGTACTTTTGTTAGGCATTTCAATGTTGGTTTATTGGGGAAGTGTTCCAACTCCTATGAATATTACTTTAGGACATGGTGATTACAGTGATGGTATTATTGCTTTTCATGCACCTGAAGGTGCTATTTGCGAGAAGGATACAGTTGATAATGTATGTCATACTTTTGCTATTGGTGACAGTATTTGGGGTGTTGTCATTGGATTTTATGATACCAACGCTAGTGAAGAATATTTCAAGGAATGTATTGATTCATGGCGTAATACAGAACTGGATGGATATGATTTTTCTATCCTCAATACTCATCAGGAAGTGATTAATCAGAGTAATATAATGCGTATGCAATCTGTAAAGTATGAAACTCGTCCAATATTGATTTGGCAGTTCTCTATGTTGCTCAGCCCGGAAACAGGTAAGGCATGTATTGTTTCCTTGTATTCTACAACTGAGAAAATTGAAAATTTGGTAAATGATCTTATGGCTTCTGTGCGTTTTAAGTAAACCTCTATAAAAGTTGAAAAGTATAACATCGATCTGCCACCTGCAATAAAATCTATTCATACAGGATATGATTGTTTTCTCTCTATGGACAGGGAAAGTGTTTCTACGTTTAGAAACTCCAGTTCCGAGGCTGGAAATTCTAGTTTCTCCGTATGGAAATTAGAGTTTCTAAGCGTGGAAACGGAAGTTTATAACTGTGGAAATGCCAAGGAACTCATAGCTTTTATCAGACTGTTATTCGTGTTTTGTTGCAGGTGGCAGATACATTCTTGTTTTTCAATTCTATTGTAGGTATCTTGTTTATGGCTGTGTTTCGCGGGAAAAGGATTTCTACCAAAGGAGATCTGAACAATAAAACAGCTTTTGTATAAGTTGTATTATATAATAATGTGTAGTCATTCTACATGGGTTCTCCCTGCAGTAAAATTTATGTT
>UQLQ01000056.1 GCA_900541905.1 uncultured Oscillospiraceae bacterium
CATTATACCTTTTTTCGCTTATCCTGTCATCACATTTCATCAGATCAGAACCTGTTAAATTATCACAACCAAATGCAAATCAATACCTTTATAAAATCCGCTGAATTAAAGGCATTTTTTGTAAAAAAGGTGTTGATTTTGTTTCTGTATTTCCCCGATTCTAATAATATCGCAACGGTTTTTAAGTTTTTGCTTCTTGATTACTTAACGACGGAAAAAGAATGTTTTCACATAGGGCTGTTGTTTACATGTCATTTTTTTGTTTTTTTAATTCTATACCCACCAGTACAACAGATAGCATAAACGCTGAAAAATCAGCAACAGGTCCCGCAAGCAATACTCCCATAATTCCGAAACGAAGCGGGAGCAGCAGGGTAAGCGGAATCAACACAAAGGTCTGCCTTGTTAATGCCAACAGAGCACCTTTTAACGATTTTCCTATTGCGGTAAAAAAACTGGAAGAAAGCAACTGCACACCATTTACCAACACCATGAAAAGATAGGTACGCATGAACAAAACAGCAAATTCAAAATACAGCTCGTCCCCATCTCCGAATAGCGAAATGATAGATTGCGGGAAAAATTGAAATGCGATGAAAGCAATAGTGGAAACAACAAGGTTCCATTTTACCGCAAGCAGGTAAGCCTCCCGTACACGATGGTATTGCCTTGCCCCATAGTTGAAGCCGATAATCGGCTGTGTTCCCTGCGAGATTCCTACAACAATCGCAAGGATTATGGCATTTGTTTTCATAACGATTCCGCAAGCAGCTAAGGGAATATCTGTTCCATATTTTGTTAATGCGCCGTAATAAGTCAACGAATTGTACTGAATGATTTGAATCACGGTAACTGCAATCTGGTTTGAGCTGCTGCTGATTCCCATGCTGCAAATTTTCATGCTTTCTTTGATGTCCAATAAAAACGACTCTTTTTCAAAATGGATTGTTTGGAAACGCCATAGATAACGGAATGCGAGTATGAAGGAAAAAATTTGCCCAATAACTGTTGCCCAAGCTGCGCCGGCAATTCCCCAATCGCAAACAAAAATAAAAATGGGGTCAAGAATGGTATTGATAATAGCTCCCACAACCATGCAGACCATTGAATACTTTGGTTTTCCATCTGCTCGAATCAAATTGCTCATACCATTCGTTACAATAAGAAACGGCATTCCAATCAATGTTATGCTGGCATACTGCTTTGCATATGGAAATACATCTGTCGTTGCCCCAAATGCCTTTAGGAGCAAAGACAGAAAAGCTTCACCAACCAACAAATAAATAATTCCGAAAATCCCCATCAGAACAATCCCATTTCCCGCTGCTTTGGCGGCAGCTTTCGGCTCTTTGCGTCCAAGACAGAGGGAAACACGGGAAGCACTGCCAATTCCAACCAGCAGTGCAATAGCAAGGCAGATGGTAGAGAACGGGTAGGCAACATTGGTTGCTGCATTTCCCAGATAACCGACCCCTTGACCAATAAAAATCTGATCCACAATATTGTAGATTGAGCCGACAAGAGACGCCATAATACTGGGAATGGCAAAATCTTTCAACAGTTTTGAAATTTTTTCATATCCTAGGGGATTCTCAGTCATTAAATTCATCCCCCTTTCTTTCTATACGGAGTTCCGCTGTAATATTTTCACCTGCCTGAATCAGCAAATCAATAAAGAGGTTTTTATCAGATTCCCTGAAGCCTTGCAATAAAAGAGCTTCTGTCTTTTCACATACCGTCTGTACCTCATCAATTACAGACAGCGCACGTTCCGTAGGATACAGCTTACACGTCCGCTTATCCTTATCATTTGGGGAACGCATAATCATTCCCTGCTTTTCTAATGCCGCAACTGTCCGTACAATATTGCTCGGATGAACATAAAACATATCCATTAAAGAATCCTGTAAAATGCCAGGCGAACGACAGATTTTAATCAAAAACATATATTGGCTGTTGTTGATTCCAAAGGGGGCAAGCTGTTTATCCAAATAGATTTTGTAAAATCGGTCTGTTACTGAAAGCCATTTTAATAGTTTCATAGATATATTCCTCCTAACCACCAGTATTATAATACAATATGCGTGCGCACGCAACTACTTTTAACATTATATCTGCCGCTTTGTCCTCCTAAACACAAATCAATTCAAACTCTTTCCTCTCTTCTGGTTTATTAAACATAAACTCACATACATCCAATGCATTTATTAACTGTACACAATCCATTCTTGTGACTTCTCTACAACACCTTCCATGCATAAGCCATGTACGATCCAAATAATCCGGTTCTTTTTTAGATGTATCATTTATATCAAATGGAAGTTTTCCAAACGCAAACAGTCTATGTACATATTCCTGTAAAGCAGGATAAAAATTCAGAAAATAAAATCTCTTAGCTTGAAATCCATTCTTCTCCTGAAATTCCTTTTGTCTCTGTAATGAAAATCCATATTCTGAATATTTATCACGGTACGTTAATCTTTTACTACTTTGTCCCTGTTTAGGAAAATCTACAAGATTTGTAATTCGTATTTCCATGAGAATTGTCCAGTACATAGCCGCTGTCATGTAATCTTCCATTTTGAAATAATATAGCCCTTTTTCATAATATGTTTTATATGGCAATTCTACATATATACCAGACAATGTTTCTATTATTCTATTAAGTACATTGTGGTCATCTTCCTCAAAAAATTCCAATATTTTCTCAGGACATTTTTCTATCCATTCTGCCCATTCTGAAAAATTCCGCGGATTTCCATGCTCAGATGGTACCCATCCATGCTGCCCTAATTTTATACTTTGTTCCAGTTCAGCAGAAAACTTTTCCTCAAATTCTTTTTCAGTTAATCCTTCTGATTCTTTAACGATTTTAATATAATCTCGGAATTTTTCCGAAATACTTAGTGCAACCAAATTATTACTACACAATTCATTTAGCTGAGACAGCTGCCGGCCTATTCTATTAATTTCAGATTGCCTTTTTACGACGTTATTCCAATCAATTTGAGGTAATTGTAGATTTTTAAGCTGTTCGCTTATCTTACTCATATTGCCAAAGCCTACACAAAACATTACAAAAAGCATTACACTAACATTCTATATGTAGAATATACAGGTGA
>UQLQ01000057.1 GCA_900541905.1 uncultured Oscillospiraceae bacterium
ATTAGTTATGGATGGGTTCAAATCTTTAGAAGAAGGTCAGGCTGTTGAATTTGATGTAACAGAAGGCGCTAAAGGACCACAGGCTACAAACGTAGTAAAACTTTAATCAGATTTTTTTATGTACCTTTTAATTATATAAATTTATGACGAGATTTAATATTTATAATTTTTAAAAGCAAATAACAAAATGAGATTAAAAAAAGAGCATCTTTCACGATGCTCTTTTTTTAATCATATTTATTTAACATAACGGATATTTATCTGTCAGTTCAGCAACCATTGCTTTTGCTTTTTCTACATTATCTTCGCTTTCTACTACAAGTGCAATAATTTCAGCAATCTTATCCATATCTTCTTCCAACATACCACGAGTTGTAACAGCTGGTGTTCCAAGTCTCACGCCACTTGTAACAAATGGTGAGCGAGGATCGTTTGGAATTGTATTTTTATTTGCTGTAACATGTGCATCATCCAAACGTTTTTCAAGTTCTTTTCCACTGATTTCTGTTTCAGATAAATCAATCAGCATTAAATGATTATCGGTACCGCCGGAAACAATCTTTATGCCACGTTCTATCAAGCCTTTACTCAAGGCCTGTGCATTTTTAACAACCTGCTCCATATATTCCTTATATTCCGGTTTAAGTGCCTCTTCAAAACAAACTGCTTTTGCAGCAATAACATGCATTAACGGACCACCTTGAATACCAGGGAAGACAGCTTTATTGAAATTAAACTTTTTATTCATCTCTTCGCTGCACATAATCATACCTCCGCGAGGTCCACGAAGCGTCTTATGTGTTGTTGTGGTGGTAACATGTGCATAAGGAATTGGGCTTGGATGTAATCCGGTTGCTACAAGTCCTGCAATATGTGCAATGTCAACCATTAAATAAGCCCCTACTTCATCGGCAATTTCACGAAAACGCTTAAAATCAATCGTTCTTGCATAAGCACTTGCTCCTGCTACGATTAATTTTGGCTTATGTTCTTTGGCAATTCGTAACACTTCATCATAATCAATAAATCCATTTTCATCTACACCATAGTGAGCAACATCGAAGTATTTACCGGACAGGTTTACAGGTGAGCCATGCGTTAAATGTCCGCCATGGTCAAGGTTCATACCCATAATCTTATCTCCAGGTTCAAGCATAGCAAACATAACTGCCATGTTAGCCTGTGCACCAGAATGTGGTTGTACATTTACATACTCACAACCAAATAACTTTTTAGCACGTTCTGGGGCGACTTCGTAAGAACAACATTACACAATATAATATAAAGATAAAACAAGCTATCCTACATAGTTCTAGTATTTTTAATAGAATAAACTTTAAAAAAGGGAGGAAGTGATTTATACTATAAAAAAATAACAAATGAGGATTTAGTAGATGGATAATTTATTTCAATTTTTGGATAAAATATTGCCTTTAATTTCAACATTATTAGGAGCTTATATTACATATTTTGTTACTGTTTCGAGTAAAAAAAGTGAATTAAAAGTAAATGCACAAACTAAGGCAAGAGATGAATATTGGATACCATGTTCTATTGCAATTTCAAATTTGCAGAAAAAAATAGTTGAATTAACAAAAAAAGAAAATTGTTATGTTACCTTTCAAGGTGAAAATAGTTGTGAGCAGGAACTTCAGGAATTACTGAAATATCTTCAAGCTGATAAAAGAATTTACTTTTATGAAAGGACAAGAAACATATTAACTTTATTAAACGAAAGTATAGAAATTTATGAGACAGCAGTAAATGATGATGTACGATCTATTTTAAATATCTTTCGCAAACAATATTATGCTATGATAAAGGAATTTTCAGTATATAAAAATAATAATTGTACTGATTGTGAAATAGCTATTAGAACAACTTTTCCTCAAGAGATAAAAGAAGGAATATTAACCCAAAAAGGTATAATATGGTTTGGACAGGTATATGATGTTGATTTTGTAAGAGGTGATTATTCAAATACATTTTCTACAGACATGACTTATGGTTCTGAGGATTTCTATTATGAGGTATGGTTGCAAATAAAAGAATATGGTAGACAACGAGAAGAATTTGGATTATCCCCAGAACAAGAACTAGGCTTAGATGTCCTTGATTATGAATTTGAAAATTTTAGGAAATTTACTAGTCCTTTAGTTGAATTTATAAAAGGCATAAATTATCAAAACAAATATACTGCAATTTTTGAAACATTATCTTTGTTACAAGATGAAATCTTTAAGAATATTGATGATGTAACAATTTTATAATTTTTAGGCGTTCAGAAATGAGCGTCTATTTTTTTACCCAAAATCGAAAGGAGAAAAAAGAAATATGAATAAGCTAGTAAAGCGGTTGCTGACAGGAACACTTGCTTTTGCAACCATTCTCACGGCATTACCAGTGACGGCGGTTCATGCTTCCGGCAATCAATACTGGACAGAATCAGCAGAACGTGTCGGCTACATTGAACACGTTATGAATGATGGTTCTATCAAATCTACATTCAATGAGGGACACATGAAAGTTGAGGGCGAAACTGCCTACTGCGTGGATATCAACACCAGTTTTAAGAATGGATATAAAACACGTTCTGACGCAAGCTCCCGTATGAGTAGTGATCAGATTGCGGACGTTGCTCTTTCATTAGAGTACGTCAAGCAATATACCGCTACTCATACAGGACTGAATAACAACCAGAAGTATTTGCTGGAACAGTGTGTTGTCTGGCAGAGATTGAGTGAACAGCTCGGCTGGCAGTGCGACAACGTTAGAGCTTCCTATAATGAAATCTCACAGGCGGTACAGAATGAAGTGTACGCTGGTGCGAAAGCATTTGTAAAAGCAAATAAGGGACGCTATGAATGTGGCGGTTACATCTACACTGGCGAAGGACAGGACATCGGACAGTTCTGGGCGAAGTTAAATGTAGGAAATGCAAAAGTCAAAAAGACTTCTTCCAATCCCACGGTCACAGATGGTAACGCCAGCTATTCCTTTGAGGGTGCGACATTTGGTGTCTATTCTGATAAGGGCTGTAACAGCCAGCTTGCCACACT
>UQLQ01000058.1 GCA_900541905.1 uncultured Oscillospiraceae bacterium
CTGTTACCTCCACATTCTTTTTTATTTTGAATGTCCGCAAAATCCGTCCTACATCCCTTGGTGTGACACAGACATTCAATAAAGGAAACTGCATAGTCCGCCAGTTCCTTGTTATAAACGGAATCCTTCGCCTTGAATTTGGTCGGCTTGTACTTCTTTAATTTTCTCAAATGATCACCTCCAAGGCATAAAAAATGACCTGCCATCTGGCAAGCCGTACTATTTCTTCTACGAGAGAAAGAGCCATCGGCTCAATCTCAATGCTATTTAAATTTACTTATTTTCCCCATTCTTAAATGCAGAGGACCCAGTAAGATTTTTAAGCAAAATCTTCCGCTCCACTTTGTACTCTTCTCCGATGAAGCCAAGTCGGAGAAGAAAACACCGGAATGCATATTTTTCGTTCTCCACTTCTCTTTCCTGTACGCTGATCCGCTTTTGATTACATGCCATCTCACAGAGTGCGTGGACAAAATGTAGATACGCATTAGCTGCATCCGCATCCTCTATCATCTTTTTGAACCAAGGAAATGTAACTCTACACTTCCAATTTTAAAGTTATCAATCGTAGTAAAAACTTGGGCGCGTTACTACCAACCTGCTTTCGAAATAACTATTTGATTAACAAGATTATTTTGTAATTTTACATAATATACAAATGCATTCGCTACTTCAAGCAGTACAGGATTTGCTTTTTCTTTTAATGGCAATCCAACTGAGAACTCAATATCATACTGTTCTGATGAAGATGTAGTTACACTCGAATAAAACGCTTTTTCGGCCAAATGGACATATTCCGAAAAATTTCTATACACTAAATCTAATTTAGCATCATATTCCGCTAATCTTTGTCGCAAAATATAGTCCTTCATTTTATTTCCACGATTATCTTTCATATCACTAATTTTCTTTCCAACAAAGAATCCGTCAATAAAATCTGTCTGACTTTCTGCAATAAAGGCCGCGAAAATCCGCATACAATTATCTATCTGCGAACGTACAAAATCCCTCCACAAGCTAAGTTTCTATTTTTTATCATCTCAGAAATTCCATCTAATAAAACAACGCTTCGATCCATAGCAGAAGTAAAAAAGAAATCCTCCTTATAAAGTGTATCTCCAATAATTGCCTTACTCAATTCGATTATTCTTTTTCGTAATTCATTCAAAACCTGTAATCTACCATCCAGTTCATCTAAATATTTTTCATTATTCATAAATATATTTTCTCCAAAGTCATACACATCTCTTGCCTTACAAATATGTATACTTTATTTTGCTTGAAACAAAAGTTTTAGAAAAAGGTAGCGTTTTGTCTTTTTAACTTAGGGAAGCGCAATTCAACTCCCCTATAATTATATTTCCTCAAAATCAATAAGCTGCGAAATATTATCAATTTCCAATGCTTCTGCTATCTTAGATAAATGTTCAAAGTTAATTACCGTTCGTGTGCCGCGAACAATATCGCTTATCGTAGATTCTCTAATGCCAGATATTTGTGCAAGCTTTTTCTGTGTAATATTTCGTTCTTCCAACAATTCTTTAACTTTAAGTTTTACTTTATAATTTTTCTTTTTCATATTATGGCATATTCCTTAACATTATAGTCATATATGCAAGATCCCAAATATTTGAATCTTTACCAACCGCATTAGGATTATCTCCGATTGATGCTGCAAAATTCATAATTTTATTAACGAGATCTTCTTTGTTATTATCCCATACATCAATCGGTCCAACTCCATTTTTCCACTCATATTTCCCTGTAACTTTATTTTTTACAAGAAGTGAACGAAACGCTGCCACTACAGGATATAACAAACCATCCGGTACCTTATACTGCATTTTATTTAAGCCAAATTTGCTTTTTGCTACAATTTTCCCATCTTTGTAACCAGCATATTTTTTTCTTCCATAACGACCGCCACCAGCATTATAAGCATCAGCAAATTCCATTTCAACTGCATCATAAAGATCAAAAATATCCGGCATAATATTTACATATTCTCTATACTCTTCGGGATTTTTAAGGTACATATCCAACATTTTTGCTTTTGATGAATATGCTTGGGTAGGATGATGAAGCGCATCATATAAGCTAATATTAAACATACTTATAATTGCAACAATTTCACGAGCATCAATCATTTTATTTTTCTTACCTGTTTCATCATCTACGGAAATCTGATTCTGCTTAAATGCAATTCTCTTAAAAAATGGCATTCCTTCTAATCCTTCTTTAATAGGATCAAATTTTTCTGCTAATTCAGCCATTGATTTAGCATCTACCTGAACAGACGTATTTCGAGCCTCAGCTAAATTCTCTATAATATCTTCCACTCCTGTCATTACTTCAAACTGCACATACTGTTCTAAATTTTCACCTTTATGTTCGCAGACTATTTTGTATGTATGT
This sequence comes from uncultured Oscillospiraceae bacterium, assembly GCA_900541905.1. Lineage (GTDB taxonomy): Bacteria > Bacillota > Clostridia > Oscillospirales > Acutalibacteraceae > UMGS1071. The sequence continues at coordinate 2,416 of UQLQ01000058.1, forward strand.
CCACCATCAATATTCCCATGGCTCAGTTCATCCGAAAAAATAATCGTTGCAATTTTCTCTTTATTATTGTAATGAACACTCTCTGCAGAAAGAACAATACCTCTGTTCTTTAAATGAAAATATCCATCGTTGCTTAATAAGGACTCTTTAATCGCAGTCGCAACACCTGACGTTAATTTCTGATCCCTCGGATTTGTTGCCATTGGAATTCCTTCTGCCACATCATCTACTTTAACATAAAATACATATTTCTTAGCCGCTCCATTTTCAAAAGGATCTTCCAATTTTCTAAATGTATTTTCCCGTACTTTCATAGTTTTTTTAATCATAAGTGTCCTCCATTTTGTGCTTAGACCCAGAGATCTAACATCCGTTATCGCAATAACATAATAACGATATTGCGTTATTTTGCTTATTACGAAAATATCAATCATAAAAACTATGTTACAATACATCACTTTTTTGTCGCACTTATTTTTTCTGTATCTTCTTTATCTGAATTTCCAAGTTGATATATTCATAAAATTTTCACACCCGGACTTTAGCTCGTCGCTGTGCAAATAAACATCCACCCGCCTAGCGGGTGGTTTTTCATTTTCGGGCATAGCCCTAA
>UQLQ01000059.1 GCA_900541905.1 uncultured Oscillospiraceae bacterium
GGCTTAAAACCGCATATTTCTGTATAGAGGACGTTATATAATTGTCACAAAGTAGGTGGGGAGGATGTAACGTCATTGCTACATCTTTTCTATCCTAATGCGTCAATATTTATTCCTACTTTCGCAAATAAAAATTGTAGCAACACATGCATTTGCGTATCTGGATTATCATAATATCTGTTTTCTTTTGGCGTTTTATTTGCCTCTTTACCCTGATTATCCTCTGATATTTTTTTACCCCTTTGAATTGCATTCTTTATATCAGATAATCCGATTTGATTGACTATTTCCGTTACCCTTTTTTCTTTTTTTATGTTTGCATCTGCTGCTAACCCAAAAACTTGTCGTAATTTATCAGCATATGCATCCTGATTTTGTACTATATCAAAATAGTCTTCTTTATGAAGAATCAGCCATAAATCAAAACAATAATTTGTATATCCTAATTCAATCTTATTTTCTATTGCCAAATCTATTGCTTCTTCATACTTATCCTTTTTTCCGTCATAATCAAAAACAGATACTTTGTTTTCCTTACCAATAGATTTCTGAATAGTTCGTTCTACCACACACTTAGGATTTCCGCCATATGGTTCCGCATAATCAAATACTAAATCATGCGTTCTTTCTTCAACGCAATTCACTAATTCTGCTACTTTATCAAAATATATTCTTTCCTGGTTTTTTCCCTCACATCCTACAATGCAGAGGAATTGTGGTCTTCGTATTTTATTGTTCTTTGGACGATTCAAGATTATTCGCCTCTCTTTCCAATATGTGCTTAAATGCAATTTCCAAATCCATATGTGGCAATGCTCCATATTTTCCATTCAAATAATTTTTTAATATTCTTTCTTCTGGACGTAATTTGTAATCTGCTAAAGAATATATCTCGCTCACCATATCATTCCTTCGCTTTTCAACCATTACAATTTGATCATGTCTAAGCAATTCACCGTCTAAATATATTGGATTATGCGTATTGAAAATTAACTGAGCATTATTTTTATTGATATCTTTATTGTTAAAAATTCTTATCAGCGATACAACAATTTCAAAATGCAATGAAGCATCCATTTCATCCAAAACAATGACCCCGCCATTATCTAAAACATCTATAAACGGTTGTAACAATCTAATCAAATGGATAGTTCCTCTCGATTCCATCAGCTCTGAATCTACAATCATGGATATTGCATATTTTTTTTGTGGTTGCTCATCTTTTCTTAATGGTACTTGATACATTGAACACATAGATAATTCATCATTATCTGTTTCTGCCATAAATCCAATTTTTTGATTTCCAAACTCAGCTATATTCATAACTTCTTTAACTGAGGCACTTTCGAAAATATTTCTACGAATATCTTTATCTGGTTTTTTATTAAATATCGTCTTTAAGTCTTTTTGTCTAAAATTCATGTCATTTGCATTCATAATAACATTAAATTTTTCAAACCATAAATTAAAATCCTCAAAATATTTTTTATCAAACAAATTGCTAATTGCACCTGCTACAACTAACTTTTGTTTATCCAATGTCTGGTTCAATTTGTGAATCAAGCGTTCAGAAAAATCCGCATCATCCTTATTAATATAACCTTTTTTTACTAATTTCTTTACATCCACATAAATTTGATTTTCATCATCTCGTGAAAAGAACAAGTCATCATTAACATAAAGAACCTCTTCTTCAATTTTATATACATCAATATCCGTAAACTTAATTCCGTATCTATAAATATTATTTTGAGTGGAAAATGTAATTTCTAAAGAAACCGGATCATACCAACTTGTATCTCTAATAAAAGATAACATACTTTTATAAGATTCCAGCTCTTTGCAATTTAAGGTTCCTTTCATAACCATTTTTTTTAATATATCCATTGCCAACACAATGTTGGATTTTCCACATGCATTTGCTCCATAAATGACAGTCATTGGTAATACTCTTAACTTATTACCATTTACACTTTTATCTATCACATAATCATTATGCGTTTTCTGTTTACTTGAAAGCATTGTAAAAAAAGTCTCATCTTTAAATGACCTAAAGTTTTCCATTTTAAAGTTTAACAACATTTTTTTTGCATCTCCTTTCCATTTCTTTATATAATTATACATCATTATTGCTTTTTATCAACAATTTTATTGTTATTATATGCTAATTTGTTGCTATTTATACTCCACCTCCACTCTCCCGTCATCATACACATATATTCCCTGCACATATTCTTCCAGCATCTCTCGTGTCAGATTCTCATAGCCTAAATACTTCAACATTTGCTCCACCGGAACATTCTTTTTCATCAGGATTTCTTTCTCGTCGTTTATCAACTCATCCAGTTCCTGTACACGTTTCTGCAGTCGTTCTCTTTCTTCTTCCAACTGCTTCTTGGCTTCCATAAACTGATTCTGGTTCATCTGTCCCTCGTGATACTTCTCATAGTTCTGGCGGTTCTGGATTTTTATTTGTTCTTGACACTTTTCACAATCTGCACTTTCCGTCTTATAGGCTTCTATACTTTCCTCATGCTGTTTTCTCATGGATTGCTGCATCTGTTCTTGGCTGATATTCTGACGTAAGTAAGCCTTTATTTCTGCCAGCACGATATGCTCCAGCATTTTGTTATCCGCTTTCCCGGCAAAACATCCTGTATCTTCTTTTCCTTTACTGTAAGCACAGCTATAAAGAATATGACTATGAATCGGACTGCTTGAAGTCAGGCTTCTGCAACAATTCCCGCATTTTACATAGCCACCTAATAGTGTTGTTTCCCTGTCAAATTTGCTTTTCTTGGTGTATCTGATCTGAAGGGACTGTGCTTTTTCAAAAACTTCTTTTGATACAATCGGCTCGTGATGATTTTCCATCACTTTCCACTGATTTCTCGGTACCGGTACTTCTTTCCCAGTTCCGGGATCTGGAATCTTTGTCTTTCCATAGACCATAC
>UQLQ01000060.1 GCA_900541905.1 uncultured Oscillospiraceae bacterium
AATGAAAATATCCAGACTTGGTTTTTGCCTTCCGTTTTCGATTGATGACATATGGCTATTGGATATATTTAATCTTTCGGCAAGTTCTGCCTGTTTTATCCGTAATTCTTTTCTGCGTATTTTGATGCGGTTTCCCATACCTTCATATTGAAATTCTATTTATCCCACCTTCTTTCAGTAGAATTTTACCAATAGAACTAAATAAAAAGAAGAATGTAACAAAGAACTATTCTGCAATATATTAAACAAACTGATATTTATATATAAATAATTCTGTATCACATATTATTTTTCGTAGAAAAGAGGGAAATTATCCAATATTGTAAAGAATCATTCCGTTCATTCCAAAGGGGTCGTTTATTTGATTAAAGTGGTATATGATTGCTTATGTGAAAATCAATGACAAATTTTAGTGGAAAGGAGAGAGGTCATTATGAAGAAAGAGGTAACTAAATCGGTTGCAAAAGGAATGAAAGCAGCATTAGATGTTGTGTTACGGACAGAAGCTAACACAGCTTCTTGTCTTATCATGTATCAGCCTAAGGCACCGAAAGAATTAATGAACTACAGGAGAAACAAGTAATGGAAAAATGTACAGATACAGTAGTAAATTGGATGATCCGGTGTAATGCGATAAACGAGGCGGATAAGGAACTTTACAAGTATGCATTATATAGTTTTTTTCTATTGGTATCACCACTTATCCTTGCAGGAGTTATTGGCTTTGGCTTGGGAAGCGTAAAACACGGAGTTGCTCTTATTTTTCCGTTTGTGGTTCTGAGAAAATTTAGTGGTGGTTATCATGCAAAAAATTTGCACACTTGTATTCTTGGATCTGGTTTTCTATTGTTTCTGTGCATAATGTTATCAATGCATGTGCAATGTGATTTGAAGTTGGCAATAGCTACAGTTATTGCGTCTGTGAGCCTGATTACATTTAGTCCAATAGACAGTGAAAACAGAAGACTTGATACTAACGAGAAAAGGACATATAAAAAAACAACAGTGTTCTTCGTGATACTGTTTGGGCTGTTAGATATAGCTTTATTTTTGCTGGGAAAGTACATCTATACAATCTGTTTTTCTGTTGGGATATTACTGACAGCAGGCTTACAAGTACCTTGTATCGTAAAGAAAATGTGTAAATCGACCAAAAACAGACTGTAAATGTCGTTTGGTGCAAAAGGGGTTGAAATCATGGCAAAAATAAAGATAATAAAGTTTGTCATTGATTTGATCAAAGTTCTTTATTTACAGTTAATTCAGTTTGTTCATTGAAAGGGAGTGGATTCCAATGGGACAATGATAGAATTCTATCACTTTAAATTGAGTAGTTCGGTTCGGAGTAGTTAAACGGGCATAATGGAGGTAAAAGATTAAAATGACACATAAGAAAGAAGTTGTTTTTAGCTTGTTGTTTGTAATAATGGTGTTATGTACAGGCTGCAGTGATAAAGATAATGGAGATACGTCTAAAAATAACAGGACTTCAGGAGAATCATTTGTTCAAGAAGAAACTATTGAGAGTACAGACAATACAGACAATGCAGACGGCAGCTCGGCACCAACGCCAGAACTGAAAACGCCCCGAACGAAAAAGGAATTGGAAGATGCGCTTGGTACAGTGAATGAGTCGGGAAAATGGACGCCACCAGCCGGTTCTCATATAGATCCCAAAACAGGTAATATACTGAATAAAGATGGGGTCGTGGTTGGAACTACGCAGGAACCTTATAGTAAAGCACGTCCAGGTTCTCAAGGATGATGATATGGTGTAAAAAAATTATGGGAGGAAAAGATTATGAAGTATATGAGAAAAAACTCATTTGTAGTGTGTTTGGTCATAAGTGCAATTCTTTTGACAAGTTCATTTGCAATGCCGGTGCTTGCTGCGGAAAATACAGGAATTGAAACAAGCTCTGTCACGAGAAGCGTACCGGGATATTACAAGTGCACAGGGTCGGATGTAAATATCAGATCAGGCCCTGGAACACAATATACAATAGTAGGCACATTGAATTATGGCACAAAAGTATATGTATATTCTATCAGTAATGGGTGGGCCAAAATTTCTCTTGGCGGCATTTACCGTTATGTTAGTGCCGATTACCTTCGGGAGCTTTAAGGAAAAACATTTAATATAAACGAGGCATAGGTAAATAGCTGTATGGGCTGCCGCACTGAAAAGTTTGGTGCGGCAGCACTTTTGTTTACTTTTTTAATTGAAACTACAAATGGACAAATTCTAAAAAACGTCCCAAAAACAGTATTCTGTGTTTGGGTTATAAAGACAAATTTAAAATATATAGATATTTCCGGTGGTTCGTGGTATGATAAAAATAGAAACAAAAGTGCTATTTCAAGAAAGGGTGATGGTTATGGCATTGGCACAGGCAACAAAATCCCATGAACCAACTTATACAATCAATGATGCAATGGATGTTCTTTTGTCAAGGCTGGATGAAGCCATTGATGATATGGAAAGTGACAGAGTGCAGATAGTGGAAGAAGCATGGGCAGAAATTGATGCAGTATAAGGGGTACGGATGGAAAAAAGAAAATACAAAGTTGTAATTGCCCAGAGCGGCAAGCTGGATGTGAAGGAAAAAAGAAATATATCCTTCAGCAATTTAAATACCGGGAGTATGCAGAGGATTTTTCCCAAAAGATTAAAAAGCGGTTCTTGCACTTGACACACTTCCTACCAGATATAATACAATAGGCTTCCGATATCGTGGCTATGATATTTACATGAAATATACTGCCTGTTTTTTAACGCCATTGGAATTGTTAGATGAACAACTCTGATTATCTCCAAAAAGCCCGGAAATACGGGCATTTCACGGGATATA
>UQLQ01000061.1 GCA_900541905.1 uncultured Oscillospiraceae bacterium
TCAAGAACAGTCAATAAGTAGAGAAATCCTTTATCACACCACTGTGCCCCTAACCGAGTCAAATCTCTGTCTGCAAAGCATCTTATGAGTCACCGCAACTCGGACTGCTGCCCAAAAAGACTAAATATACCATGATAACGTTTTACAAAAACAAAAAGACTCAGTGCAGAGTTTTTATTCTCTGTTCTGAGCCTTACTTTATGAACTTTTTCTCCTAGTTAGATTCTATCGGAGATATTGAAAAGCGTTCTTTGTGAATCATAACAAACTGAACATATAGCCTGAATCAAAACTGTTATATTTCGGCTTATTCAATTGCTGTTTTCTTTTTATTCATTGGCCAAAAAGGTAATATACCAATTACGGCTCCTATCGCAGCAGGAATCATCCACCCCAAGTTTAGGTCATAAAGAGGAAGCATGCCAACCCAATCAGCTACAATTCCCAATGGAATATTGGCGCTGTCCAATCCATTGATAAACGAAATACAGAATGCAAATGCCATTGAAAGCACATATATCATTCTTCTGTGTTGAATCCATCTTTTGAAAAAAGATAGAATAATTAGGACAACCAATACAGGATAAACTGCCATCAGTACAGGCAATGAAACCGCAACCAATTGAGTAAGTCCGACATTGCTGATTACAAAACTGAAGACACACACAATCAAAGCAATTTTTTGATAAGATACAGATGGAATTAACTCGTGGAAATAGTCGGAAAATGATGTAGTCAATCCAATCGACGTTGTCAGACATGCCAATAATACAGCGATACCTAAAATGATACCTCCCGGAGTACCCAGTAAATCACTGGTAACAGCATGCAGCAGTTCGCCTCCATTGGGGAACGAAGTTAGCGTAGAGGCACCAATATAAGTCAACATAAAATAAATGGCCGATAGAATGATAACCGCACCAATACCGCAAATTACGGTATACTTTGTAATATTTTTTCTTTTCTTTATTCCAAAACCTGTTACCGCATTGATAATGATAATAGCAAATACCAAACCTGCAGGGCCATCTAATGCATTATATCCTTCTATCAGCCCTTGGAAAAAAGCTCCGCCTTGAGAATAAGTATCTGATGCTGCTGTAGCTCCATATTGAACCGTATGATTTGATTTATCCATAAACAGGCAGGAAAAGAAGATAGCTACAATGCTGAGAATCAAGATAGGTGTCAGATATTTTCCTATAATATCTACAATTTTGTTCGGCCTTGCACTCAGAAAATATGTAACAGCGAAAAAAACAGCTGTTACTGCCAAAGAAACCAACCAAGAATATTCACTTGGTACATAAGGTTTTGCCGCTAATTCATACGATACACTTCCAGTCCTTGGAAGCGCAAATAATGGGCCAATGAGCAAATAAACAACAATAGAAAGAAATATGGAGAATTTTTTACTTACCAAATTTCCCAAATCCGTAATTTCATTACCCACCAAAACAACCGCAATAATGCCAAGCAAAGCAATACCTGCATCTGTTAATATAAAACCGATCAAGGCTTGCCAATAATTTTCTCCTGCCAGCTGTCCCATAGCAGGTGGAAAGACCATATTGCCTGCCCCGAAAAAAATAGCAAATAATGTTAAAGTAAGGGACATTATTTGCTTAAATTTTAATTTTTCCATTGTACCCTCCTCTTAAATCAACCTATCATAAAATAACATGTCGTTTTATGATACCGTTTTTTGTGATTATTTTCAAGGATGAAATGGATTTTTGTATAAAATAATACAAATTTTTTGGAACAAAATCGATGTATCTATAGAAATAAAGAATAAATGTACTTTATACTATTAAGATTCTTTTAAATGTTCCATACAAAATTGATAGAACTGTAAGTATTCCTCTTCAAAAATACTATCTTTTAAATACACAAAATTAAATTCTCTCTCTGTCGAAAATTTTTCTATGGATATTTCACTTAGAATCCCTTTTTCAATTTCTTGCTTTACAACCGGTTCATAGGCACATGTAAAGCCAATTCCTTGCCGCACCAAATCTTTAATGACCTGAAAACTTCCCAGCTCTAAAATTTGTTCATAATCATCAATAGATAAGTAATGTTCATTTAAGATATGTTCAAAAATATCTCTGGTGCCAGAACCTTTTTCTCTTGTAACAAGAGGATAACGACACAATTCATCTAATTTGTACGTACGTTGCAATAAAGGATGCCCCGGAGCACAAACCGCTAAAAATCTTTCATAAGACAACAATGCATGTCCATAAATATGTTTATCAAAATAACCTTCAATGATGGCAAATTCAATCTCCCCATCATTTAAACGTTGCAGCAATCGTTTTGTATTTTCCACCGGCATGGTAATTTGCACATTCGGGTGCTGTGTAAAATATTTCGCCATAATCTGAGGCATAATATATTGACCAATTGTAAGTGTTGCTCCAAATTTAATATGACGTTTTTCTGCCGTGGGTTCTTTCATAATTTGTTTGACACGTTCGCTGTCCGCTTCCATAGTCATAATAAAATGGTACAACTGCTCCCCTTTTGACGTTAGCATAACACTTTTTCCGTGATATTCTACCAGCGGTACACCGTATTGTCTTTCGAGATACTGAACATGCTGTGTGACTGTCGGCTGTGTCATATGCAAGCTTTCTGCTGTTTTAGTATAACTTTTTAACTCACATAGTTTCATAAAAGTGAGCAAACGAAAATCCAACATAATATCCTCTTTAATAAA
>UQLQ01000062.1 GCA_900541905.1 uncultured Oscillospiraceae bacterium
CCGCCCGCTACTTTTGTCAGTGAGCAGTGGGCGGCACAAAAGTAGCAAAAAGCCCAAGTTCCAATCTGTGATACAATTTACAAAAACAAGTTTTAATCATGGAAGCAATCAGACAGAACGGAAAAATCATCTTGCACAGCAACGACGGCATAAGCATAAAGATGATTTTCAGAAACCTTACGGGAAGGAATTTTCAAGGTCAGGAGTATGCGGACTATATTAGCCACATCGCAATTGGGAGCATGGGGTTTACGCCCGGTAGCATTGAGCATTGCAGGGACGGTGGCGTGATAGACACGGGAACAATCCCGAATGTATGAAAAGCGGAAAATCCAATGAAGTTGGCGGCTTCATCGGATTTTTCCGAAATAATCATTAAGTATTTTAATTTTGAAATGTTTTTTGTAAGAATGTTAGTAGTTTAGACATATCTTCCTTTCGATATATCATTTCACAAACTTTTTGAACAAATACATTTTCTTCTATTCCTTGTTCTTTTAAGTTTTTAATGAGGTAATTATAAAACGCCTTGTCGTCATTCTTTTTGATTAAACTATCCACCACTTCTTTTAGTGATTTAACTTTGAAAAAACGGTCACCTATTTCCTTGAAAAAATCAGCATCTTTATTTACAATAATTTTTTCATGTAGGTATTTTTCCAAACTATGTATTGGCAGAAAATTTATTGTTAAATTAGTATATAATCCCTTTTGCTTATATAGTTGTTCAAAATCCGGTTTTACATCACCATCAAGAACACTTAATACTTTTGTTCCAACCCCTGCTAAATTTGACTTACAAATATCATCTTGCATTTTTAACACATTCTCCCAACCACCACTTGGTAGAATATTAATCAATTTACTTTTATACAAGGCATTTTCATCAATTATATTCTCCAATATATATTTAGCCAACACATCCTCTACTAAAATAAGAAAATCGTATCCCGAATGTTGATAAATATCTCGTGTTGCATATGATGGATAACATGGATTTACAATAGCGATATTATCCAACTCCTTTTGTAAATGAAAAATATTTGAAGGCTTTATTTTCCTAAGTAATTCTATTGAATGACTTGAAAAATATATAGCAAGATTATACTCTGTAGCCAATTTTTGCAAAAAATCAACTAACCTCATGATTGCAGATGGATGCAATGCTAATTCAATTTCATCTATCAATATAAGCCGTACATCTTCAGACTTTGCAGGGCGAACAATGACAACATTCAACATATGCAATAAGCTAATCAACATATTTTCTCCTGCACTCATACAAAACTGATTAACTATTCCATTAGTTCCTTCAATGAAATATGGAATTCCTTTGAACGCTTTAAGTTGTGCTAATGTTCTATTTTTAATGCGTTTAAGATTTGTATAGAAATCATAATTTCCATGCAAAATATAACTTAAATTGCGCGAAACAAACGAATCTGCATCAGTTAAAATTGTATTATTAACTCTTTCAGCTTTTAGTAATGTATCATAATTTGCATCTATAAAACGCATTCCATGTATTATGCTACCTTCATAAAAACCTTTTAGAGATATTATATCAGTTGAACTACAACTCCATCCTCTACTGGCTTTTGTCCAAGAATTTTCTTTTCCATCATAGGATATTGTGATTTTACTATTAGATGAATAATCATGAGGTTGAAAAACATTGAATGCAGAGTTACGTACAACCTTAGAAATGACTGTCATGATAGTACTTTTGCCTGTTCCATTAGCTCCAGTTATAGCATAAAGTCCTGTTTCTATTGGTAGATTTAACTCAATATTATTGATGTTCTTTAATTGTTCTATTTTTATATTTAATTTATTATTCATAATTGTTCTGTCTTTGGACGCAAAATTAGGCATTTTATACTGAATGACAAAATGTTATCATAAAATAATACAACTAAAGTAATATTGAGGTGATACATAATTACCCCTGCTCTTGAATTATAAAACAGAGGTAATTATTTTTTTTACGAATTTTGCATCAATCACGGGATATACAGCAGCGCAAACTCCACCTTTCTCCGTGTGAGCAGCATGGCATGGCGTTTTCCCTTGTAACTGCAAAAAGCAATATATTCATGGTAGATGTTCCTGTCGCCAGCCTCCAACTTCTTTATCAAGGTGCTTTTGGGGATTGTCTTGCTACCCAAAAGCCGGTATGGACCCACGTTGTAGGCAAGCGTGGCGAGTAAAAGGCTGTCTTTCCCGAACTGCCGGAACATCGCGCAGAACTTCCGCAAGTCTTTCCGCAGAAGCACGTCCGCCTGCCGCTTCGTCATGGTTCGTGCCGAATATCTTTCGTCCGGCAGAATTTTGTGACCCCAACCCACGTATGGGTGGTGTTTTTCCGAGTGCCAGCCCTCAAAATATTTCG
>UQLQ01000063.1 GCA_900541905.1 uncultured Oscillospiraceae bacterium
AAAAATAGCATGGCTGCAGAAGCAGCCTGATATTTTTCAAGGTACTTAGGTTCTACCGTTTACGTTTCTACTACGATTGCTGTACACATCTTGCAAAATTTTGCTAAGATTTGCATTTTATATACAGAAATGACCAATACATAAAGAAAAATTAACACCGCGCAAAACGCTGCAAATGGCAGCAGGAAAGCGCCTTTTGAAAGGAGTTTATATGAGTATACGAGTACTTTTCATCTGCCACGGCAGTGTTTAAGGGACGTGGCAAAATCCTTGATTTTATTGGGCTTCTTGGATAAAGATGCAGATTTTACACCTTATTTACACCTTTGGAAGATTGGATCGGTATAGTTAGAACAGGAAAGGCGTGAGATGAATCTTACGTCTTTTTCTTAGATTTTATGTAGGCGTATATTACTTGAAAAATCAAATAACGTATGATAAATTATAAATGTGACGTAAAAAGAGTCACATTTATAAAAAGGTGATTAATGTGAAAGAATTTTTGGAAAAAATATTACGGCAAAATGTAATAATGACGGAGAATAAAGAGGTATATAAAAAGCTTCCGTTAGCATATCGTGGAAGGTATGATATTTTTACAGTAGAGACGAATGGTGCGTTATGGATGGCTATTCATCCAAAAGATGATGTCGGACTTGTTATGTTACGTAGAGACAGAGCTGGCGTAGAAAAAATGACAGGATTAAACTGTGCAATATTTCTTGATCGAACTACATTTTATATAAAAGAAAAATTGATGGAAGAAGGAATTCCTTTTGTTATAGACGGAAAGCAAGTATTTCTTCCATTTATTGGTTATTTGCTGAGTAAGGAAAATGAAAGAGAATTGCCACCAGTTCATTTGATTTCATTTTTGACGCAAAAAATGCTTCTGATTGCCATTTATGAACGATGGAATGAAGTGAGAGTATCTGGTGCGGCAAAACGTTTGGAAGTGTCAACAAAATCTGCAAGCCGGTGCTTTGATGAGTTGGAATATTTAAATGTTAAGGTGTTGGGCATGAAAGGTAAATCAAGAGTTATCAATATTCCGGATGAACGAAAACAATTATGGCAGCAGATTGAGAGTGTGTTAAGAAATCCAGTGATCCGAAGATTTATATTGAGAAAAGATATGAAACTTGAAAAGAAAGCAGGTATTTCTGCTTTATGTGAGTATTCTCTTTTGTCCGATAACGCTTATCCTACCTATGCGGTAACGAAGAAAGAGCTGAAAGCTAGTGGAGTGAAAGAAGAAAAGCAAGCAAGTGAATTGGAAGAAATTGGATGTGTTGTTTTGGAAGTTGGATATTTCACTGATTTTTTGGGAAAAGGTTTGCAGGACCCTTTGAGCGTAGTACTGTCACTGACAGAAGAAGAGCAAGAAGAGGAACGGGTAGATATTTCTATTAATAAGATGTTGGAGGAATATGTATGGTCAAGGGATTAGACACATTTCAGAAGTACTTTAAAGATTATGAAGAAAAGTATGTTTTAATAGGTGGCGCAGCCTGTGATATTCTGTTTGAAAGCAATGAAGTAAATTTCAGGGCAACAAGAGATCTGGATATGGTTTTGATTATTGAAGCACTAACGCCGGAGTTTGGCGAGAAATTTTGGAAGTTTATCGTTGATGGGAAATATAGAAACAAAGCAACAAACGGTAGCAACCCTCAATTTTATAGGTTTGATAAACCAGAAGACGATGAATTTCCGAAAATGATTGAATTGTTTTGTAGAAGTGATTTTAAATTAAAAAATGCGAAAGGAATTACTCCAATTCATATTGATGATGAAGTCTCCAGTTTATCAGCAATCCTTTTGAATGATGATTACTATAAGGCACTACTCAATGGAAAAGAAGTGAGAAATGGACTTTCTGTTTTAAGGCCAGAATATATCATTCTTTTTAAAGCAAAAGCATATCTTGATTTACAAAAGCGAAAAGATTTAGGCGAAAAAGTGGATTCTAGTGACAGAAAGAAGCATAAAAAAGATGTTTTGCGTATTGCTTCGGAACTTATGCTTGAAAAAACAGAAGAATTGCCGGTAGCAGTAGATGCCGATATACATAGTTTTATTGATTCATTGGAGCTAGAACCATTTGATCAAAATTCATTGAAAAGATATGGGCTGAAAAACGAGGATGTTGTTGAATTATTGAAGCAAGTATTTGGATAAAAATGTGATGTGTTATACAGTTAATTTGTAACCCATTTTACACCTTTTGCGGACAATATTATGCAAAAATAAACCAGGTTATGCTAAAAAGCAAAAATTTACAAAGGCTCACAAGGCCCGAAATACCAAGAAAAACTAAGAAATGCGAGGTTATGCAACAATGATAAAAATACTTTTCATCTGCCACGGCAATATCTAA
>UQLQ01000064.1 GCA_900541905.1 uncultured Oscillospiraceae bacterium
GATCCCAAAAACCGGGCTTTCCACCAAAGACTTTATTGCCCCGGACATGTTGTGTATTGGGTTTATACTCTTACTAAATCAAAACCGATACCGCTATATCCGTTTTGTAGAGTACATATCCTATCCAATTATCTTTGCTTTATTTGCAATTGTCATCATAGCTGTTTATATTGCGCCGATGATTATTTATATCATTTCATAAATAAAAAGACCGAGGAACATGGATTCCTCGGTCTTTTTTGTAATATATCAAACAATAAAACCACCTTTTCAAAACGATAGGAAAGAAAAGGTGGTTTTGTCATATGATTTACGCGATATTAAATAACGCCTTGTGCCAGCATTGCATCAGCAACTTTTAAGAAGCCTGCAATATTAGCGCCTGCAACATAATTGCGGCGGTCATCACAATATTTTTCTGCAGCTTGAGAACATTGTTTGAAGATATTTACCATAATACCTTTTAATTTTTCATCTACTTCTTCAGCAGACCATGACAAACGCATGCTGTTTTGAGACATTTCCAAAGCAGATACTGCTACGCCGCCTGCATTTACGGCTTTACTTGGAGCAATAATCAATTTATGCTCTTGCAGGTATTCCATAGCCTCATTTGTGGTAGGCATGTTGGATACTTCAATATAGTATTGAATGCCGTTTGCTACAATTTGTTCTGCTTCTTTCATGCCAATTTCGTTTTGAGTTGCACATGGCATAACAACGTCAACTTTTACATTCCATGGTTTTTCACCAGGATAGAAAGGTACGCCGAATTTGTCTGCATAATCTTGTACTTTATCTCTGCCGGAAGCTCTCATTTCGAGCATATAATCTACTTTTTCGCCTGTAATTCCGTCAGCATCATAAATATAACCGTCAGGACCGGAAATGGTTACTGCTTTACCGCCAAGTTCCGCAATTTTCTTTGCAGCACCCCATGCAACGTTTCCGAAGCCGGACAATGCAAAAGTTTTGCCTTTGATAGAATCATTGTTGTCTTTCAAAACTTCATTACAGAAGTAAACAGCACCAAAACCTGTAGCTTCAGGACGTAAAATGCTGCCGCCGTAGGAGAGACCTTTACCTGTTAGCACACCATTTTCAAAATTGCCTTTGATTTTCTTATATTGACCGAACAAATAGCCGATTTCTCTTGCACCTACGCCGATATCGCCTGCAGGTACATCTACATCAGGACCGATATGACGGCATAATTCTGTCATGAAACTTTGGCAGAATGCCATAATTTCACGGTCGGATCTGCCTCTTGGGTCAAAGTCGGAACCACCTTTGCCACCGCCGATTGGCAAACCGGTCAAAGCATTTTTGAAAATTTGTTCAAACCCCAAAAATTTAATAATACTTAGGTTTACGGATGGATGGAAGCGCAAACCGCCTTTGTAAGGACCGATAGCGCTGTTAAACTGTACGCGAAAACCACGGTTTACTTGTACATTGCCGTTGTCATCAACCCAAGGAACACGGAACATAATTTGTCTTTCAGGTTCTGTAATTCTTTCAATAATACCCTCTTTTTGGTATTGTGGGTTTTGTTCAATTACTTTTTCCAAAGAAGTGAGTACTTCTGTAACGGTTTGTTGAAATTCTGCTTGGTCTGGATTTTTTTGTATTACTTTTTCCAATTGTTCGCTAACATAAGACATAAAATCTTTTCCTCCTATTGCAATCATTATTAACTGGTTGTCATTTTATCATATTTTGGTTATGTTTACAAGATAAAATTTAAAAAAATCGGCCTTATAACGCAATTTTATTTATCATAAATTTCATTTTTTAATATAAAAGTTTTAGTTTGTCTTGTTTTTTGCAGGAAAATCACAGTTTGGTTGCAATTTATTGTGATGCAATCGATTATATGATCAAATATCATTACTTGTATCGTGTTTATGAATTATGAAACAGAAATATTGACAAAGTCTATGCAGATATAATAAAATAAACTTGGTTATTTATGAAAAAAACAGTATTTGCAGTCTATTATTTCAATTGAGCATACCCATTTATGCTCATTCTGTTTTTACAGACATGCATGCACGGGCATGACAGATGTATTTTTGTTATGCGTATAGGCTTTTGGAGAAACATAGGAGTGTGAACAAACAATATGAATTCTGTACTTAATTTTGACGCTGACGATTTTAAGCCCCACGAGGAATGCGGTGTTTTTGGTGTATATTCTTTTGACGGCGCGTTGTCACCTGCTTATGCCTGTTACAATGGCTTTTTTGCTTTTCAAAACC
>UQLQ01000065.1 GCA_900541905.1 uncultured Oscillospiraceae bacterium
AGACTGAGAAGTCCGCCGGCCAAACTATACACAATGCTAAATAAATTACCAAATAAAAAACCTGATAAAATCACCCGCACAACTGCCAAAGTATAAGCCTCTTTGATTCCCATCTTATATAAAACGACTACAACCACAAGATTCGCCAGACCAAGCTTCACCCCAGGTATTCCGACTTGAATCGGTATCAGTGTCTCCACATAGCTGAAAATCAATGCAAGTGCGATAAATACTCCGAAATATGCTGCCTTTGATTTCAAAACGTGCCTCCTAATTTGCAACCGAATCCATCTCTGCCTCTTCTCCTGTTCCTGTAGTAATCTCAATCACCACCTTATTTGGCAGACAAACAATCGTCTCTTTGTTTTTCGAAATTGCTTTATGATGTACGCAAATCTGATCCGGACAATTAGCTTCCTTCATCTTTACTTCTCGGTTCTCAATGACAAATGTATTCGTATCGTTAATTTGCACTTCCGTGTTATCCGACAGACTGTAAGTCCCTTTCACTTTTCCATCAACAGTCACTACCACTTTTCCAACGCTCTCTCTTCCGAATCTCATATATAAAAGCAAGCAGGAAACCGCCACACACACAACAACCAGAATCAATACAATATCACTTTTCTTTATCTTCATTGTTTTTGTTCCTTTCTTTCCGTCTATTTTAGCATATCACATTCTTTTATGCAACCACACGTTCGATTTCATACTTTCTTTTGCGAAAAAACAGGACTACCGAAAATAGTCCTGTCCACATTTTAATAATATCCGTAATATCCGCTTCCACTGATCATATTGAATATCATTGCTCCAAAGAAAATGAATACAATGATACCAAGCACAGTAGTAATTGCCCAATAAATCAAGTATGCTCTACAATAGTTTTTACGGTTTTCATTCTCGTTTTTTCCAAACGCCCATACAAAATATAAAATAATTCCAGCACAAGGAATTAAAAGAGCTAACAATGTAATCAGCCAATCTCCCATTGACATTACGCTTTTGTCCGGTTGATTATACTGATTCGATCCATTCTGATTATCGTATCCATTTGGCTGGTATTCGTTATTTCCATATGAATACTGATAATTTTGATTCATGTTTTCGTTCGAGTTTGAATACTCTGAATTTGTACTTTCCTCGTTCTGAGGAGCCGGCTGTGTTGACTGTGTTTCTTCCTGTGGTGCATTTTCATAGTTATTTTCCATAGTGTGCCTCCTTATCAGATTTATACATTGATATCATACCATATTTTCGCTGCGCTCACAATTTATTTTAATACTTTATCGAAAAAAAGTACTCAACAAATTATTTCGGTAATATGACATCGGCGGCTCTCCCGGAAACAAAAATATCATACGGTACACATAAAAGCAAAGCATTGCAATGACAACTACAAGCGCATACTTTACAAACACCTTTTGACTCCGCTTCAGGATATATCGATAAACACAAAAAAGAACCAGTAATGCTGCAATTACATAGATAAAAGGGTGAATCTGAAACGCTTCCTTAAACTCACCTCTTAAAAGTGCTATTCCTGCCCTCGTAAGTCCACAACCCGGGCAGGGAAATCCAGTAATTGCTACCCAGATACAACTGACCGGAAATACTATGCGATTCAATCCCAAATAAACTGCAATGAGCAAAATCGCAATTCTCATATTTTTAATATCCTGCCAAAGCAAAGCAGCTGCCTCTTTCAAAATTGTTTTCACAGAACGTTTCATTTCTCTTCCTCTCAAAAAGGTTCAGCCGTAAGCTGAACCTTGATATTTACATAATGATTTTCTTTGGACATTTTTCTGCACACAGACCGCAGTTCGTACATTTTTCAGGGTCAATATGTGCGATATTATCTTCCACAACAATAGCATCAGACGGACAAACTTTCTGACACATTTTACATCCGATACAACCAACCTTACAGACAGACAGTACATCTTTTCCTTTGTCCTTCGAGCTGCACTGCACTAAATGCTTCTGTTCATATGGTACTAACTCAACCAAATGTTTCGGACAGGCTGCAACACATTTTCCACATGCCTTACAAGCGTCTTTATCTACGACCGCAACGCCGTCAACAATGTG
>UQLQ01000066.1 GCA_900541905.1 uncultured Oscillospiraceae bacterium
AATAGATAAAAGAGAAATCGGATTACATAAGCTGATTATGGAGGCAGGAGATATTATCGCCCAAAAACATATGGAAGAATATGTAAATAGATGTGTTGTTAAATTTATTCTATCTGAAAGCAAGTATGGTTATATAGGCAGCGGAATTAGCGATGTATTTGAACGTTATTATGAAATGTTCAATGATAATACATGGAATCTTTTATTTGAAAATATAGTAACTCGATTCGAAGAAAGTGATTATGGCATAATTGCCTCGTTGTGGGGAGATTTTACAATTTTCTCAATTTATTATCTTTCAAGAATAGATAAAGATAAAGTAAAAGCTTTATTCGATTGTTTATGTAAAACACATGAAAGTCTTTCTTCGGCGAATGGAAGAGTAAAAATAAAAGAAGAAAAACTGATATTGGATGAGAATATTACGTCGCTCTCTGATATGGTAAATTTTCAGCTTAATATATGACTTTGGGTAAAATACTTATTCTTAGAAAGGAGGGATTTTGTGCCAAAGCAGAAAAAAAGAAGGCTTGCTGATTATTCGACTTCAGAGATGGTAAAGCTTTGCGGAATGAAAGCCAGCAGTACTTTTGAAAACAAAAGAGATAAAGTCTTTGAGAGATATGAAATAGATCCAACTCTTTTTAAAATGGATTCTAGCATTGAGGGAGGAGAAAACTTTTATCCTGTTGTTTGTGCTGAATTATTGGCAATTCTAATAAAAAATTGGGATAAAAACCCTTCAAGTAGAAAAAATGCTAACAGAGATAATGTTACAGTGACTCAGATTTGTGATTTTTATAGGGCATTATTAAAAGATGTAGATGATCTTCCAAAAGAATTGAGAGGACTTATATATAAATCTTGCCAGAGTCATTTTACTACAAAGTGTCTTGTAATATGGGCGGAAAGAGTAGTAAATGGATTGGCATTATTTACAGAAACGCATATGGATCAACCAGAGGAAAATATAGGTAAGCTTTGTCAGGCTCTTGCTATTAATTTGGATAAAATGACATACATGGAATACATGAATAATAAGCTTATAGAGGCTGTCCCTTGGATCGCTCAATTTGGTGTATTTCCAAATCCTTTTAACATGAGTTCTATGCAAAAACCAGCAATAGGTACTCAAAATGTTGGTCTAGACGTTGGCTTGGCAGAGTTGATTAAGGCTATTGCATTAGAGATGAATAGCGATAAGGAAGAAATACAGTATGAGTCTATAAAAGATGAGGAATCTGATGTTGGCGCTGTAAGGGATGTGTATTACAAAATGGTACAGTCATGGTATGTCTCGTCAGAGTTTGAAGAATATACAACAAATACATATTCCAAAGGAGCTTCTGCTTGGAAAAACTGGGCCGAAAAAATTGAATCTGGCGAGATGGAGGGTAAAGATGCAATTGTAGCATTTTATGAGAAGCAACTTGCGGAAGCAAAACTAGAAGTTATGGCATTGGAGCAGCGTTTAGAGGCAATAAAAAATAACGAGCCAGCTATTTTTCCGGTGACTGCTGAGGAAATAGAGGATATTAATGATGCGTACGTAGAGTATTTCGGTGATAAGTATGGTAAGCAGACTGATAACCATCGGTATGCAGATGTATATATTGGGCAGATGCTATGGGCATTTTTAACCCAAGAAAATTTTTAAATTTCGTACTTAAGTATTTTGGAGAAAAACGGTGCTATCCTTAACTTACAAAAAAGAGAAAGGAGCATACTAGTATGATTTATTTTTTGTCTGAATCAGAAAAGAAAACTGCCATTAAAGAATATGCTGGTCGTCAAAAGACAATTAGACAGCTTGCACAAAAATATGGCGTCTTGTATGAAATAATGCGACGAATAATGGTTAACGCTGGATACTCGAATGGGTGTAAGGTAAGTGCAAAATAATTCGACGGATTGTGTTACCCTAAAAATGAATCCATAATAATCATTAGAAAATGCAAGCATTTCACTTCATCTTCTCTTGCTAGAAATGATAGATGCGAGCATTT